>JAKFEJ010000221.1:0-6731 GCA_036675745.1 Chitinophagaceae bacterium | reverse complement strand
TGTCGTTGCTTCTTTATTATGTTTGAGTGGTGGATACAATGATCTGCTGGATATGATAGCCTTCGTTGTTGTATTATTTTATGTCCTTACAATCATCGGCATATTTATACTTCGCAAGAAAAGGCCTGACGCAGAAAGACCGTACAAAGCCTTCGCTTATCCTTTCATGCCGGCTCTTTACATCGTTTTAGGATTGACATTCTGTGTGTTCCTTATTATTTTCAAACCCGCATATACATTGTGGGGACTGGGTATTGTATTGGCAGGCATACCCGTTTATTATATCGCTATTTCGCAGAAGAAGAAAGCATAATAAATACAGAGCACGGATGGCACAGAACGAATGGATTTACACAGATTATATCAGTGTAAATCTTTTACAAATCCGTCATCCGTGTTCTAAAATGCCAGCGGCAATAAGCCGTATTCAAAAATTGCAGTCTTTTCAACAAAATGAATCAAGGGTTAGCATTCATCTAACTATCGTTTAAAAAACATGGAAATTGTTCCTGTACAAAATGTCTAATTTCGGCTGCTAAAAATAGCTGATCAATTTATGTCAAAATATACATTAGCATTACATGGAGGAGCAGGTACCATATTGAAACAGGATATGACACTTGACCTGGAATCCGCTTACCTCGCAGGTTTGGAAGATGCATTAAAAGCTGGCTATGCCGTGCTGGAAGAAGGTGGCACAGCCATTAATGCGGTGAAAGCAACCGTTGTTGTGCTTGAAGATAATATGCTGTTCAATGCAGGCAGGGGTTCTGTATTTACCAAAAAAGGATTGCAGGAAATGGATGCCGCTATTATGGAAGGACTGACATTGAATGCAGGAGCAGTAGCAGGAGTACGCAATGTCCGTAATCCTATTGAACTGGCGATGGAAGTAATGCGCAACAGCAACCATGTATTTCTTAGTGGAAAAGGCGCTAATGATTTTGCCATCAAGCAGGGAATAAAACTAGAGCCCGATGAATTTTTCTTCAGCCAATTCCGTTACGATCAGTGGAAGGCCATCCGTGATTCGGATAATTATGCATTGGATCATACGCACCAGGAACTGGAAGAACTGATGCGTGATAAAAAATTCGGGACAGTAGGCGCTGTTGCCTGCGATGCAGAAGGAAATATTGCCGCTGCTACCAGCACGGGCGGGATGACCAATAAAAAATATGGCCGTATCGGCGACAGCCCGTTGATTGGTGCCGGCACTTATGCCAACAATACAACCTGCGCTATTAGTTGCACCGGCCATGGCGAACCATTTATCCGTGGTGTAGTGGCTTATGATGTTAGTTGCCTGATAGAATACAAAGGCCTCTCTATACACGAAGCCATGAACATAGTGGTAAATGATAAACTAATAAAGCTCGAAGGCGAAGGCGGTATGATAGGCGTGGATGCACAGGGCAATGCCGCAATGATCTTTAACAGTGCGGGGATGTACAGGGCAATGAGGAATAGTGATGGGGAGAGTGAAGTGGCGATATACAGATAGAACTAAGATTTACTGATTGAGATGATTTTGAGGAAATGATTTTAGTAGTCTTATTGTCCGGAGCTGCTTACTTAGTGGAAGATTAGGGAAGATCCCAAAAAAGAAAATTATTTCTTATTTAGCATCTGTTCCAGCAATGCAATCTTTTCATCCTTTTCTTTCAGCAGAGCAACATACAGCCTTTTATTTTCTTCCAGGGCTTCTAACCATTTTTCCATTGAATTGAAAACGGGTTTATAATTAACTGAAGCATTATCATGAAAATTACATGCAATGTTATTTATCGCTGATTCTTCATCAAAGTTCCTGATAGCTTCTACCGACACTTTCAAGGCTTTAGCAACATTTTCCAATATAGCAGGTTCAATACTTTCTTTCGCTTCCAGCAGCGATATCTTTTTTTGGTTCCAGTCATCGCCCAATGCATCAGCCAGGGCATCCTGTTTTATTTGCAGCATTTCCCGAAAGCGTTTGACGTTGCGACCTTCATGTACTGTTTTTTCTGACATACGGTTTCCGTTTTAGTAAAGATAAATTATCTGGCCTTTGTAAAGTACAGACCGTCCTTGTAAAATACAAGCAGGCCGCATTATCTTATAATCTTTGGAACTACAGTGTCATTTTTAGTTTTTTTATTACTTCCTTTTCGCTCAAATCATCTTTCAGCATTTTCATAGCTTTCCCGGTCAGTTGCTGGTAAACCTTTCTGCTTCTTTTATCCTTCGGCAGCATCCGGTAAATAGTCGATCCTATCACAGATGCTTTGGCAAATAAACGGGCATACCTCATCGTCTCCCGGAATGCCTTGCTTTTTTTTACTCTTTTACCATCCAGTGAGCTTTTTGTCCGGGCATAAAAATTACCGTCAAGTTTATAAAGACATATACTGCCAATGGTTCCTTTTATTTTTATCGTGCCTACCTGTTTTGCCATATTTAAAGAAAGCAAAAAACTTTTAGGTAAGCAACCGTATTAACACGGTAATATTTTGCGGGTTGAAGCGTAGATTGAGGCAGGATACTGGCAGGATAAAGTATGGCTGAGGCAGGGTAAAAGCGTTCAAAGTAAGGTTTTAAGCTACGATAATACCTGGTTCCTTTATTGGTAAAGTTGGGGAAAACACCAAAACGGCAATGACTAATAAACCGAAACTCTCATTAATCCCGCATCGGGAAACCAATACCTATTGTAAACCCTATATAACTCAGGTTAGAAATATCATCCAGCTTGTAAGCGATATAATTATAATTCACACCAAGGTTTACACCCACCTCGCCCTGCTTCCGGAATGGAATATAAACACCCACTCCCGGTTTGGCGGCAAAGCTGAATTTATTAGTTTCATTTGGATATTCACCAATGTATTGCCTGTTGAGAACAATGGCGCCACCTGCACCCGCAGTCGCATAGGGCTGTACCCTCGCCTGTGGTAAAAAATTATATTTGACTGTAGCCAATAACGGAATAGTTTGTATAGAATTGGTAAGTACCGCTGATATATCGCTACCATCTGAGAGCTTATATACGGCTCTTGGAAACTTTTGATAAAAATCCTGGAAGCCGATATTCAATCCTGCGGAGAACTTATCGTTGATACCGTATAAAATAGTTACATCCGCTCCCCGTAGTGAAGTTTTATCAACCACATCTTTAAAATCACCTGAAGGAGTAGCCCCGGCAATAGTGGCGGTCATCCTTAATTCGCCCCGTTGAGCAGATGTGTTTATTACTCCCACTAAAAGAATTATGATTGTGAACAGTACTATCTTAATTTTTTTCATTACCTGTTTTTTTAATTAGCTATATAGGGCGATTGTTCAAATAATGCTTTTGCATGCCCTGCAGTCCTCGCAGTAGTAAAAGTGCCTGTACCCCGAACCAAACCGCTCCATACCTGCCGCAACTGGTTGCTGCCTGCGGCATTTTTCAGATCAAACATATCTACGGCCAAACCACCTTCAGTAACGGTATAGGTCCCGTATACCGGCGGAAAATAATAATCGTAACCAGGATAGCCCCAATAATAAGGATCCCAGTATCCACTATAGCCACCCCAATAATCAGAATAATCAATAATGCCTGTAAAGTCATTGTAAATCCTGCTGATACTGATACCGAGGTCAGGCGTTTCATCGTGGCCTACTCTTGTAAAACCCCTGCTTTGCATTTCCGCAGCAATGGCATCAATAATGGCAATATCATAATCTTCTCTCGCCCTTTCTATCAATTGATTATTACTTATAACAGCTACTGAATCGGCCAGGCTGAAAGTTGCATACGTAGAAAAATCGGTAGAAGAAGCCGGCTTTGTAATATAAAGCGGCTTTTCACCGGCATCCAGGTTCCTCACCGCATCTTTGGTACAGGATGCTAAAACAAAAAATCCAGGGATAGCCAAACAAAAAAGTTTTATGATGGACATAACTATGTGTTTATATATATTCTAAACAAACACAATGCCTTTTTGATCAGCACTTTTAAAAATATTAACGTTTATGAAAAGTCCTGTGCTTTCTAACCCTTTACTGTTTAATTTTCTTTTTAAGAATACTGGAATTTTCATAAATGGTCACGAAGGAACAACAGCTACAGAACAAATTTATCAGCACTTTTCACCGGTAAGAGTTCTTTATTAAGAGAGTCTATTTTAGAAGGCAATAATTTGCCCATTTTGCAGTTAATACATAAGCTGCAATCCTAATATGGAAAACCAAAACTATGAAACCTTTTTACCTGCTGCTTAACTCCTTCTGCTTCAGTATCAATCACTCCGGAAAGCACAATATTGACCAGGCTGATAATTATCAAGGCTGGCAGATAAATTCTCAGTCTCCATTTAAAAGATCAGCACATCAAAATTCTATAAGCAGGATCATAGTGATCATTATCTTCTTATTTTTTTCCAAAGAGACCATTGCACAATCAAATCCTGAATATACCCGCAGTTATTTGGATAATGTGGTGGAAATAGGGCTTAGCGATTATGGATTGATCACAGCTGAAGATTCAACTCAACTTTATTTTATTGCCGTACGACGTTCGCTTATAGAAAAAGGCGCTTTTCCGGAAAAAATAGCCAACACCATTAAGCAGGTTAAATTTTATGGTGGATCATATAAAGCTAAAGCGACAAAAATTAAAGAAGCCCGTTTCGGTGCTTTTACAGTAGTGCTTTATAAATCGCTAAAACCTTCTGTCAGTTTATGGCAAAGAAACTATTATCATTCGTTGACATACAAAAAAGGGAAATTCTCCACCTTCCGCGATAAATGGCTTAGTGATAAGATCTGGGCTGTACAGGAAGGTAAAATTTCTGTTGTCAAACCCCCAAAAGCAGGTATAGTTATTCTCCGCGTACCAATTGATGCAGGTATTGCCAAGGGAATGCCACTGATCAACAGCGATGGTTTTATCGGGGGCATTTTTGCAGAGTCTACGCTTGGCAAGTCTGTTGTCAAAATAATTAATATGAAAGACATTGCTGATGCTCTTTATATTTCCGGTGGCAACAACTGCCATTATTTTAATATGGTAGAATGGGGCCAAACTGATATTCGCTGTGTGCTTGAAGAAAATGCAAGACTGGAAGCCGAAGAAAAAGCAAAGAATGAGGCGGAAGCGAAAGCCAAAAAGGCAATGGGTAAGCAAGAAAAAAAACCGGAGGAACCGAAAGATACTACAGAGAAAATTTCAAAATCACCCAGGCAACGCAAAAAGCATTTTCTTGATTATGGTATCAATGCGAATATTATGACCCACCCGGTAATGGATAATACGAATGGCAAAGACAATTATCTTAAAACCCGTGCTTTCCATATTGGTTTATCGCTGCATCTTAATATTGATAAAAAAGGCAGGAACCGCATAACATTAAAACCCCGGTATGGAAATTTTTATGAACGAAAGGATGCCGGCTTATGGAATTCAACGGACAACGAAGTGAGTATAGTGACTACTTCTTATCAATATGCAGAAATACCGGTTGTTTTTGAAAGGCAATTATTCAGGGGCAAAAAATATTCTGTTGCTTTTGGTGCGGGGTATTCACCTGGTTGGGTATTTGGTCACCAGTATAGCTGGTTTGATAAAACAGCAACGGATCCTGTTAAAGAATCCATTCCCAACCAGGGTACAGTCATTATGCATCGGATAACAGGTGAACTTTATTTATATGAATTTAAATTTGGAAGAGTGGGTTTGGTTTATACAAAAGATATGACCGGCTATCCTCATGCTGATCATAAACTATCGGTCAACGGTATCGATTATCTGCCTTTTGAATCAAAGAAAAAATCATGGTATATAGGAGTAGAATTAGGCATACGATTAAGAGGCGGTTGGGGAAAATAAAACCACTATGATAAAACATTACCGGCGGTTACCAATCTCAGGACAAACGCAGTAAAATTCAGGTTAATACAGAACACGGATGATACGGATTAAAAGGATTTTACAGAAAATCCGTTCATATTTCAGTAGTAAATTATTTGCCACAGAGATAAACACTGATTTAGTCTGCGAAGCAGAATAAATCAGTGTTTATCTATCCAATCCGTATCATCCGTGTTCCAATTCACTTCTTTGAATAGTTTCTAAGCGCATTTTAATGCGTTTGTCCTGTTACCAATCTTGACAAATCCCCGTTCTTCGCTACTTTTGCCATCATGCTAAAATATGCGATTATTGTTGCCGGGGGAAATGGTGCACGAATGGGCGGAACACTTCCTAAACAATTCATGCTGTTAAAAGATAAGCCTGTATTATATTATACACTCAGAGTCTTTTTGGAGGCATACGATGATCTGCAGGTAGTATTAGTGCTCCCTGTTGAATATACGGATATGGGAAAGGAGATCATCGATGCCTATTTTGATAAAGATCGGATCCGTATTACGGCTGGTGGCGATACCCGTTTTCAATCCGTAAAAAATGGATTGCAGTTAGTAGAAGGGGAAGCAATCATTTTTGTACATGACGGGGTGCGGTGTTTATTATCAAAGGAATTAATACATGCCTGTTACGCAAAAACTGTTGAAACAGGTAGTGCTATTCCTGTTGTAACCAGTAAGGACAGCGTGAGACTACTGACAGAAGAGGGTAATGATGCTATTGACCGCAACAAAGTAATGTTGGTGCAAACACCGCAAACGTTTCATAGCAAAATATTATTACCGGCTTTCCAGATAGACTATAAAGATAAATTCACTGATGAAGCAACTGTTGTGGA
>JAKFEJ010000552.1:0-6732 GCA_036675745.1 Chitinophagaceae bacterium | reverse complement strand
GTGACGTTCCTGAAAATAAGAGGTTCTTACGGAGTTAATGGGAATGACCGTATCGGTGACTTCTTATATGTATCTACTGTTGGTGGTGGAAGAAATTATACCATCAATGGTCAACTGATCCCGGGCTTCAGTCCCAATGCTATTGCCAATCCTGATCTTAAATGGGAAAGAACTTCTCAACTGGATATTGGTATTGACGCCGTATTATTCAATAAATTAAACCTTACCATAGATTGGTACAATAAGAAAACTTCTGACATGCTATTGGGCATTGATGTACCGGATTATGTAGGTAACAATGGACCTATCGGCAATATAGCGGATATGGAAAATCGTGGCGTGGAAATAGAATTAGGATATAAGCACAAGATTGGCGAGGTAGATTTCAATATCACCGCTAATGTTTCTCATCTGAGAAACGAGATCACTTATCTCGGTGAGGATAAAACATTCCTGGGTGGACAAACATTTGGTCCGCAGGGTGTAGAAATTACCAGGACAGCAGTCGGCCATGCCATCGGTTCATTTTATGGATTTCAAACAGATGGCTTGTTTCAAAACTGGAATGAAGTAAACAATTATAAAAATCATACCGGGCAATTACTACAGCCCAATGCAAGTCCCGGTGACCTGCGTTATGTTGATACAGATGGGGATGGTGTTATTACAAATGATGACAGAAGCATTATAGGTGACCCTACCCCTGATTGGAGTTTTGGTTTTACTTTATCTGCCAACTGGAAAGGCTTTGATGCTATTCTTTTTGGACAAGGTGTTGCTGGCAACCAAATATTCCAGGCATTGCGCAGGTTTGATCTGCCTACTGCCAATTTTACGACAGAAGCTTTAGGACGCTGGGTTGGAGAAGGCTCTTCTGATTATTTTCCAAGAGTAGCTTATAATGATCCTAACCAGAATTTCAGTCGCAGTTCTGATTTCTTTTTGAAGAAAGGCGATTATTTCAGGATCAAAACACTACAGATCGGCTATTCATTTGAAAATGGTTTGATTAAAAAAGCAGGGTTGAATAAACTGCGTGTATATGTAATGGGCAACAACCTTCTCACATTTACAAAGTACACAGGATTTGATCCGGAGATAGGTGGTGGAAGTTATGGTGTAGACAGGGGTATTTACCCGCAGGCCCGTTCAATAATGGCTGGCATTAACCTTGGTTTTTAATCCTTAAAAAAAACTAAAATGAAATGAGCCATGACAATGCTTATATCAATTCGGAGATTATTTAGCGAATTCCATTTGGCTAAAAAAAATAAAAAATAACAAATGAAACAACATACAATTAAATATATCATTGCACTGGTAAGTGTTTTTGTACTGGGATCATGCAGCAAAGATTTTTTAGAGCTGGAACCGAGAGGCACACAACTGGAAGTAAATTTTTATAAAAACCAGGAAGAAGTCTTCCAGGGATTGATCGCCCTATATGATGTAATGCAATGGGGCAATTCGGGTGGTTATACCATGAAGCAGCCATTGCTAACAGTTGCTTCTGATGAAGCACTTGCGGGTGGTAGTGATGCTTCTGATCAGCCAAGCTGGGTAGCCTACAATGATTTCACATTGGATCCTTTTCGCGGGCCACAGGTCGGCCTTTGGCAAAAAGGTTATACCGGTGTTTACAGGGCCAATTTATTTTTGGCAAAAGCTGAAGGAGTAACTGGTTTAGACGCCAGCTTTAAATCAAGAACCATAGCTGAAGCAAAAACTCTCAGAGCTTATTTTTATTTTGACCTTGTTCGTTGGTTTGGTAAAATTCCATTGATTACCGGGCCTATTCCTACCAGTGAATTATACAGTCAGCCACAAGCGGAAGCAGCAGCGGTTTTTGCACAAATTGAAAAAGATCTTGCAGAGGCAATTCCTGATCTGCCGCTTACTATTCCTGCTTCTGAAAATGGAAGGTTATCAAAAGGAGCTGCCAAAGCTATTCTTGGCAAAGCGATAATGTTTCAGAATAATAATGCACGGATGACGGAAGCGGCGAAACTTTTTAATGAAGTAAATACTTCCGGCGTGTATGATCTGCTTCCAAATTTTGCAGACATTTTCAATCCATCCACTAAATTCAGTGCGGAATCCATCCTGGAAATTCCTCATTCTAATAATGCGGCCTGGGGAGATTGGGGTTGGATCAATGGTGGCGAAGGAAATGTAGCGCCGCAATTTATCGGTATGGCAGATTACAATGGAAGCACCTATTCTGCAGGCTGGGGTTTTGCTCCGATCTCACTTGATCTTGTAGCAGCATTTGCCGGTGATCCACGTTTTGAACACACCATTATTGATGGTACTGCACTGAGGGCCGCTGGTTCTTCTTATAATGAGCGGTATCAGAACACAAACTATTTTATTAAAAAGTATGCGCCTATGCAGACGTTTCGTTCGCCTGTAGGAACTGCAGAATTGAACTGGCCTTATAATGAAATAGAAATAAGATTAGCTGATACTTACTTGTTAGAGGCCGAGGCTATTTTACGAAGTGGGGGCGATGCAGCACGGGCGGGTTTATTATTGAATACAGAAGTAAGGGGCAGAGTGGGCTTACCGGCTGTAGCTGTTACGCTGGAAAATGTTTACAAAGAACGTCGCTTGGAGCTTGCAACAGAAGGGCATCGTTTCTTTGATCTTATCCGCACAGAGCAAGCTGCTACTGTATTGGGGCCTTTAGGATTTACTGCTGGCAAAAACGAAGTATTACCCATACCGCAGGCTGAAATAGATGTGACAAATGGGGTATTGAAACAAAATCCTCATTACCAGTAATACTCATTATTTCGAAAATGTTAGTATGCATTATTAACAACAAACTTTTACAACATGCAACTGAATATATTTAAACCAAATGCTTTCTTCTATTATCTGTTAGCGCTAATGCTGTTAACGATTGGAGCTTGTACACCTGATAAAAAAGACCTGGCGCTAAATGCATTGCCAAATGTGGATTTTGAAATTGCGCAAGGCGCCGATGCAAATTCCATTGTTCTTGTTAACAAAACCAACGCACCTTCTATTCCATTTTGGACAGTAAGTACAGGGCAAAAGTTATCAGGCGATTCTGCCAAACTGAAATTGATCTTTGCAGGAACTTATGAGGTTACTCTTTTCGCCGCTGCGCAGGGCGGTCTTGATTCTGTAACCAAGACGGTAACCATAGCGCAAAGTGATCCTACTGCCTGTGATCCTGCCAATCCTATCGGCTTTATAGCAAGCTGTACGCAAAAGACATGGAAATTGAATCCGGATGCAGGAGCCTATAAAGTGGGCGAAGGAGCAGATGCGGGCAATTGGTGGTCAAGCGGAATTGGTGAAGTAGCAGGCCGTGCCTGCGAATTTAATGACGAATACACTTTTAGTTTTAATGCGGAAGGAACTTTTGTTTATGATAACAAAGGCGATTTTTTTGGTGATGGATATTTAGGTAATGGTAATGGCTGCCAGCCAAACAGCAACCTGCCTGCCGCACAGGAGCTATGGGCTTCAGGTGTGTTTAAATTTACAGTTATTGATGGCGCAGGTGTGAGAGGTTTGGGTCAATTAAAATTAACTGGTACGGGTGCACATATAGGATTGCAAAAAGTGCATAATGGCGGCGAAACCACAAGCGGACCTGTTGGCAATTCTATTACGTATGATATATTGGAAATGACACAGAATGCAGGTGGGCAGGGATATGATATTTTGAAAGTAGGTACCAATATCGGTGGGGCCGGTTGGTGGACATTTACTTTACGATCTCAAAATTGATAATGGATTTTTATAACCCTTGATCGTAGTTTTTCTTAGGCAATCAGAACCTGGGCGGGAACTAAGCAGCCCGCCCTCTTTTTTAATCAATCTCAGAATTGAGGAGTAGAATGAAAATGAAAGTTGTAGTATTAAAGCATGTTTTGCCGGTTTGCTTTTTTCTATTGTTAATAATAAGCTGCAAAAAAAGTAGTAGCGACAGTCCGGATAATAATACACCTGATCCTTCTATTTCTATAGAAGACCTTTCGTTGTTTGAAGGAACGGCAGCAACTCCTAATACTTTTAATATTATTGTAAAACTCAGCACAGCTTCTACCAAACAGGTATCAGTTAAATATGCTACTGCTGAAGGAACAGCGAAGAATGGTGCAGATTTTACAGCGATAAGCAATCAAATAGTAACCTTTCAACCCGGTGAAAAAGAAAAAAATATTGCTGTTAGTATTGTTGCTGATGATTTAAGAGAAGCCGATAATGAATTCGCAATAAGCCTTTCAGCTCCTCAGAATGCTACTATTCAAAAAGGAACGGCGAATGTTATTATAAAGAATGATGATACAAAGATCCCTTTTACCAATACCGGCTATGATGCGCCAACCATGTATACCGGTTATACGCTATCATGGGCAGATGAATTCAATGGAACAGCATTAGATGCTACAGCATGGTCTCATCAAAATGGTGATGGCTGTCCCAATATCTGTGGATGGGGTAATAATGAACTGGAATATTATACAGGCAGGCCGCAGAATATTTTTTTCCAGGATGGTAAACTGATCATCGAGGCAAAAAAAGAAATATATAATGGCAAGAACTATACTTCCTCAAAAATATTAACGGCGGGTAAAAAGACCTTCAAATTCGGCCGTGTTGATATACGGGCCAAATTACCAACGGGCAAAGGGATCTGGCCTGCATTCTGGATGCTGCCACAAAATAATGTGTACGGCGGATGGCCAACCAGCGGTGAAATAGATATTATGGAAATGGTAGGGCATGACCCGTCACGGACGCATGGGACATTACATTATGGTCCAGGTCCTGGTAGCACTCAATACAACCGTAATATTGCTATTTCCTCAGGCATTTTGCATGATGAATTTCATGTATATTCTATCGAATGGAAGCAAGACCAGGTAAAATGGTTTTTGGATGGCAATCTTTTTTCAACTGCTGATAAAGCCGACCTTGCCGCAGGCACTACCTATCCTTTTAACGAAGATTTTTATTTCATCATTAACCTTGCTGTAGGGGGCAACTGGCCCGGCAGTCCTGATGCTGCTACTTCGTTTCCCCAATGGTTGATCGTTGATTATATAAGGGTATATCAATAAATTATTCCTTATACTTATTTTCTCCTTTTACTCTTTACCTTCTTATTAAGCCAATTAAGAATGTGTATAATATTTTCAGGCAGCGCTAAAATTTAACTTCTTTTGGTATCATTATTGGTTTTTACGCAATAGATCCGGCCTCACTGTTGATTGGCTTTACCGCACAATAAATGTATTATTACTGATCATGTTGTTTAATAGCGTTTAAAAAATATCCCACCTCTATTCTTCTTTGCGAAAGTAATTCCCGTTCTATTTATCCAACCCTGTCAAAATCAATATGTAAAAATTTTACGCAAAACTTTTTAAGGATGTTGTTAGCCACAGGCTCCGCCTTTGATTTTGTAAAATTCATTCAAATTCTTTGCTGGATCATTCTGCCGGTTTTATTTCTGGCAGTATCGCTGACTGTTTTTCTTCATTACCGTAAAAAGAAAATAGAGAAAGCTGAATCGGAAAATGGGGATGAAGAGTTTATGGATGGATCGCCTGAACTGTTAGGTTATACAAAAGGAGATGGTGAATACGTTTTTTTTGATCATTCTTCTCTTATCAGTGAATACAAAAAAAGGTTGTTTTACAATCATGCACGGTACACAGCCCTGCATCATGATTTTGAAAAATTAGAAACAAAGTATGCAATGCTGGCGGGCTATACTACCGCAGCACTCATTAACAATAAAAATACCCATATGGAAAACACACATGAATCAATGCCACAGCATTTAGAAACAGAGATCAATAAAATGACTAAAGAGTATGCTGCAGAGAAAAAAGAATTACTGACCAGGTTAGAGCAATTAGGAAATTCCTATCAAAGCCTGGAACAGGAACATGAATCTTTGCTGGAAAAGGTAAACATGGAAACTGTTACAGACGAAGAAAAAGCTGCAATCATTAATCGCTGGAAAGAAGAAAACATTGCATTGAAAGATAAAGTAGCGGAACATGAATACCTGCAGGAGATAGTAGAAGAAAAGAAAGCCCAGATTGATTTTTTACAAACTCAACTGGAGCAGCGTATAAAAAATAATCGCCAGGCTGAAAATATGCGGAATCAATTAATGGCGGATCTTGATCAATCAAAAAATGAAAATGAAAATACGCTGAAACAAATAGATGGATTGAAAGCTGAACTGGGCCGGCAGCAGGAAGAGAGCAGTAAATTACAAATGGTTTTAAATGAAAAAGAAGAACTATTGGCCGAAAGACAACAATTGCTGGCGTCAAAACTGGATCACATTACATGGTTGGAGAATACTTTGCATGAAACAAAAGAACAGAATGAAATATTAAACGCATCCGTTGCAGATAATAAGGACCTTATAGCTGTATTCCAGGAACAGTTATCACAGGAGCAACTAAGAACCCAGTCGGTAGAACAAAAGCTTTCATCTAATAAACAGGTATTACAGCGTTTGTTTAAAGAATTTTCTACCCTGGTGGGTGAAGAAAATGAGCAGTCGCCTGTTATTACGCTGAGACCGGAGTATGTGAATAATGTAAATGAAGATGTAGCTGTTCAGTAAGTCAATAATATTATAGATAATAATTAATTGCCGGTTCACAGGGACCGGCAATTTTTTTTAAATCCCACTACTGTGCAGGGCATTTTGCCCCGCACAGTTAT
>JAKFEJ010000409.1:0-6738 GCA_036675745.1 Chitinophagaceae bacterium | reverse complement strand
TGCTTATGTTCCCATTTATCATGCAGCACCTTCACCGCATCAAAAAAAAGTACCAGGAACCCGTAACCAAAAATAAGGTTGTGCCTGTCCATTCCTTTTCCTGATTGTTCCATCAGATCGTTAGTGATAGTTCCTTTAGTCAATATCCATAATTCTCTCTTATACTTACAATTCCCATGAAATGGAAATATTCATCAATGTGCCATGGAACACGCTGTGCAACATTATGGTCTGTGATTATTCCTGCTATGTTTATAGAACAACTGAAGAATAGATTTCCATTATAATACCGGCGATAGAAATTATAGAATACAACCCCTTTCTGTAGTCTGCAAACTATACCTAATGTCCCCTCGCAATTTATCTATTTGATATCTCATATGGTTATTATATGTTTGTGTGATTTGTTGAGAGATCCTGACTTGTTTGTTCGCCTTTCTTTTTACAGCAGGGAAAACATGAAAGTAATAGTTTATCCAATTCTTGCTCTGATATTCCAGCTTTTGTAAAATTGTTTTGGCAGGGGCTAATTTAAAAATAAATAATAAGGCTTTAGCAAGTATTCAAAAGAACAGTTGGCGGGATTCACCGGCGGCTGGCATAAGACAAATAAAAATGTACACATGAAAAGAAATTCTTTAATTTTTTTCCTGGCCATCCCACTATGTTTAATGGTTATATCCGGCACCCGGTACCAGGAAATAGAAGAGGAACCTGAAGACAACCGCTTCAACAAAACAATTCTCGCTGAAAACCTGGACGAACCCATGGCTATGGCATTTTTACCGGGAAGCAAAGTTTTAATTATTGAGAGGAAGGGAGTTGTCAAAATATATGATCCGAAAAAAAAAGGGATCAAAAAGATTGCAACGATTCCTGTGAATACTACGGTGCTGAGAAATGGAAAACCGGCACATGTTGAGGAGGGCCTGATGGGGGTTATAACTCATCCGGATTTTGAAAAGAATCATTGGGTATATATGTATTATGCCGACCCCATTCGCCCAAAGCATGTATTGGCCCGTTGGAAATTGGTAAATGATCAATTAGTCGCTTCCAGCAAAAAAATAATCCTGGAGGTTCCGATACGGCGGGAAGCCTTCAAATGTACGGGTGGAAGTATGGCATTTGACAAGAAGGGCAATCTGTACCTGGCCGTCGGCACCAATACAATTGATATTAAACCCGATACTATACAAATGCCGGAAGGGGATATGATTATTAATACCACTGAGACGGAATCAGCCGGAAACACCAATGACCTGAGAGGAAAAATTCTTCGCATACAACTCAATGATGATGGAAGCTACTCTATACCCGAGGGAAATCTTTTTTCTAAAGGGATGGATAAAACAAAACCAGAAGTCTATGTGATGGGTACCCGAAATCCATGGCGAATCAGCATTGACAGCAAAACAGGATATTTGTATTGGGCAGATCCCGGTCGTGATGATAATGATTTAGACAAGGACAATGTACAAGGTGTTGATGAGTTCAACCAGGCAAGGGAATCCGGAAATTTTGGTTGGCCCTTTTTTGTTGGCAATAATCATCCTTATTATGCAGTACCTGATTCTTTAAAAAAAGGAGACTCCTTATCAACAGCCGGCCATCCTTTGAATTTGTCGCCCTATAATAGTGGCCTCAAGAAATTACCCGCAGCAAAAACTCCCCTGATCTGGTATAAATATGGATTATCGGATTTATTTCCCGTACTGGGTAATGGAGGAAGAAGTGCTGTTGGGGGGCCTGTTTACAGGAGAGCTGATTTTAGTAAAGCCACAAGACCCTTTCCTTCTTTTTATGAAGGCAAATGGTTTATCACAGATTTCGTCCGTGGATGGATCATGACAGTTAGCCTGGATGAAGATGGTAATCTTAAATCAGTAGATCCTTTTCTTCCCAATGAAAATTTCAGTAGTGTTCTTGATATGAATTTTTCGCCGGATGGAGATCTGTATGTACTGGAATACGGCACAAAATGGTATTCGGGTAATTCAAATGCCCGGTTGGTGAAGATCGGGTACGAGGCAGGCAACCGCAAACCCAAAGTAAAAATCGCTGCGGATAAAATACGCGGATCAGTACCCATGAAGGTGCAACTCAGTTCTTCAGGAACCATGGATTTCGACCAGGACTCCCTAAGATATGAATGGGTCATTACAGGAAACCCAATAAAAAAAACCTTCAAAATCCCGCACCCAACCATCACTCTTCAAAAGCCCGGAAAATACCAGGCAACGCTGACCGTTACAGATTCCAAAGGAGCCCGTTCCCTTTCTTCATTAACGCTGGAAGCTGGTAACGAACCCCCGGTAATAGATTTTAGTTTCAAAAACGGCAATCAAACTTTTTTCTTTGAAGAAGACAGCTTGCATTATACTGTTAAGGTAACGGATAAAGAAGATGGTTCTCTGATCAATGGTCGTATAAAAGCGGCGCAGGTTTATGCTTCCATTGATTATTCTTCGCTTCCTTATGATCAGCTAAACACTTCCCTGCTAAATTCCAGGGCTGATCTTTTCTCCGGGATTTCTACGGGAAGGATCCTCATCCAAAAACAGGATTGCAAATCCTGCCATATGATGGATAAGAAATCAGCAGGGCCTTCTTATCTTAAGATCGCCGGCAAGTATAAGAAAACGCCAAAGGCCAGCGATCTGTTAGCAGATAAGATCATAAAAGGTGGCAGCGGCGTATGGGGTGATGTAGCCATGAGTGGCCATCCCGGTCTCTCCAAAATTGAGGCGAAAGCTATAGCAGATTATATTTTGTCAGTGGGTCAACCTCAAAAGATCAAAAAAATGGCTCTTAAAGGCTCTTACAAACTGAAGCCTCCACCTGACCAGTCCCCTTATGGTTCTTTTGTGCTAACTGCGGCTTACAGGGACAGAGGGAGTTCAACTATGCATGCCCAAACCGGCCAGTTTTTACAGATACTTCGTTATCCGGTACTCTATCCAAGAAATGCAGAGTTTCAGAAAGGCGCCCGCCTTATCACAACCCCTTCCAGGGAATTTTTGGTTGATGGTGATGGGGCTTATTTTGGCTTTAGGTCAATTGACCTGTCTGGTATCAATATGATCAAGCTCTCTTTATTTGCCGAAAAATGGAAAGGGGTTGCGGGAGGTTATGTCGAGTGTTATTTGGATTCCCTGCAGGGCCCATTGCTCGGAAAAAGCCAATGGGTTGAAGTGGTGGAAGCCAGGAAACGGGTAAAAGAAGGCTTTTCCCTATCAGGTAAACAGATCAAAGGGATGCATGATATTTATTTCGTTTTCAGAAACAAGGATGCTGCCGCTCATCAACTTTTGATGGAAGTATCATCTGTTGAATTCAGCAGGTGATTGAAACGGACGCATTTAAATTATACTTATCTTGATAAAAGAGATCGGAGCTTTTGATAATCCGGATAAGCCGACGGTCGCTTTAAATGCATTTCAATAATATAAGCACAACAGTTTAATCAAATCTTTTCAATAGCAAGCGTAAATAATCACAAGCATTATTTCAGCGTTCCCCCTGTTTCTACCTAAAGTGTGGACACAAGTATTTTTAGCACACGGATGACACGGGTTGGACGGATGATAATGGATTTTTTATCCGCCGCGGCGGATAAATCTGTGTTTATCCAATTTTGTTTAAAGTTTTTACAGAACCAGGACAGATTTTTACCAAGTTTAAATCAATAAAATCTGTTCAATCCGTGTTCCTGTATACTTGTATTCCAAGATGTGTGCATACCGTAGCTGTTTCTACGGGGAAGAATTTTTAAATTGACAGCTTGTATAAATTGGCGACCAGCAATAATGGCTTTTAAAGAAAGTATTAAAAATTAAATTGCAATATGAAGTTTAGTATACGATCCTTTTGCCTTGTTATCAATATTTTCACTCTTTTTTTCTTTTTTTTCAAAGCATCTGCGCAAAACAAATCGGAAAAATCAAATCTTGTTTACATGGATAAACAAGGCATCCTGCGTTACACTTCAAGTAAAGCGGAAGCATCCTTCTTCGGTGTAAACTATACGACGCCGTTTGCTTATGCATACCGGGCACATAAAGCATTGAATGTTGATTTGGAAAAAGCCATTCAAAATGATGTATATCATTTTGCACGTA
Source organism: Chitinophagaceae bacterium (assembly GCA_036675745.1). Taxonomy (GTDB): domain Bacteria; phylum Bacteroidota; class Bacteroidia; order Chitinophagales; family Chitinophagaceae; genus Terrimonas_B. The sequence continues at coordinate 2,617 of JAKFEJ010000409.1, read as the reverse complement.
TTGGATTGAATGCTTTTCGGGTTCATGTATGGGATACGGAGATTTCTGATACGGCAGGTAATCTTTTAGAAAACGAACATTTACGGCTATTTGATTTTTTATTGAGTGAATTAAAAAAGAGAAACATTAAAACCATTATTACACCTATTGCTTTTTGGGGAAATGGTTATCCTGAAAGAGATGAACCGACGCCGGGATTTTCAAGATATTTTGGCAGGGGAAAATTAACTACCAATGATACGGCCATCATGGCCCAGGAAAATTATATGCGACAATTTTTTAAGCATATAAATCCTTATACAAAACTTTCTTACGAAGATGATAAAGATATTATTGCTGTAGAATTGAATAATGAACCCAATCATAGCAATCCTAAAAAGGGCGTTACAGACTATATCAACCGCCTGGCTGCTGCATTAAAAAGTACAGGTTGGACAAAACCGGTCTTTTACAATATCAGCCAGGGACCTTACTTTTCTGATGCCGTTGCAGCTTCTGTTGCAGACGGTTTCAGTTTTCAGTGGTATCCATCGGGCCTGGTTGGCGGGCAAACATTAAAAGGAAATGCTTTACCTAATGCAGATGTATATCATATTCCTTTCAGGGACACTGTTCCTGCCTTTGCAAAAAAAGCATTGATGGTATATGAGTTTGATGCGGCGGATGTTTTTGATAGTTACATGTATCCTGCTATGGCGAGAAGTTTCCGGGGAGCCGGGTTTCAATGGGCCACGCAATTTGCCTATGACCCGATGGCTATTGCTAATAGCAATACCGAATATCAAACGCATTATTTAAATCTTGCTTACACACCATCAAAAGCGATCAGTATGTTAATTGCTTCGGAAGTGTTTCATAAAGTTCCAAGGATGAAAAGCTACGGCGCTTATCCCGCTGATAGTTTGTTTGATGTGTTTCGGGTAAGCTATTCAGCTTCATTGAGCGAAATGAATGATGCTGATAAATTTTATTATTCTAACTCAACCCTGACAAAACCTGTAAATGCGGCGGCACTTACAAAAATTGCAGGCGTAGGAAATTCACCAATTATAAATTATACGGGAACAGGCGCTTATTTTTTAGATAAAGTTGAGGATGGGGTTTGGCGATTGGAGGTTATGCCTGATGTTATTTATATCCGTGATCCGTTTGAAAGGGCATCGCCCAAAAAAGAAGTTACCAATATCAATTGGCGCAGTAATAAAATGCAGATTGGTTTGGATGATTTGGGCGCCGGATTCTTTATTAAAGCATTAAATGAGGGAAATGAGTTTTCAATTGAAGTAGTAGCGGATAGTTTTGTCATAAGACCCGGCACTTATTTGCTGACAAGAAAAGGCAAAACGTCTGCAAACAATAAAAATAGAATTGGTGTTATCGGGCTAAATGAATTTGTCGCTCCCCCATCTTCTCAATCCGAAATAATTGTAAGACACGAGGCTTTTACGGAAGTAAGTGCAGGCAAATCATTTACTATTCATGCAACAGTTGCTGGTATTGACACCGGTAGGGTTTCAGTGCAACTAAGTAAATTGGGTGGAGGGTTGTTCAGAAATATCCCAATGAAAAAATCCGGTTATGAATATACAGCAGAAGTCCCTGCGGATATAGTTACGACTGGCCAATTGCAATACCGCATCATCGCTCAGCAGGAAAATAGTTATGCGGTATATCCTGGTAACATCAAAAGCGATCCTTTTGCATGGGATAATTACCAGTTTGATACGTATAAAACAAATGTCGCTGCTGAAACCGCATCACTTGAATTATATGATCCGGCGAATGACCAAACGGTGCATGTGTTGCCCAATTTCCGAAGAGGTTTTCAAACAGACTATGTTTCAGGAACCAATACGGGCAATATAGCTTTTAAGTTGTCCATTACCGAAATGAAAACCGATGAAGTAATGGGCTTTCAAACCTTTATTGGCGATAAATTAAAACAAAGAGGTGCGGAGTTGAATTCATTTGATAAGATAATTGTCAGGGGAAAAACAATAGCTGCACAAACCGTTATTTTAAAAATTACTTTGATAAATAAAAACGGCTCCGCTTTCGCGGCCACCGCTCCTGTTACTGATAATTTCCGGGATATAGAATTCGTGCTGAATAATTTTAAGCCTGATTCGGCTTTATTGATGCCAAGACCATATCCCGGCTTTCAACCTTTGTATTTTAAATCATCAGCAACGAATGAAGTTTTCGGATTGGATGGTATTGAAAAGATGGAGATCACTACGACTCCTTCATTGCATTCATCAAACAGTAAGGACTATAGTTTTGAGATTGAATCGGTGAGGCTCGGTAAACGGAATGATAAAACAAATCTATAAATTAATACAAAAGAAGCCTTCTGGTTTTTTGAGCTGTAAGGTTCTTTTTCCTTTTTTGCCGGATCAAAATTTCGATTGTCAAAATAATGTGATTGATGAATCGAATTATCCCAAATGGCAGGGTAGTTTGCTACTACCAATAACAAGCCCTCCGGCATCCATTGGAAAGTTTTTATTTCTCCTGTTTGTTAATTTTGATTATAATCGTAGTTTATCATCCACTGAATGCCAAACTTGTCGGTAAATATTCCAAAGTAAGCTCCCCAAAATGCCTTTTCGAGAGG
>JAKFEJ010000244.1:0-6774 GCA_036675745.1 Chitinophagaceae bacterium | reverse complement strand
ATTGGGAAAAAGCTATTGCAAAAGATAAGATCACCTGGCTGCAGGTAAATGATCCCCGCGGAAGCTGGAATGCAAAAACTGCCGCCGACTGGAATATTTCTGTATTACCTACTTCTTTCCTTATCAACAAGAAGGGAGATGTAGTAGCTATTGATCTTCAGGGCAAGGAACTGGAAAAAGGGATAATAGATCTTTTGCAGAAATGATACATGGTCTGACGGTCTCCGTCTGACCAGCTTATTGCTATCATGCTTATTGTCAAAAATCAATCATGAAACAAATTATTATTTTATTCATGTTCTTTTGCTCTTACATAGCAAAAGGACAGGAACTATTTGTTTACAGTGAGCCTGCATCCAATATGCCGGCCCGTTCTTTAAGTGCAAAATTCACCGCTAATTATATTACCCCGCAAAACCCGGATAACAGGTTCATGCAACGTTATACACCGGAATTAATGTTTGGGATAAATAAAAACTGGATGGTGCATGTGGGCGGAACTTTTGCGGATATGCACACAAAAAATTTCAGGTGGGAGTCAGTTTACCTGTATGGTAAGTACCGTTTTTTTTCCCATGATGATCTGCATTCTCATTTCAGAATGGCCGCGTTTGCAGATGTGGCTTACAACCGCAGTCCTTTTCATCATGACGAAGTGAGTTTGCAGGGTGATAACAGTGGCGTACAGTTAGGAATCATTGCTACACAATTGTGGGGCAAGTTTGCTTTGTCCGGAACAGCCAGTCATACACAAGTGCTGGATAAAGACAGGAATGATAAATCCGTGGTTTATGTTCCTTCACGCATTTATCAAACAATGAACTATTCGTTATCTGCCGGTTATTTGGTATTACCTTTTCAATACACGGATTATAAGCAAACCAACCTGAATATTTATACAGAAGTGCTGGCGCAGCAATCACTGGATCGCAAAGCATATTACGTTGACATGGCCCCGGCCATTCAACTTATTTTCAACAGCAATGCAAAACTCAATCTTGGTTACAGGTTCCAGTTAAATGGCGACATGCACCGAATGGCCCGGAACAGTTGGTTGATCGCTTTTGAACGTACATTTCTAAATGCATTAAGAAAGAAAAAATAATGGAACTGCATATTAAAAATATGGTTTGTGGTCGCTGCATCAAATCAGTGACTTCGATCTTTGAGAAGGCAGGTATTGTCCCGGAATCAGTAGAGTTGGGGATAGTCAAATTGAAAACAGAATTAGATGCGGAACAGAAAATATTTTTTAAAGGGTCTTTGGAAGCTGAAGGGTTTATTTTATTGGACGATCAGAAAGCAAAGCTTATAGATGAAGTAAAACGGCACATCATTGAACTGGTGCATTACGGAAACCTGGATGAAATGAATAAAAACCTTTCCAGTTATTTGTCTGATAAGATGCATAAGGATTATCATTATCTCAGCAGCCTGTTTTCTTCGGTAGAGAATGCAACCATTGAGCAATATTTTATTTTGCAAAAAATAGAAAAGATAAAAGAGTGGTTGGTGTATAATGAATTTACATTAAGTGAAATGGCTTTTAAGATGGGATACAGCAGCGTGGCCCATTTGTCAGGGCAGTTTAAAAAAATGACAGGATTTACCCCAAGCCAGTTCAAAAACCTTAAAGACCACCAGCGGAAATCATTGGATAAAGTATAGCGGGAAATTATATAACATAATCTCAGGATTGTGTAACAAACAAGGATTGGTACAGATGAACTTTGTGTCATAAAAATAGAGTTTATGACACATGAATACAAAATAACAGGAATGACCTGCGGTAGTTGTGTAGCAAGAGTAAAAAGTGAACTGCTGAAGCTGGGTGATATTTTATCAGCGGATATACAATTAGAATCGCCTCAGGCAACTATCAGCATGAACAAACATATTACTACAACCGCTTTACAACAGGCTGTTGGCAAAGCCGGTCATTATACTATCTCAGAAGCTGATGGAGGGATGGTGGCAATGCATAAAACAAATGACACGGAGGATGGGAAGAGTTCTTATTTTCCTATCTTTCTCATCTTCGGGTATATCACCGGCATTACTTTGTTAATCCAGTTTGCACAAGGCTCTTTCAACTGGATGCAATGGTTGAGTCATTTTATGGCCGGGTTCTTTTTGGTATTTTCTTTTTTTAAGCTGATGAACCTGAAAGGTTTTGCAGAGGGGTATCGTAGCTATGACATAGTGGCAAAGAAAATACCGGCCTGGGGATTTGTTTATCCTTTTGTAGAACTTGGATTAGCCTTTGCTTTTCTTACTGGCTTCGATCCTTTGACAACGAATATAGTAACACTGGTTGTAATGGCTGTAAGTTCAATAGGTGTGATACAAAGCCTGGTAAAGAAAACTACATTTCAATGTGCATGTTTGGGAACCGTGATAAAATTGCCACTCAGTAAAGTGACTTTATTTGAAGACCTGCTGATGGTAGCGATGAGTGCTGTTATGATCATAATCATGTTATAAGATACAGGATGAAAAAACTAATTGTCATATTGCTTTTGCTGGGCTATGGTCTTTCCTCTTTTGGAATAACCCTGCATGTGCACTATTGTTGCGGCAAAATTGATAAAGTAAAGCTTGCCCCTGTAAAAGAGGATAAATGCCCGGTTGATAAAAAAGCAAAAAAGAAAGGTTGTTGTGATGACAGGCAGGTGGAACTGAAGATAAAGACGGATTATAAGAACGAACCATCAGCCTTGCTAAAATTCAAGAGTTTCAGTGAAGTTCTTTTGGTTGATGATTTTTCCACTGTTGTTTTTATCGCTGCCAATGATTCTCCTATTTATGGCAAAGCAATTACCCCGCCTTTCAGTACCAGCATCCCTCTCTATAAAAAGCATTGTATTTACCGGATTTGATTTTTGGGTGATTTTACTTACACTATCATGCAATAGCATCTATAAGTGTTTTTTGTTAGTAAATCATTTTTTTAAAAATCAAAATCATACAATGAAACCGGTTAAATATATAGCTGCGGTTATCGCAGTGCTTTTGCTTACAAATCATTTCTCTTATTCACAGGAGAATAAAATAAAAAATGCAATAGCAAAAGACAGTACAGTTTTTTTTAAAGTATATGGCGCCTGCGAAATGTGTAAGCACAGGATCGAAGAGGCTGCAAAAGGCAAAGGAGTGGGTTCAGTTAATTGGGACGTGAATACAAAAATGTTATCGTTGGTTTATGCACCTGGCACAACAACGCTGGAAAAAATTCATAAACGCATAGCAACCGTGGGTCATGATACGGAATTGGAAAAATCAAGCGATGCTGTTTATAATGAGTTGCCTGCCTGTTGCCTTTACCGGGAAATGGAAAGCATGAAACAGCATGACAATGAAGTCAATGAAAAAAACGATGAACCAGTTTTGGTGAAAGGGGTTGTATTGGAAGAAGATAAGAAAGGTTCGTTTAAGCCGTTGCAGGGCGCCAGTGTAAACTGGTTGAATACGGGTAGCGGAACAATGACAGATTCTTCCGGTGTATTTAAGATCAGCCAGGATGGTGGTTCAGATCGTCTTATTATAAGTTATGTAGGATATAAACCTGATACAATTAGTGTAGCAGACGGTAAAAACCTGATGGTGGTATTAGCATCCGGAAACCAGTTGGGAGAAGTAAGGATAACATCGAGGCAACGTGCAACTTATTTGTCAGCCATCAACCCAATCCGCACACAGGTAATGACCGAAAAAGAATTATTCAAAGCAGCCTGTTGCAATCTCAGTGAGAGTTTTGAAACCAATCCTTCTGTAGATGTTTCGTATAATGATGCGGTGACTGGTTCTAAACAAATTCAATTGCTGGGTTTGAGCGGCAACTACACACAACTCACTGTTGAAAATCTTCCTGGGCCACGGGGTATTGCTACGCCAATGGGTTTGAATACGATCGCAGGTACCTGGGTAGAGTCAATTCAACTAACCAAGGGAATTGGATCGGTAGCCAATGGATATGAAAGTATAGCCGGACAGATCAACATAGAATTAAAAAAACCTGAGAATACGGATAAACTTTATGCCAACGTATATGTAAACGATATGGGTAAGACGGATCTTAATCTTATCCTTTCTCAAAAGGTCGGGAAGAAATGGAGCACGGCCTTATTGCTGCATGACGCCTTTCTCACCAGTAAAAACATTGATTTTAATAAAGATGGTTTCCGCGATTTACCAACAGGTAATTTATTCAGTGCGATCAACCGCTGGAAGTATGAGGATAACAAAGGCTTCATAACACAGTTTGGTATAAAGTTTTTGGACGATAAAAGGACTGGAGGCGATATAATGTTTGATCCTTCAGCGCACAAATTTTCCACTCATCATTACGGATTGGGAATAGATACCCGCCGCTATGAAGGGTTTGCGAAATTTGGCTACGTATTTCCTGGTAAAAAATATAAAAGTATTGGTTTGCAGTTGTCCGCTTTTCAACATGAGCAGGATTCTTATTTCGGGTTAACAGCTTATGATGCGAAACAGAAAAATTTTTACGCTAATCTTATTTATCAATCCATTATTGGAACAACGGCACATAAGTTCAGAACAGGGATGAGTTTTGTAGCGGATAAATACGATGAAACTTACAATTCAAATTCGTATGAAAGAACGGAAAGAGTGCCCGGCGCTTTTTTTGAATATACCTATACGCCGGTAGAAAAAGTAAATGTAGTAGCTGGTATCAGGGCCGATCATAATAGTTTGTTTGGATGGTTTGCTACACCCAGGTTGCATATGCGTTATGAACCGGTAAGAGGAACTACTGTACGTCTTAGCGCTGGCAAGGGACAGCGTACTGCTAATATTTTTGCAGAGAACTCAGGACTGTTTGTAAGTGCAAGGCAGGTAAATATAATCGGAGCTGCCCCTGGTAAAGCCTATGGACTGGATCCGGAAGTGGCCTGGAACAAAGGCATTACTATCGATCAGAAATTGAAGCTGTTTCATCGTGAAGCGATGATCAGTGTTGATTATTTCCGCAATGATTTTGATAAACAGGTTGTGGTTGATATGGAAAATATCAGGGAAGTGAATTTTTATAACCTGCAGGGCAAATCATATTCCAATAGTTTCCAGGCTGAACTGAATATGGAACCGTTGAGAAAATTTGATGTCAGACTGGCTTATCGTTATTTCGATGTAAAAACAACCTATGGTGATAAACTCCTACAAAAACCATTTACTTCACCGCACCGGGCATTTGCCAACCTTGCTTATGATCTGAACGGATGGAAGTTTGATTATACAGTTAACTATAACAGCACTAAAAGAATGACTGGAACTGTTGGTAATCCCGAAGCTTATCAGCGTGGTACAAAATCCCCGGATTATTTCCTGATGAATGCACAGGTAAGTAAAGCAGTTGGGAAAAAGCGCCCCTTTGACCTATATGCAGGAGGGGAAAACCTCACTAACTTTTTCCAGAAAGCTACTATCATAGCTGCTGATCAGCCTTTCGGCCCTCATTTTGATGCATCAATGGTTTGGGGCCCGGTTAGTGGAAGACTGTTCTATATTGGGTGGAGATATAAACTAAAATAAATACAGTCATGATATTTATAAAGAAAGTGCTTGGTTTTTTAAAATCATTATTTGTAAAGAAAAACTGTTGCAAATGAAAAAAATTATTATAATAATCACTGGACTATTATTATACAATCAACTTGTTTTTGCTCAACATGAACATCATGCAAAAGATACTGTTCCTGTTAAGAAGGATACTTTAAAAAAGATGCCATCCGGTAAGAAAAAAATGGATCATGCAGATCATTCGATGCATGATATGGATAATATGAAAGCTATGCCCTCTCATTCTTTCTCACGGAACCTGCCAATGAGCCGTAATAGTTCAGGTACTGCCTGGAACCCTGACGCCAGCCCGATGTATATGTGGATGAAGCAAACGGCTAAAACAGACTGGATGTTTCATGGCAATATATTTTTGCGTTATACCAATACGGATATTTTCAATAATGGCAAAAGAGGCGATGATAAATTTGATGCGCCCAATTGGTTTATGGCGATGATGAACAGGAAAATCGGAAAGAAAGGTTTGTTGAATGCGACCGCTATGATCAGCCTTGACCGGCTGACGGAAGGAGGTGATGGGTATCCATTGTTGTTTCAATCTGGTGAAATATGGAAGGGAAAAAGGTTAGTGGATCTCCAGCATCCTCATGATCTTTTCTCTGCATTGAGTATTGGTTATACGCAAATGATCAATAAGGATATCGATGTATTCGGTTATATCGGTTATCCCGGCGAGCCGGCACTGGGTGCCCCGGCATTCATGCATCGGGTATCTTCTATGAATAATCCTGATGCGCCATTGGGCCATCACTGGCAGGATGCAACACATATTACATTCGGAGTAGGAACATTAGGTTTCCGGTATAAACAACTTAAGTTGGAAGGATCTGTATTTACGGGGCGTGAACCCGATGAAGATCGTTATGATTTTGATAAGGCAAGGTTCAACAGTTATTCATACAGGCTGTCATACAATCCGACAGCGAATTGGGCACTACAATTTTCACAGGGTTTTATTGAAGAACCAGAAGCTTTAGAACCAGGAGTTGATGTTACCAGGACAACAGCATCAGTTTTGTATGCAAAATCAATTGATACAGATAAACATTACAGTGCTGCGTTGATCTGGGGATTTAATGATAAGGGAGAAGGTCATAAAGAGCATTCGATACTACTCGAAGATAATTTCCAGTTTGGAAAGAATGCATTATTCAGCCGTTATGAATT
>JAKFEJ010000010.1:0-6786 GCA_036675745.1 Chitinophagaceae bacterium | reverse complement strand
GTCTCTACGCTATATAAAAAACTGAACGACAAAAATACTACCCTGCGGAACATTGTTTGTCACCAGAATGTCCGCATTGTGATCATCTGCTATCTTACTGCAAAGATACAACCCTAATCCCGTGCCTTTTGTTTTACGGGTAGCTTCGCTGCCTATCCGATAAAATTTAGAAAAGATCTTTTTCTTTTCATCGTCGGGTATGCCGGGGCCTTCGTCAGCAATCTCTACCTGAAGAACGGAGTTATTCTTTTTTAAGGTTGCAGCTATCGGGCTTTCTTTTGGTGAATATTTTATAGCGTTTTCCAGGAGATTGTTGATCAATATTTGCAATAACAGGGGATCTCCTATCACTTCTGCATCGGGTTCTATTTGTTCTGAAAAAATTCTTTCAGGAAAACGGTTCCTGAAATCCTGCATGCAATCTTTTAAAAGATCAGAGAGATCAAGTTCTTCTTTTGAAAACTGGTACCCTCCCCCTTCCAGTTGGGAAGCAATAAGAATATTATTGGTCAAAAAATTAAGCCGCGAAGTTTCTTCCAGGGTTGTACGAATTAGTTTTTTTTGTTTTTCGGGATCCAGCGAATATTTCTGCATGGTCTCCAGGTTGAGACGGGCGACAGCAATAGGCGTTTTCAATTCATGCGTTACCGCCATCATGAAATTTTGTTGTTGTTGCTGCAACCGGATCTGCCGCCTGACAGTACGGAAAACAAAAATGGCTGCAACGATAATGAGGGCAAAGAAAAAAAGACCTTCACTCAGGTGCTTAATAGTGTCTCTCTTCTTATCCGCAGCGATGGTATTGTATTCAGCCTGGTAAAAAAGCGGGGAGCTGCTGCTGTCGATGGTGGCATTGAGTTGTTTCAGCTTAAAGTCCGCCAGCGAATAACTTTGTTTTTGAAGAGAAATAAACCACCAGGCCAATGCTGCTATTATATAAATAAGCATAAGCCAGTAAATATTAGTGGCCCTCCTTATTGTTTTCCGGCTGATATCAGGCATGGAAATATTATTTCTTTTCAATACGCAGCCCTGCGTTCAATACATTTTCCAGTGGATCTTCCCGCATGATCTGCTCTATGGTGAATGTATAGGTTCCGGCTTTAAGGCTTTGTTCCGGCGCCAAAGGTATCCGATGTTCATAGATATCATCCATTCCGGTAGCCAGCCATCCTTTTTCGTTAGTAGCCAGTACAAGATCCTGCTGAATTTTCAATACTGAATCCTGGCCCGGCCCTTTTACATACACATTAATATAGATATTATTGAAACTATACTTCTCATTGTGCCGAAGAATAAAGAATAACTTATAAGGCGAAGTGGTATCTTTTATCGTAAAATCAAAGGAAGGTTTGAAACTGCTTTTCCATTGATGACCGGGAATAGTTACGCTTTTTTCATACAGGTCAATGGTAGTACAGGAGAAAAAGAAGTACGAGGTCAGAAGTATGAAGTACGATGTTCGGAGAAATGTTTTCAAATCAGATCTTTTTACAAAAGTAATTATGAACCCTGAACTATAGAACTTAAAACTTCAAAACTATAAAACGTTTAAAACCTGCTCCTTCGCTTTTTCCAGTTCATCCTTCATCATAACCACATTTTTCTGAATAGCGGCATCATAGGCTTTCGAGCCGGTTGTATTTATTTCACGACCAATTTCCTGCAGGATAAAAGATAATTTCTTGCCTTTGGATTCATCAGATCCATTAAGCATGGATATAAAATAATCACAATGGTTTTTTAGTCTTACTTGTTCTTCGGTGATGTCTATTTTTTCGATATAATAAATAAGTTCCTGTTCCAGGCGATTATCATCGTAGTTCTCTTTGCCTACATTTTCTTCCAGCAATTTAGTAATACCTTCCCTTATCTTTTTCTGGCGCAGTGGTTCCAGCTTGATCACTTCCTCCTGCTGGGTCAATATATTATTGATGCGGGCCAATAATTCTTCTTCCAGCGACTTGCCCTCATCCATCCGGTGCTGGTTGATATTGTTAATAGCCGCAAGTAATATTTCTTTGAAATCGGACCATTCCTGGTCGCTTAGCGTTTCACTGCTCGGTGTTATTACTTCCGGAAGTTTTACGAGTGTACTCAGGATATGAGAAGGGTCAAGTTCCAGCTCTGCTGACAACTGTGACAGTGACCTGTAATAAGCTTTGGCAAGGTCGGTATTAATCGTTACCGGTTTTGCATTACCGGTTTCTTTCAGGCTGATCATACAATCTACACTTCCACGGCCAAGCTTTTCTGAAAGCAGCCGGCGGATATCAAATTCAAATGGCTTGAGAATGGAGGGTAGCCTGAGTTGTAGTTCAAACTGTTTGCCATTGAGCGATTTAATATCAACGAGAAAAGTTTTATCGCCTACATTGTTTTCGGCTCTTCCAAAACCAGTCATGGATTTCAGCATGGATAGAATTTTTTGATTGGCTATAAAGATATTTTAATTATTGCTTACCTGCATTTCTATTATGAAGCTTTACATTTTACCGTTGGTTCGTCAGCGTTTTTTCTTTTTTAACCGCAGAATATGTCTATCCGGAATTTTGATAATTCTGATAAAAATTAATAACATCCGGATAAACGACAATTGGTTTATTCTTTATTATTCCCTTTAATGGGATGGTGGCAAATAAAAATCCCTCCGATTTATCGAAGGGATCATTATAATGGATGGGTTAGTAAGTACAGGGAAATAAATTTCCCAACACAATATTAAATATAATTTTTACTATCCAAAGAAATTTTGTAAAGAATTTTATTCACATTTTAAAATGGCTTGTGGATAAGGACAACCGTTTTTCAGTAATTGAAAGAACAGATTTATGAATACAGGAACAGGAATTATATTTTAACTCCCCGCATTTATTTTTTTATGATCATGTGTAATGCTGATGTATCAAGGTTTTCATAAGAATACGTTTTTGTATGCCTGCCGGCATATTGTTTTACAGTAAGTGTCATTTAATAAATAGTTGAAGAGCTTTATCGGTAAAATCAGTATCAAATCGACAAAAAAATATTTTTGAAAATTTTTATAAGGAACCCCTTCAAAACAGAAAAAAGGATCGAAACAGTCCTGTCTGCCTCTTTATAGCTGTTACCTTTGCGCAAATAATTTTGCTATGCGTTTCGATAAACCTGTTCCACTTACACAGATTGCCGCACTGATAAATGCTGAGCTTATTGGTAATACGACCGCTTCCGCAACCGGTATTAACGAGATACATAAAGTAGAAAAAGGTGATCTTGTTTTTGTTGATCATCCCAAATACTATGATACCTGTATCAATTCAGCCGCAAGTTTTATTATTATCAATAAACAGGCAGCGCTTCCCGAAGGAAAGGCATTGCTCATTACCGCTGATCCGTTTGAAGCTTATCAAACCATCGTAAATCATTTCCGTCCCTTCGCTCCTTCTATGCAAATGATCAGTGATTCCTCATTTGTTGGGGAAGGAACGGTAATCATGCCCAATGTATACATCGGGAATCATGTAACGATCGGAAAGAATTGTGTTATTTATCCTAATGTAACCATCCTGGATCATTGTGTGATCGGCGATAATGTTATGATACAGGCAGCCACTGTCATTGGCAGCGATGCTTTTTATTATAATAAAAAGACTAACCGGGATATTCATTATAAAAAAATGCTGAGTTGTGGCCGGGTGATAATAGAAAACAGTGTTGAAATAGGAGCTGGTTGTACCATTGACAAGGGTGTAAGTGGTGATACACTGATCGGCGCTGGTACTAAAATTGACAATCTTGTCCAGATCGGTCATGATACGATTGTAGGAAAAAACTGTTTGTTTGCTTCGCAGGTAGGTATCGCAGGCGCTACAACTATAGAAGATAATGTGATCCTTTGGGGCCAGGTTGGAGTAAGTAAAACATTAACAATAGGAGAAGGAGCTGTGATCTATGCACAAAGCGGAGTAAAAGATTCTATCGCCGGTGGCAAAGTATATTTCGGATCCCCGGTTGAAGAGGCAAGAGAGAAAATGAAGGAATTAGTGTGGATAAAACGAATTCCTCAGCTTTGGGAAAAAATGATGAAAACCCCCAAACCCCCTAAAGGGGGCTTTACAGTCTGAAAATAAAAATGGTATTATGCGATTGAAGTGTCGATTTTTTTATTCTGATTTTTAGCATAGCTAAAAAGGAAGGGCCGCCGCCACACACATCCGTATAATATTTTAGTGTCTTAAAATTTTCGAATAACAACAATTGACTATCAGTAATAATCTTCGAAAAGCGTGGGCTGTGTAATGGTGGCCTCCCTTCAGGGAGGTCGGGAAGATTCTCAATAATCATACGGCAACTGATCTGCCAAATTCTTCCAGCTCCAATAGCCCTGGTTGATCCAGTCTTTCTGGTCATAATAATAACCATTTTCTTTGATGGCGATAGCGTCCGTCATATCAATATAAGATATTTGTATAGCTACATTTTTCGGCATCTTAAATTGCTTCAGGTATTCAGGTTCCGGTTTCTTTTTGGCATACGTGATACTGATCTTGCGGGGATACCATATTTCAACCTGCATCGTACTGTCCAGTGCTCCATAGAATAAAGTATCATAGATGTCAGTTACCTTGTTAAATTTTTTATCATTGCCCTCATCCAGCATATCAATAATAAACCCTTCTTCTGCTACGGCGCTATCATAATAGCTCCGCATGAAATGCAATTTCGAACCATAATAAGCTTTCTCCCTGTTGGCGGCCCATACTCTTTTCAAACTATCGTCACCTTCCATTTCAGAATAAAGACAGAAACCCCGGTATGAATTAATATTGGTATTATAGTTATAAAGAAATGAATCAAGCTGGTAACGAAGATTATAACCCAGTGCTTTATTTTCAATTTGTAATGGTTCGGTCGCCAACACCCTGAGCCTATTACTTTTTTTCAACAAATAAAATTTCAATACTTCCGGGTTCAATAATGTTGTCCGGGCTGCATTGGGTGTTTTGCCAATAAAATGCTCTGTAAAAAAGCTGCCATACTTTGCCCAGCCATCTTTTACTTCGTTGCTGGTTTTTATGATCACTTCGCCAAGGCTTTTTTCTTCTTTTGCCATCTCTATATCAGCTATCCTGGAATCGGAATGGCTGATCTGTACCTGTTTTGTCTGGTAACCGGTATAGCTTATGATGAGTTCATAACCACCGGATTTCAACTGAAGTGAAAACTCTCCCTGTTTATTGGTAGTAGTACCTATTGTTGTATTCTGGCAATACACTGAAGCACTGTTCAAAGGTTCTTTACTTTCCGCATCAATGATCTTACCTGAAACAGTAAATTGCCCGTATGTAATGAAAGAACAGATGGTCAACAGGAATATAAAACCGCTACGAAGTTTTTGCATAGAAACAGAATTAAGAATTAAAGGTACAATTTGCAGTTCGTTGGTGGCATAGTACTTACTCTGTGGAAATTACTTAACCCTCCCGACCTCCCTAAAGGGAGGCCACCATTGCACAACCCTTGCTTTTCGATGAGGATTATTGCTAATTAATTTCGCCTTAACCGAAAATCAAAACTTATAAACCTTTTCGAATATGCGGGTCTGTGTGACAGCAAGTCTCCCTTTAGGGAGATTTAGAGGGTTTCAGGTATTTCTTAGCAGCTTCTCCTATTGATTTTTCCAGTGGAGTGAAAGAAAAACCGGGTAAGGCTGCCAGTAATTTAGCATTTTCAAAATAGGTTTTGCTTTGTGCCACTCTTGCGCTGTCCCTGGTAAGTAAAGGCCTTTTGCTTGTAAAAAATGATTTAACCTTTTCCATTCTCCAGGCCATATTAAGTAATAAAGGGGTCGTTTGATGAGATGGCTTTTTTTTGTCCATGCTGGTAGCGATAGTATCCTGCAGTTTTTTAAAAAGCCAGTTGTCACCGTTTACGATATAGCGCTGTTCAGATATATTACTTTCCATTAGTGCTACTGTAGCACGGGCTGTATCCTCTACATCTACAAATCCGTTGATGCCGGGAGTGTACCAGTTGAACCCATCATGAACCTTTTTAAATATAGCACAACTGCTGCTGTTCCAGTCGCCATAGCCTAAAAGAGTACTGGGATTTAATATAATGCCGCTAAGCCCTTCGCTGATGCCACGCCAAACTTCCAGCTCTCCCTTGTATTTACTTTTGGCATAGTGTGTATTGACCTTGCTTTCTTCCCATTTCTTTTCTTCATTTACCGAGCCGCCATTTGCAGTACGACCTAAGGATGCAACAGAGCTGATATGTACGAACCGGTTGATATTTTTTTCCAGCGCCATATTTACTACGTTGGCAGTCCCTTCTACATTGACCTGGTACATCTGTTTCCTGTCTTTTTTAACAAATGAAACCATCGCTGCCGCATGTATGATGGCATCAACACCATCCATTGCTTCTTCCAGGGAAATCACATCCAGTATATCACCTTGTAGCCATTCTACCTTGTCAAAAATTTCTTTAGAAATATAAGAGGGAAGTTTATTGTTCCGGCGAATAGCACGGACAGTATAATCTTTTTCAATCAATTCTTTGATAATGTAAGAACCGAGAAAGCCGGTGCCGCCTGTTACAAGTACTTTAGTTGACAAGTTGATAAGTTGATAGGCGGCGAAGATACTATATCAACCAATTTAACCTTTCAACTTGTCAACTGTATTCGTAATACCCCTTCCCTGTTTTTTTCCCTAATTCGTTTTTCTCCACTTTTTCTTTTTGAATCGGGGAAGGTTTTAATCGTTCAGGACTATTCAATTGTTTATATACCGAACA
>JAKFEJ010000323.1:0-6793 GCA_036675745.1 Chitinophagaceae bacterium | reverse complement strand
CTTGAATGAAGCTGTACTGGCCATTCGCAGCGAGATCAAAAAAGTAATAGTAGGGCAGGATGAGATGGTGAAGTTGATAATAGCAGCTTTGCTGGCCGATGGACATGTGCTGATAGAAGGTGTACCCGGAGTAGCAAAAACATTAACGGCCAAATTGGTAGCCCGGAGTATAAGCGCCGGTTTTTCACGTATCCAGTTTACACCCGACCTGATGCCATCCGATGTATTAGGGACTCCCGTATTTAATCCCAAAGAAGCTGTGTTTGAATTTAAGAAAGGGCCCATTTTCAGCAATATCGTTTTGGTAGATGAAATCAACAGGGCGCCTGCAAAAACACAATCAGCCTTGCTGGAAGTAATGGAAGAAAGGCAGGCATCGGTTGATGGCAGGACCTATCCCATGCCTCCACCATTTATAGTGATGGCTACACAAAACCCGGTAGAGCAGGAGGGGACTTATCGATTGCCGGAAGCACAACTTGACCGCTTTCTTTTTAAGATCGTCGTGCCTTACCCAAGTGAATCGGAAGAGTTGTCCATTCTCACTCAATTTCATCACATGGGTAATACAAAAGTGAATGAGGTGGTAAACCCTGTTCTTAATGGCGAACAGATAAATCATTTGCGCACACAGATCAAGGATATTCTGATAGAAGAAAAATTATTGCAATTCATAGCAAAACTTATTCACCAGACAAGAAATCATAAATCTATTTACCTGGGAGCTTCACCCCGTGCATCATTGGCTGTCATGAATGCATCGAAAGCTATTGCTGCTATGCAGGGCCGTGATTTCGTGATGCCGGAAGATATCCTTGAAGTAGTAACACCAGTACTTCGCCACCGTATTATTCTTGCACCAGATAAGGAAATGGAAGGAGTAACCGAAGATGAAGTGATAAAGCAGATCATACATGGGATGGATGTGCCGAGGTAAGTGTGGTTTGAGAGTTCGATGTTTGAGGTTTGAAGTTGTGTCCTAAATTTTAAAAATCGTTTTATATGGCAACGATAACTCAATTCGAAGATTTAGAAATATGGCGGTTAGCCAGAATTCAAACAAATGAGTTTGATGCTTTGGTTGAAACAACTTTACTGGCCAAAGATTTTGAGCTTAGAAATCAAATGAATGCTTCTTCAGGATCAGTTATGGATTGCATTGCAGAAGGTTTTGATAGATCAGGGAATACTGAATTCAAAAATTTCCTGATTATTGCCAAAGGTTCAAATGGAGAATTTAGGTCGCAATTATACAGATGTCTTGATAGAAAGCACATCATCAAGGAAAGGTTTGATGAATTGTATGCCCAAAATATTACACTTGGAAAAAAAATAATGTCGTTTATAACTTATCTCCAGAATTCTGCCTATAAAGGCCAACGATATAAAACTAAAGACTCTTCCCAATAACCTCAAACTTCAAACGTCAAACATCGAACCTGCTTTTCATGATAAAATCTTTCTACTTAAATAACATTGTTTACTACATCGCCGGCACTGCGTCGGTGGTGTTTGTGTTGAGTTATTTTCAGCCGGCGCTTTTTCGTATTGCCGGGTTGATATTGCTTTTGCTGGGTATTGCAATTATTGTTGATAGTTTGTTGCTGTATGGTAAGAAAAATGCTGTGAATGCAAAACGGGAGACAACAGACCGGTTTAGTATCGGCGATCCTAATAAAGTAACGCTTCACCTGGATAATCATTATCCTTTTCCTGTCCGGATAAGTGTAATAGATGAATTGCCTGTTCAGTTCCAGGAAAAGAACTGGTTGCGTAAAGCGAAGGTGGAAAGCGGAAAGCATTATGAGATCGAATACTTCCTGAAACCGCTAACAAGAGGAGAATATATTTTTGAAAGTATCAATGTGTTTGTTCACGGCCCTTTGCAATTAGTAAAGCGCCGCTATGTTTTTCCAGCGCACCATACAGTAAAAGTTTATCCTTCTTATATACAAATGCGGCGGTACCAGTTATTGGCAGTGAGTAATCGTTTGCAGGAGGCGGGAGTTAAACGCATCCGCAAACTTGGCCATAGTATGGAGTTTGAACAGATAAAAGAATATGTGCGGGGTGATGATTTTCGTACTATTAACTGGAAAGCCACGGCCCGCAAGGATGGGTTGATGGTCAATAACTATACGGATGAACGCAGTCAGCAGATCTATTGCATCATCAACAAGGGACGAGTAATGAAAATGCCTTTTGGCGGAATGACCTTACTGGATCATGCTATCAATGCATCGCTGGTGCTCTCCAATGTAGCGTTGGTAAAGCAGGATAAGGCCGGCCTGATCACTTTTGCCCAGAATCTTGATGCTTTTATATTGGCCGATAAGAAAACCACGCAGATGAACCTGTTGCTGGAAACATTATACAAACAGCAAACTCAATTTTTAGAATCTGATTTTGAAAAATTATTTTCAGTGATCCGCAACCGTATCAGCAACCGAAGCCTGTTGATCCTGTTCACCAATTTTGAATCGTTGGAAAGCCTGCAACGTGAAATGCCTGCTTTAAAAAGAATGGCCCGGTACCATTTATTGCTGATTGTATTTTTTGAAAATACGGAACTTAAAGCATTGACAGAAAAAAAAGCACATAAGCTCGAAGATATTTATATCAAAACCATTGCTGAAAAATTTTCTTTTGAAAAAAGATTAATGGTAAAAGAGCTGCATAAGAACGGGATCCTTTCTATTCTCACCACGCCGGAAAACCTTACAGTGAATACCGTGAATAAATATCTTGAACTAAAGACGAGAATGTCTATTTGAGGGCAGATGTCGGATGTCAGAAGTCTGATCTCCGACATCTGACTTCCTGCTTCCTATCTTTGCATCATGAAAACGCTGAATTCGTTTGAAGAAGGTAAAGTTATATTGATCAATAAGCCTTTGCGATGGACATCTTTTGATGTAGTAAGAAAGATCCGTAACCTTATCCGCATTAAAAAAGTAGGTCATGCCGGTACATTAGATCCTTTGGCTACAGGGTTGTTGATCATCTGCACCGGGAAGTTTACTAAAAAAATCAATGAATATATGGCGCAGGAAAAAGAATATGCGGGTTCTTTTACACTGGGCGCCACTACAGCTTCTTACGATCTTGAACAGGAGCCAGAGAATTTTAAACCGTTTGATCATCTAACGGAAGACGAAATAAGATCGGCTACAGTTCAATTCACCGGTGAAATAATGCAGGTGCCGCCTGCACATTCCGCTATACAGATCAATGGTAAAAGGGTCTATGAACTGGCAAGGCAGGGCAAAGAAGTGATCATTGAGCCAAGAAAAGTAACGGTGAAAGAATATGAAATAACAAAGATCGAAATGCCGCTTGTTTATTTCCGCATTGTTTGCAGCACCGGCACTTATATCCGCAGCCTCGCCAATGATTTGGGAAAAGTACTGGGCTGTGGCGCCCATCTCAGCAGTTTATGCAGAACCCGTATTGGTGAATTTAAAGCAGAGGATGCTATGTCAATGGAATCCTTTGAAGAAGAAGTAATAAAAATAAAAAGCGCAGAGTAAGTTTCATAAAATTCAGAATCGTGATTTTATAAATCGCTTATTCCGTGTATCCCTGGCATTTACTTTAGCCACGGATACACGGATAAAAAACAGACCTGTTCATTAATTATTCCTATAAACATAGTATTACAACTTTTTTAAATTCACATTTTCCCTGAAGCAATAAAAACTAAATAAATCAAACAGCTATTAGTTTTGGCTAATTCGTTATTATTGTAATTGAAGGCTGAACTGATTCTATTTTGACTGCAAAAACACCAAATACGGAAAAAGAACTTCTGGAATTAGTGGCACAGGGAGACCAGGCCGCTTATAAAATACTTTTTTCACAGTATTGGGACCATCTGTATTCAACCGCTTTGGTATTTACCAAGTCTCCCGAACTGTCCGAAGACCTTACCCAGGATGTGTTTGTACAAATATGGTTAAAAAGGGAAAAATTGACAGAGGTTAAAAAGTTTGATGCCTTCCTGTTTATAACCGCCCGTAATCTTATTATTGACCGCTTACGGAAGAAAGTTTTCAGCAGTGATTCTGATGATTACTACAAAGAATATTTAAGTGATAAATCTTCCTCACCTGTTCAAAAATTAGAGTTGAAGGAACTGGAGGACCTGCTTCAAAAAGGGATTGGTAGCCTGACGCCACTACAACAACAAGCCTTTCGCTTAAGCCGGTTTGAAGGGCTTAGTCACCAGGAAATTGCTATTAAAATGGGAATATCCCATAAAGCCGTAAAAAGCCATATTGTACGGGCCATCGTTACACTCCGCAAATACATGGAAAAGACCAATAAGCTTTTTGCCATCCCCATTTTGTTTTTACTTCCCTGATTTTTTTCCTTCCAACTGCGCCCTACTAACTTTCTTATACGTCTTTATTATAATTACATTAATTCATGATTACCCCAATATTAAAACCTGAAACAGGTTTGGGTTAATACAAACAGCGACAATGACTCAAAATAATTTTATCGTTTTACTTGATAAATTCTTACTGGAAACCTTGTCAGCAGAGGAATGGAGCCTGTTTACAGAGCAATGCAGAAAGCAGGAAAACCAACGATTGTTACAAGAGATCGTATTAAAAAAACTGGAAGACAGAACTTACCAGGGTTTGTCGGATAAAAACAGGATTGAAGAAGCTTTTCGCCAGGTATTGCAGAAGGCAGAACAACAAGAAGAACGCCAACTTCCCGAAACAATTCAGATAAATAGTAAACCCCGTTTCTTTACATTCCGCCGTGTTGCTGCAGCAGCTGCAATCATTGTTTTTTTTGCAGCCGGAGCCTATTTGCTTTTTAGCAATAACTCGAACCGGCAGGCGATTTCAGAAAACCAGCCAACAAAGCCCATCCGGGACATAGCTGCACCGGTTTCAGCCAATGCGGTACTTACTTTGGCGGATGGATCCAGGATAGTTTTAGACAGTGCAGGCAATGGATCACTGGCTACCCAGGGCGCTGCCAGTATAATAAAATTGGCAGATGGAAGAATTGCTTATACTGCCAACGCTAATAATGTATCCGAAGTACAATACAATACACTCACCGTGCCGAGGGGAAGCAAAGTGATGAGCCTTGCATTGGCCGATGGAAGTAAAGTGTGGATGAATGCTCAATCTTCCCTGCGTTATCCAACCGCTTTTGTTGGTAGCGAAAGAAAGGTAGAGATCACCGGCGAAGCTTATTTTGAAGTAGCGAAAAATGCAGCCATGCCATTTATAGTAAAAAAAGGCGATGTAACTGTGCAGGTATTGGGTACACATTTCAATGTAAACGCTTACGAAGATGAAGAGCAGATGAAAATTACACTGCTTGAAGGTTCGGTGAATGTATCACAGGGTAATAATAAAAATTTACTTAAGCCAGGCCAACAGGCCCGGATACAGAACGGAATTATGAAAGTGACGAACCAGGTTGACATAGAAGAAGTAATGGCCTGGAAGAATGGATTATTCAATTTTAAAGGAGAAAATATTAATACCGTTATGCGGCAATTAGCCCGCTGGTACGACCTGGATGTGTACTATGAAAAGCAGGTAACAGAGAAGTTTTATGTGAAGATGAACCGGAACACCAATCTATCCAATGTTTTTAAGATCCTCGAAACAACAGGTGGGGTACATTTTAAAATTGAAGGAAAGAAAATAATGGTAATGCCATAAAGATAGTGGTTGACCCAAAAAGAAAACTGCTCCGGTTCGTGGCCGGAGCAGCAAGAAGTTTGGATAACCATAAAAACGAGTCCCGCAAGACTGCTTATTATTTAACCCAAACAAAACAAAGTTATGGATTTAAATGCTCTTTGTATCCCCCTGCCCAGCAACAGGGGAACACTAACCAAAACATTGCGGATTATGAAGATTGCCGCCATTTTATTACTTGCAGCCTGTTTGCAACTAAGTGCAAAAGGATTTTCACAAAAAATCACTCTTTCGGAGAAGAATTCCCCGCTGGAAAAGATCTTTGAAAAGATCGAAAAGCAAACTGGTTTTACGTTTGCTTATACCGGCACTTTGCTGAGCAAGGCTAAAAAAGTTTCTATTGAAATATCAAATGCTTCGCTGGAACAGGCATTGATACTATGTTTCAATAACCAGCCGTTTACCTACGCCATTATTGAAAAAACCATTGTCATTAAACCTAAAGAAGAAGAGCAGGAGCAAGATTTACTGCCGGTATCACCTGTTGAAAAAGAAATTAAAGGAATTGTTACCGATGAAAATGGAAGGCCCTTGCCTGAAGCTTCTGTAAAAGTAAAAGGTACGGACAGGGGTACTACTACTGATGCCAATGGAAATTTTCTATTGCAGGTTCCTGATGGAAGTAATGTGCTGATCATTTCCTATGTTGGTTACCAGGCTATCGAAGTGAATATTTCCAGGAATAGTGTTTTAAAGATTGCATTGAAACAGGCGGATGCAAGTATTGATGAAGTAGTAATAGTTGGGTATAGCAATAAAAAAAGATCAGAACTGACCAGTGCGGTTACTGTAGTGTCTGAAGAAAAACTAAAAGACGTTACAGCGAATAATATCGGTACTATGTTACAGGGAAAAGTAGCAGGTCTGCAGGTAGTTAATAGTTCCGGTGTTCCTGGTTCTGCTCCGGAGATCCGTTTGCGGGGCGTTTCTTCTATCAATGCTACGCAGAGCCCGTTATTCGTAGTAGATGGTATTATTGGCGGCAACTACGATCCTAATGATGTTGAAAGTGTTACGGTTCTAAAAGATGCGGGAGCCACCGCTATGTATGGATCACA
>JAKFEJ010000016.1:0-6818 GCA_036675745.1 Chitinophagaceae bacterium | reverse complement strand
TGGACAAATCATCATTCTATTATTGAATTGAATAAGAAGTGGTATTTATTTTATCATGATGTGCAATTGAGCGGTAAAACACATTTGCGAAATGTGAAAGTGACGGAGTTGAAGCATAATGAAGATGGAACCATACAGGCGGTGACTGCCTATAAATGATTTAACGGGAGAATTTGACAGGATGATCAAACCAGCACTTCATAATTCCTATATGATGAAAAAATATTTTTTTATCCCTTTATTATTCTGCGCATTATATGCCAATGCGCAGGATTATAAATCATTGCCATTTTGGAATCACAAACTTCCGCTTCAACAAAGGGTCAACGATTTGGTAAGCCGCTTAACATTGGAAGAAAAAGTGGCGCAGATGATGAACCATGCACCGGCTATTGAAAAGCTGGGCATTCCAGCATATGACTGGTGGAACGAAGTGTTACATGGTGTAGCAAGAACCTCTTACAGGGTTACCGTATTTCCGCAGGCAATTGGCATGGCTGCCACATGGGATACAAATTCGTTGTATCGCATGGCAGATTATGCCGCATTGGAAGGCAGGGCGGTCTATAACAAAGCGGTGCAACAGGGAAAAAATGGTGAACGATATGTCGGATTGACTTACTGGACGCCTAATATCAATATTTTTCGTGATCCCCGCTGGGGGCGTGGACAGGAAACCTATGGCGAAGACCCTTTTTTAACAGCTATGTTGGGTAAGGCATTTGTTCGTGGCTTGCAGGGAGAAGATAAAAAATATTTAAAAGCTGCAGCCTGCGCCAAACACTACGCTGTACACAGCGGACCCGAACCATTGCGCCATGTGTTTAATGCAGATGTCAGCAATTATGATCTATGGGATACTTACCTGCCCGCATTTAAAGAACTTATCGTGAATGCAAATGTGGCAGGAGTCATGTGTGCCTACAATGCATTCAGAAAGCAGCCCTGTTGCGGGAGCGATCCGCTGATGAATGATATACTCCGCAAACAATGGAATTTTAAAGGCTATGTAACAAGCGATTGCTGGGCTATTGATGATTTTTTTAAGAATCATAAAACCCATCCTGATGCGGCAACAGCCAGCGCCGATGCGGTAATGCATGGCACTGATGTAGATTGTGGCACAGCGGCTTTTCTTTCACTGGTAGATGCTGTGAAAAGAGGACTGATCAGCGAGGAACAGATCAATGTAAGTATAAAAAGACTGTTTACCATCCGCTACCGTTTAGGAATGTTTGATCCGGTTAGCGAGGTGAAGTATGCGCAAACTCCGGTAACTGTTTTGGAAAGTGCACCACACAAGGCACATGCACTAAAAATGGCCCGGCAAAGTATTGTTTTATTAAAAAACGATAACAATACCTTGCCATTAAGTAAAAAATTAAAAAAGATTGCAGTAATAGGGCCTAATGCAGATAACCGTATTGCCGTATTGGGTAATTATAATGGTACACCTTCAGAAATAGTTACGGTATTGGATGGTATAAAAAATAAATTGGGGAATAATATAGAAGTGATCTATGAGAAGGCATTGAACTTTACTAACGATACACTGCTGGCCTATACCGATGTAAACAATCAATATTCTTATGAAGGTAAACAAGGATTTAAGGCTGAATATTTTAATAATCCGGAACTTAAAGGGGAAGCCATTGTGCAAACGGAAAATAACCTTGACCATTTTTGGCAGGAAGGTGAAACTGTTGTTGGCAATATTAGGGCCAATAACTTTTCTGCACGTTATACCAGCATCTATACTGCGGATAAAGATGGCGAAATAACTTTTGAAATAGAAGCAGACGATGGATACAAAATTTTTATAAATGACAATGAAGTCCTCAACGCCTGGCAGCGTAACCGCTGGGGCGCACGAACACACAGGCAGGCAATACAAAAAGGACAACAATATAAAATAGTAGTGGAATACTGGCAGGGTGAAGGTAAAGCCAATGTAAGGTTAAGAGCAGGAGATTTTTTGCGTTTTGATATGGATGGATTGTTGACTCGTATTAAAGATGCGGATGCTATTATCTATGTGGGCGGCATATCTCCTCAATTGGAAGGTGAAGAAATGAAGGTAGATTATCCCGGCTTTAACGGAGGTGATCGTACTTCTATCCTATTACCAGCTATTCAAACTGATGTGATGAAAAAATTGCAGAACACAGGCAAGCCTGTTGTGTTTGTAATGATGACCGGAAGCGCAATAGCAATGCCATGGGAGAGCGAAAATATTCCTGCCATTGTAAATGCATGGTATGGAGGACAAAGCGCAGGCACTGCCGTAGCTGATGTCTTATTTGGAGATTATAATCCCGCTGGCCGCTTACCTGTTACATTTTATAAAAGCGACAGTGATTTGCCCGATTTCAACAGTTATGAAATGACCAACAGAACCTATCGTTACTTCACCGGGGAAGCATTGTACCCGTTTGGGTATGGACTAAGCTTTACTACTTTCCGATATGACAATCTAAACATTCCTGCAGGTGTAACAAAAGGCAAAAGGGTTTTGGTGAGTGTTCGGGTAACGAATACAGGAAAGAATGATGGGGAAGAAGTAGTACAATTATACGTAAGCAACCAGGATAAAAATATCAAGGCGCCACTAAAAGCATTGAAAGGGTTTAAACGCATAGAATTAAAAGCAGGAAAAAGTAAAACGATCACGTTCAGTTTAGCACCCGAAGATTTATCAAGCGTTAGCGAAACTGGTGAATTAAAACAATTGCCAGGAAAAATGATAATTAGCGTAGGAGGCGGGCAGCCGGGTGTAAAGAATAAAACTACCAGTAATGTGGTAAGTAAAATGATGACGATTTTATAAAAATGATTATGCTGCAGGATATAATTAAATGCTTTATCCTAAAATAAATCACGAAGAAGTTAAAAAACGTTAAGCTGACATTGTTCAATAAAAAAAATAATATGATGAAAAAAAATTTGCTTTTCCCCCTTTTAATTGTCGTCTCTTTTGCTTCCGCACAAAATACGATTGCATTATTTGCTAATAAAGGCAAAGACACAATTAACAAAAATATCTACGGACATTTTGCAGAACACCTCGGGCATTGCATTTATGGTGGCTTGTATGTTGGCGACAGTAATAAAACTATCCCTAATAAAGATGGTATCCGTTTGGATGTGATGGCGGCATTAAAAAAATTAAAAGTACCGGTGCTGCGCTGGCCGGGTGGATGTTTTGCCGATACCTACCATTGGAAAGATGGTGTGGGTCCCAAAGCGCAACGGCCTTCTATGCTCAATGTATGGTGGGGCAATGTAAAAGAGGATAACAGTTTTGGCACCAACGAATTTTTAAACATGTGTGAAGAATTAGGCGCCGAGCCATACCTGAGCGGCAATGTAGGCAGCGGCACTCCGAATGAACTAAGTGATTGGATAAAATATACTACCCATCCAAACGGCAGCAGCCCGATGACTGACCTGCGGCAAGCAAATGGCAGGGCAACTCCGTGGAAAGTAAAATTTTGGGGATTAGGCAATGAAGCCTGGGGCTGCGGTGGAAATATGAAAGTGGAATACTACGCTAATATTTACCGGCAGTATGCAACGTTTATGGCCGATTGGGGAAACAGTGATAAAATATACCGTATTGCCTCAGGCGCTTCAGACGCTGATTATCATTGGACAGAAGTATTGATGAAAGAACTACCTGCAAAAATGTTTGATGCATTGGGGCTGCATCACTATTCTGTTATTGACTGGGGTAAAAAAGGTTCGTCCACCAATTTTACCGAGCCCGAATATTTTGCTACGATGAAACAGGCTTTGCTGATGGAAGAACTGGTTACTAAACACAGCGCCATCATGGATAAATATGATCCGCAAAAGAAAAAATCTTTGGCAGTGGATGAATGGGGTGGTTGGTACGATGTAGAACCCGGCACCAACGGAGCTTTTTTATTTCAGCAAAACACCATGCGTGATGCGATGATCGCCGGTAGCAGTCTCAATATCTTTAATAATCACTGCGACAGGGTAAAGATGGCCAACCTTGCACAGATCGTCAATGTACTGCAGGCCGTTATTTTAACAAATGATGAAAAAATCATTCTCACCCCTACTTATCATGTAATGGAGATGTACAATGTGCATCATGATGCGTTGATGCTGCCCATTACTGTCACCAGCACAGACTATACAGTTGGTAAAGAAAAACTGAAAGCGGTGAATGCATCCGCGTCAAAAGATAAAAACGGTGTTACACATATCTCGCTGGTAAATATTGATTCGAAAAAGGCACAGGAAATTACCATTACTGTAAATGGAGCAAACTATAAAACGGTTAACGGCAGAATTTTAAAATCTGATAAAATGCAAACCTATAACAGTTTTGAGAACCCTAGTGTCATTGTACCTGTAGCGTATGAAGGAGCTAAATTGAATGGAAATAAGTTGACAGTGAAATTGCCACCGGTGAGTGTGGTAGTGCTTGAATTGAAATGATTTTCATCCCGCAGCGGATGGAGGAAAATGTCGTATAGTTGCCAGTTACCAGTTTCTGGTTCCCGGTCACTTAAACTGTGAAGTGACTTCGGCTTTGAGGAACTGGTAACAGGGAACCGGCAACATACCCATAACATGCTTAAGTCACTTTAAAAAATATATAATGAAGAGATTGCTCAGCCTGCTCCTTTCAATGTATGCAGTTAATTGCTTTGCTCAATATCCGCGGGTCGATATTCCCGGTTCCGAAGTACGAAAAATAACTTCTTCGATTGTGAGCGGGCAGGAATATGAATTACATATTCTATTACCGGGCGGCTACAAAAACAGTGCAAAAAAATATCCTGTTGTTTACCTGATGGATTCGCAGTGGGATTTCCCATTGGTGAAATCATTATACGGTGAACATTATTTTGATGGCTTTATTCCTGAGCTGATCGTTGTTGGCGTTACATGGGGTGGAACCAATCCCAACCCGGATAGTTTACGGGCAAGGGATTATACGCCAACCAAAGAAGCAAGATTGCTGCAAAGCGGTGGTGCCGATAATTTTCTTGCCTTCATGAAAAAAGAGCTGTTCCCTTTTATTGAGACAAACTACAAAGCCGATAGCAAGAACAGAACTTTAATGGGCTGCTCACTCGGTGGTTTATTTACGCTCTATACTTTATTTACACAGCCAGAATTATTCACTGGTTATGCGGCTGCCAGTCCTGCGATTGGTTGGGACAGGGAAGCTCTATACAAGTATGAAAAAGAATTTGCACAAAAGAAATTAGCCAATCCTGTTCGTGTGTATATGACCATCGGTGATGTGGAGAAAAGCCGTCCTGCTTATGAAAAATTTGCTTCACAAATGACAAACAGGAACTATGTTTCAGTTTCTCTTCAATCAACAATTTTGGAGAACACTGGTCATTCGGGAACAAAAAGTGAAACATACGGCCGCGGAATGCAATACATATTTGAAAGGCCCAACCTGGCTCTTGATACGGAAATACTGAATAAATATACCGGCAGTTATCAATCACCAAACGGAAATAAGATCGAATTGAAGAATGACGATGGCAAGCTTGCTTTATATTTTTCACCTGATAATAAATACACACTGTACGCTGCCAGCGAAACGGATTTTTATTCAACAGCAGAATATTTCAATATTCAATTTAAACCCGGCACTGACAAACCAGAAGGATTCCAACTGAACCGGTATGGCAATTCACAATTCATTAAAAAAATCAGGTAGTATGCGATTAACGTTTCTTATATCGTTTGTAGTTATTGCGTCTTCGTTGATGGGGCAAAAAACAGATTCGCTGGCTCCGCATGTTTATCACTGGGATAATCTTGAGGTAAAGAAAGAAGCTACACGGATCAGAAGACAGATGATGGATGGAAGCACAACCACTCTTTTTAATTTTGAAGTACATGCTACTACGCTTGAACCCGGCAAGGCGCCTCATCCGCCACACACCCATACAGACCAGGAAGAACTCCTGATCGTAAAAGAAGGAACGGTAAAGATCACTATAAATGGAAAAAGTAAAATAGTAGGCGGCGGCAGTATTGCATTTGCCATGCCTGGTGATGAACATGGAATAGAAAATGCCGGTAAAACATCCGCCACTTATTATGTTTTAAAATACAAAGGCAAAATAGCAAATCCTGGAAGGGCAAAACAATCAGGAGGATCTTTTATGCTCGACTGGAACGATTTGAAAACAAACAATACCGGCAAGGGATACCGGAGAGATTTCTTCAACAGGGCAACATCACAATTGGCACAGTTTGAAATGCACACTACTGCTCTTAATGCAGATTCTTCGAGCCATGCGCCGCATACACATGTGCAGGAAGAAATTATTTTGATATTGCGGGGCAACGTAACAATGCATATCGGTGAAAAATTTTATCCCGCATCACCTGGTGATGTGGTGTTTCTTCCTTCCCGTATCCCACATGCGTTGCTGAATACAGGCAAGGAACAATGCGAATATTTTGCTTTTCAATGGAGAAACTAATTATTACCCTTACCCGCAAACTCAAGATGATATAATGATACAAAAAATAATTTACGCTTTCGCTATTGCTGCAATGCTGACAACTACGCAAGCTGCATATGGACAGGTTAGATTGCCCCGTCTTATAAGAGATAGTATGGTGTTGCAAAGAGATGTTAATGTGAAAATGTGGGGATGGGCTGCGAAGGGAGAAAAAGTAACTATAAAATTTAATAACAAAAGTTTTAAAGCAAAAACTGCCGATGATGGTAAATGGTCTGTTCAATTAAAACCTATGAAAGCAGGAGGGCCGTACACAATGACTATTACCGGCCGTAATAAAATAAT
>JAKFEJ010000366.1:0-6821 GCA_036675745.1 Chitinophagaceae bacterium | reverse complement strand
ACTTCTTTGTATTTAAATCCTTCTTCTTTGATCAGTTTAAAAATCTTGCGGCATTGTTCCGGCAAACTATCGACCACCTGGTCCATTTTAAAAAGAATTTCTTTCCATTCCAGTTCTCTTCCAGGGTCTACTGTATTTATTAATTTGCCAGCGGTGGCTCCTTCTATTTCCACAATACGAAAAGAAGAATATTGTTGCAGGTAATTGAGTGAATGATTTTTTACCGCCACAAATAAATAAACTTCCAGGTTGATCACCGTTTCCAGTTCAGCCCTACGGTTCCATATTTTAACGAATACATCGGATACAATTTCCTCCGCTGCCTCATGTACCCGAACATATTGCATACAGAAATGAAGCAACCTGTCATAAAAATGACGGAACAGCTCTGCAAAGGCCTGCTGGTCGTTATTCCGGCTAATCTTCTCCTGCCAGTTTTTAATATCACATGGGTTGCTTTTCATTGTATCGTTACGAAACACTTTTATCGTTAAACGGAAATGTCTTTTATTTTAGTAAATGCGGTCTTTCCCGGTATACTTTCCATACAAATTCTCCAAAAATGGTATTGGCCCAGGCAAACCATGAGCGGGAAAATTTCTTCGCATCCTCTTTATGAAATGATTCATGCATAAATCCTGTGCCGCCATGGCTATGTTGCAGCATATCCAAACATTTTTTTATCTCTGCATCACTGTTACTGGTGAGTCCTCTTATAATAATACTCAAAGGCCAAATCATATCTATTCCTGCATGCGGGCCGCCAATACCCTCTCCTGCTTTGCCTTTAAAGAAAAATGGATTTTCAGTTGACAGCAGCAGATTCCTGGTATTAGCATAAACAGGATCTGTATTTTTCATGGCACCCAGGTAAGGTAGTGAAAGCAGGCTGGGTATATTCGCATCATCCATCAGGTTATAACTACCAAAGCCATTTACTTCATAGGCGTATACTTTACCAAATTTCGGATGCGTGGTAACAGCATGTTGTTTCAACGCCAGTTCCACTTCTTTAGCCAATGTTATGCATTCCGCAGAAAGGGCTGCATCTTTATGTATTGCCTGTAACATTTCAGCGGCCTGCTTCAAGCTTACTACTGCAAAAAAATTAGAGGGTATCAGGAAATTATAAATAGTCGCATCATCACTGGGGCGAAAGGAAGAGCAGATCAATCCTACCGGTTTTACAGGATAGCCATATCCGCCGATTGCAACGCCATCGGTAGCCCATGAAGTACGGCGTTGAAAACTATAAGGGCCATTATCTTTTTTACGTTGTTGTTCCTTAAATGTTTTTACGATTAATGCCATCGCTTCTTTCCAACTATCATCAAAAGCTGTTTTGTCACCGGTAATTTTCCAATAGTGATAACTTAAGCGGATAGGATAGCATAAAGAATCTATCTCCCATTTTCGTTCGTGCAAGCCGGGTTTCATAGCAGTAAGGTCATCTTTCCATTCGCCCACTTTATTTTCATCTTTATAAAAAGCATTGGCATAAGGATCTTTAAGAATACATTTTACCTGGCGGTTGATAACACCGGTTACCAGTTGATGCAGATCCTGGTCGTTTTTTGTCAATGAAAGATAAGGCCATACCTGCGCAGTACTATCCCGGAGCCACATGGCATCAATATCACCTGTTATAACATAGGTATCCGGTTTGCCGTTGATCATCTCAAAATCAACGGTAGTATCCAATGTATTGGGGAAACAATTTTCAAAAAGCCAGGCGATCTCTTTATTTGTTGTCTTTGATTTTAATTCAACAATGGCTTTTTCAACAGCCATACTTTTAAATTTCCGTTGCGCTTCAGGTATCCTCACAACAGGAAAATCCAGGGCGCCGGCAAAAGAAAGCGAGGGACGTAATAATATGCCTGATGTTATGATAGCAGATTGTTGCAGGAAATGTTTCCTAAGCATAAGCAAGTCGTTATTCGTTAGATTCAAAATTAGGCAGGCCGGTAAACACCACCAAACGGCAAATTACCACAGCTTCACTGGTAGGACAGTAATTTTATAAAAAACCCTTACAAAGTGGAAAAGAAATTTTCTAAACAGTTGTTCGCATTTAAGAATAAGGAGATAAATGCACAGCTCATTCTCCTATTTTATCAAATCATGTAGTAAGTGATTGCCAAAGAAAGTGGAATGGCCAATCTTTACGATCTATAAAACCTTAAATTTTATTTTATGAATCAAAGAAAGATCACATTAGGATCGGGATTTATTTTAGTCTGTATGCTGGTAAGCAGTAGTTTTTCATTTTCCTCTTACCAGGCAAAAAAAATAACAGATGATATCTGGAAAACCCTGGGTATATCCCGCCAATCAGGTACAGAAGGGATCAAAAACAGTTTTCTCAATGGCTACCTGTCTTATTACGGGGTAAAGAATTTAAAAAATATTGCGATAAGCGACAGAGCTGCGCTAGCTAAAGACATGTTGAATTATACCAAAGAATATATCTCTGGCGCAGCGTTTAAAAAACAATATGAAGAGCTGCGGAAAAGCGCAAAACCACAGGAGCCGGTATTAAAACCTCTTCGCAGTATAAAAGAAATTCAGAAAGACGAAATAGCCAAAACAGAAAAAGGAATAAAAGACACCGAAAAAACCATCAAAGAAGTAAGCGCAGAAATGGCCAAAGGAATACAACCGGTATTGGATATGCTACGTAAAAATCTGAAAGATTACCAGGATCCGGGTCATGAGTATTTTAGTAATATAGCCATGGGAGAAAAGTACCAGCAGGAAAATGATGCAAAAAGATATAAAGAATACCTGCAAAAATGGGAAACCAATTTTCCTGAAAACCTCAATCACTTTATAGCCGATAAGCTTAAAAAAATGCTGGAATATACCAAAGACATTGATTACAATGCAGCGTTGGTAGAAAAATACGGTAAGAAAAAATTTGTGAACCCCGCTTACGAAAGTAAAAGAACAGAATGGAAACAAGGTTTCAGGGCAGGCAAAGAAGTAACCGAACAAGCAAGAACATTTGCAGAAAAATGGCTGGGTGAGTTAAAATAACCATCCCTACACTACCAATGATTAAATAATGGGCTGTTCCTGGAAAAATAAAGACAAATAATCTAAAAAATAATGCGCAAATAATTAGTTATTAACTATTTGCGCATTTGTAAAGCGGAGAGCTAGGGATTCGAACCCCAGGACCTGTTACAGTCAACAGTTTTCAAGACTGCCGCAATCGACCACTCTGCCAGCTCTCCGGCGCAAAAATAGGTGTGCCGGGTTAATTGACAAAAACTTATTGAATAATTTCATTGAGCTTTAGCCATTGTCTGCCTTCAAAGGATTTAAAAAACATTTCTTTACGGTATGCTTCTGCCCTTTGTCTGAAATATTTCGCAATAATGAATAACAAATGGAATTCTGCTTTTGGTTGATTTTACTTTGCTAGCATTGTGTCTTTTTAATCTTTCTTCAAGATTGCTGGTGTGCCCAAAATAATAACCATGATCTTTCTTGCTTTTACGTATGTAAGCAATAAACGACAAAATTGATTTTAGTTGCTGGGAAAAAAACTTTGTAAACTGGTAAAAGAAAGAGGACTAACCTGGGGAATTTATAAACTATTTCTGTGACATAACGCTGTGACTTCAATATTCTCCTTATTAAATTTAATGGCTATTTCTGGTTTTCTTTTTGCGGCGCATTCTTTCCATTCTTTTTAATGAGCTCTTCATGCACCATGACCTTGCTTTGCATCACCACTTTCTTTTCACCAATTTCTTCAGGGCTTTTTTTATTGATAAGCTTGATAAGGATCTCTGTCGCTTTTTCCGCCTGCTCATAAGGAAACTGTTCTACGGATGCCAAAGGTGGCTCATCCATATAGCTGGTCATTGGAAGATTGGCATAGCTTACAAAGAAAATATCTTTATTGATTTTAAGTCCCTGGCTTCGGGAATACTTGATAGCATCCAAAGCAACGTAATCATTAAACGCAATAACGGCTGTAGGCCGCTTTTTTAAATTAAGCAATTGCTTCATGGCATCGAGAGTGCTTTCTTTATCCAGGTCTGTTTGCACTACATAAGCTTTATCCGCAACCAGCTTATTTTTTTTCAAACCTTCCAGGTATCCATTGAACCTTTCCTGGGAAGGAAGCATCGTTTCCGGCCCCTTAATAAACCCAATATGCTTATGCCCCCTGCTTACCAGCCAATCTACCAACTCAACGGAGCTGTCTTTTAAATTGCAGGATACGGAATACGCTTCCCATGTATCAGGAACCCTGTCAAAAAAAACAATAGGAATAGAATAATTATTTAACTGTTCAAAGTGCTCATAGGAATCCGTGTTCTTTGATAAAGAAACGATCAATCCATCAACACGATGACGGCGCATGGTATCAACCAATTTTTTTTCCCGTTCCACATCATCGTGAGATTGCCCGATCAATACCGTATAGTTATTTTCTATCGCAATATCCTCGATACCATTAATGGCCGTAGAAAAAAATTCTTCACCGAGATTGGGAAGTATGACTCCTATGGTAAAAGTTTTGCCTTGCTTAAAAGATATAGCGGCCTGGTTGGGCTCATAGTTCAATTCCTGCGCCAGCTTTTGTACCTGCGCCTTGGTACGAAGCCCGATGCTGGGATGATTGTGCAAAGCTCTTGATACGGTTGAAACCGAAACATTCAATCTCTTTGCGATTTCTTTTATGGTAGCAGGTTTCTGGAACATACAAAAAGGAAGTTAATTACAAATTCACAAAGCAAAAAATTGCAATCTTTAGATAGAATACAAACTCGTTTTCTTAGGTATGCGCTGCCTCTTGTCTTGTATTCATCATATACTTTTTACTTTGTTCAATAGCATCCATCAATTGCGCCAGTATATCTTCTGACCGGGCATCGTAATCAATCAGTAAAGGTGCTTTAAATTGAACGGACAAAATTGTTCCTTTTTTCCTTAGCTTCAATCCCGTTTTATTAAAAGCCCGCCAGAATCCATTTATAACAACCGGTATAACGATGGGCTTATTTTGTTTGATAATAAGAACAGTGCCTTTTCTGCCAGGTGCAAATGGTTTAGTGGTTCCTTGTGGAAAAGTGATCACCCAATTATTTTCCAATGCTCTTGTGATCTTCCTTGTATCAGATGGATCAAGCCCTTTACGGGTTTCTTTCGCTTCAGCATTCCAGGTTCGCTTCACAGTTAATGCGCCGGCTAATGTAAAAAGACGGCTGATCCAGCTACCATTCATCGTTGCCTCGGCCGCAACATAGTTTACCCTAGTAAAAGGATTTAATAAATAATAAGGGACGCCCAGCCGGTTCATCTTACCCCATTTTACGGCACAGAAAATATGCAGGAAAGTAATAACATCTGCGAAATAAGTTTGGTGGTTGCTGACAAACAGAACGTTTTCCCGGGGCAAATTTTTAAGATGCTCTGTTCCGGATATTTTTAATTTATTGATCATGGCAAGCCCCGGATAGGAAAACAAGCCTACTACAGCATATACAATTTTACGGACCAGTTTGAAGTTTTTTAGTCGTTCAATCAACGAACTCATAGCAAATCTTTTTTAACAAGCAATGACAGCCTGAAATTAAGCAATTGAGTACTATTAAATTTCAACAACAGTTAAAAAAAAAGCTGTCCATTCGACGGACAGCTTTTTACTACTTACTAAAGTTTAATAGAAATTATTCGGGTTTTGCTTCATCTGCAGCTGCAGACTCACCACCTTCCATTTTCTTTTTCAGATCAGCCAGTACACCCAGGTCACCTAGTGTAGCTTTTTCTACCTTACCCTGGATATTCTTAACTGCTTTCTTGGTTTTATCAGCTTCTGCTCTTTGCTCTTTCTTCGCAGCTTCTTTCTCTTCTATTTGTCCTTGTTCCCAGATGCGGCTATGAGAAAGTACAATACGCTTTTCGTTACGATCAAATTCGATCACAACAAACTGAGCTGTTTCATCAGCGCCAATGCTCTTACCATCTTCCTTTGTCAGGTGACGGTTAGGAGCAAAACCTTCCAGGCCGTATGGCAACTGAACCACCGCGCCTTTATCATCACGGCGTGTTACAGCACCCTCATGAACACTGCCGATAGCAAATGTATCCTGCAGTGTATTCCAGGGATCTTCTTCCAGTTGTTTATGTCCTAATTGTAATTTGCGGTTCTCCTTATCAATACCCATGATCACCACATCAATGTTAGCACCCACTTTCGTGTATTCACTTGGATGATTGAAACGCTTCAACCAGCTAAGATCACTGATATGGATCATACCACCGATACCAGGAGCCAGTTCTACAAACACACCATAATTGGTAATGTTTTTAACCAGGCCGGTATGACGGCTGCCTTCAGCAAAACGTGTTTCAATATCATTCCACGGATCAGCAGAAAGTTGTTTGATAGACAAGCTCATTTTGCGGCTTGCCTTATCCAATGTAACGATCTTGGCTTCATGCTCATCACCCAGCTTAAAGAATTCTTTAGCATTGATTGGTGTATTAGCCCATGTAATTTCACTTACGTGTACAAGACCTTCTACACCGGGCATGATCTCAAGGAAAGCACCGTAGTCTTCGATATTAACTACTTTACCTTTCACTACATTTCCTTCAGCGATATTCTCAGACAATACATCCCATGGATGCGGCGTCAATTGTTTCAACCCAAGGCTGATACGTTTTTTCTCGTCATCAAAGTCAAGTACCACCACGTTGATCTTCTGGTCCATCTTCAGTACTTCAGCCGGATGGGAGATACGACCCCATGAAATATCAGTGATATACAACAGACCATCTAAGCCACCCAGGTCCAT
>JAKFEJ010000279.1:0-6842 GCA_036675745.1 Chitinophagaceae bacterium | reverse complement strand
ACT
The DNA here is from genome assembly GCA_036675745.1 of Chitinophagaceae bacterium. Classification (GTDB taxonomy): domain Bacteria; phylum Bacteroidota; class Bacteroidia; order Chitinophagales; family Chitinophagaceae; genus Terrimonas_B. Next base: position 6,839 of record JAKFEJ010000279.1, on the reverse strand, counting down.
GCGCCTGAGTTTCTGGCTAAATTATTGGAGATAGAAGTGCCTGAAATTTTTGACGGTCTTATCGTTATTAAAAAAATTGTTCGTGATCCGGGAGAAAGGGCTAAAGTTGCTGTAGAATCGTATGATGACCGTATTGATCCTGTAGGCGCCTGTGTAGGTATGAAGGGTAGCCGTATTCATGGTATTGTACGTGAATTGAAAAATGAGAATATTGATGTCATCAACTGGACCAGCAATATTCAACTGCTTATCCAGCGTTCATTGACGCCGGCCAAGATCACAAGTATGGAATTGAACAGTGAAAAAAATCATGCAAGTGTTTATTTGAAACCAGACCAGGTTTCATTGGCAATTGGGCGCCGGGGTGTAAACATTAAACTGGCATCTGAATTGACTGGTTATGAATTGGATGTTTATCGTGATTCTGAAGAAGAAACCGGCGAGTTTGATGTTGACCTGGAAGAATTCAGCGATGAAATTGAAACCTGGGTTATTGATGAATTAAAAAGAGTAGGTTGTGATACAGCGAAAAGCGTATTGCGGTTAACTCCTGAAGAATTGGAAAGAAGGACTGACCTGGAAAAAGAAACTATTGATGAAGTAAGAAAAGTGTTGCAGTCCGAATTTGAAAAAGAAGAATGAGGTCAATGATGTCATATTAGTCAAATAAGTCAGAGGGTCAGGTACTTATGTGATGTATATGACCTATATGACCCATTTTACGAACATGACTTATTAGACTTATTGACAATAAATAAACTGAATGGCAGAAATAAAACTTCCAAGATTATTAGCAGCAGCTAAGGAATTCAATATCGGACAGGATACGTTGATCGATTTCCTGATTGGTAAATCTTTTCCCAAAGATGAACTTAAACCTACGTCTAAATTGACGGAGGAAATGTACCGTGCCTTGCAACTTGAATTTCAAAGTGACAAGGCTGCAAAGATGAAGAGCGACCAGGTGGATCTTCCCAAAGGCTCACAGGCTGAAGCAAAAAAGAAAAAAGAAGACGAAGAAATCAACTTTAAGAAAGAAGAGAAAAAAGTTGCAGCCAAAAAAGAAGAACCAGCCGTTGTAGAAGAAAAGCCTGCGCCAACACAGGAAGAGCCTAAACCTAAACCAAAGGAAGAAGAAATAGTAAAAATAGAGGCGCCTGAAATTTCAACACCAAAGGTCATTGACAAGATCGATCTTTCTGCAATAGATTCATCGACCAGGCCCAAAAAGACGATTAAGAAAAAAGCAGAACAGGAAGCCGAAGTTGCTCCACCGGTAGAAGAAAAATCAGAAGAGATTAAAAAACCGGTTCCAGTGGAAGCTGCAAAAAAACCTGTAAAGGAAAAAGAGGGGGAAAAACAAACGAAAAAAATAGAAAAAAAGGAAGCAACACCAGTTGCAAAAGATGAGCCTGTAGCCGAAGAAGAGCTTCCTGCCGTTATTGAAAATATTAAAGCCGAAAAAATTGAAGGCCCCAGGATATTGGGTAAAATTGATTTGCCGGTAAGTAATGATACCAGGCCGGTAAAAGATGAGAAACGCAAACGCAAACGTATTCCTATCGAGAAAAAAGAAGTAAGACCCGATACTCAAAACAGGGGTGGTGGCGACAGAAGACCCGGTGGGCCAGGCGGTGGTGGCGGTGGCTTTAACCGCGGCGGTGGTGATCAACGCGGAAGAACCGGACCAGGCGGTGGTGGTGGCCGCAGACCAATTACTGTGCGCAGGGAAGATAAACTGATTGACGAAAAGGCGATACAGGAAAAGATCAGGGAAACGCAGGCCAAGCTTACCGGCGGTGGTGGAAAAGGTAAAGGAAAGGCGAAAATGCGACGTGAGAAAAGACAGGGAATGGCCGATGCGATGGGAGAAGCTGTTGAAGATAACAAATTGCAGGTAACAGAATTTATCAGCGTAAGCGAATTGGCTAACCTGATGGACGTAAGCTTTGCAGAAGTTATCAGCAAGTGTATGAGCCTTGGTATTATGGTATCCATCAATCAACGTTTGGATGCTGAAGTAATAGAACTGGTAGCAAGTGAATTTGGCTTCGATGTAGAGTTTATTAATATGGAGAAGCAAATGGAGATGGAGGAAGATGATGATGACGATGATGAAACTGAGTTGAAATTCCGTTCTCCTATTGTTACGATCATGGGTCACGTTGACCATGGTAAAACATCCTTGCTTGATTATATCCGTAGTGCCAATGTAGTGGCTGGAGAAGCGGGCGGTATCACCCAGCACATCGGCGCTTACCAGGTAGAACTCGCCAATGGAAAAGAGATCACATTCTTAGATACTCCGGGTCACGAGGCGTTTACTGCCATGCGTGCCAGGGGTGCAAAAGTTACGGATATAGCCGTTATTGTTGTTGCAGCGGATGATGCAGTGATGCCACAGACCCGTGAGGCTATCAGTCATGCCCAGGCGGCTAATGTGCCGATGATATTTGCCATCAATAAGATTGATAAAGACGGAGCTAATCCTGCTAAAATATACGAGCAGCTTTCACAAATGAATATATTGGTGGAAGAATGGGGTGGAAAATTCCAAAACCAGGAAATAGCAGCCAAGAGTGGGTTAAATATTGATAAGTTATTAGAAAAAATATTACTGGAGGCTGAATTACTTGATCTGAAGGCCAATCCTGAACGTGAAGCTACAGGTACTATTGTCGAAGCCTCACTTGATAAAGGCCGCGGATACATAGCTACTTTATTGGTAGAAAACGGAACGTTGCACTCAGGCGATATAGTAGTAAGCGGACAATATTATGGTCGTGTAAAAGCAATGTTCAACGAGCGGAATAAAAGAGAAGATGAAGCAGGTCCGTCAGCGCCGGCGGTAATATTAGGATTGAATGGCGCCCCGCAGGCAGGTGAAAAATTCAAAGTTTACGCAGAGGAATCTGAAGCTAAAGAAATAGCCAACCGCCGTGCGCAGATATTGAGAGAGCAGGGAATGCGGGCTAAGAAACATATTACGCTGGATGAGATCGGTCGTCGTTTGGCACTGGGTAATTTCAAGGAATTGAAAATTATCATTAAAGGTGATGTGGATGGTTCGGTAGAAGCCCTGAGTGACTCCTTACAAAAACTTTCTACACCGGAGATACTGGTAAGTGTGATACATAAAGGTGTGGGCCAGATCAATGAAAGCGATATAGTGCTGGCTGAAGCATCCGATGCTATCGTTATTGCATTTAATGTTCGCCCTTCTCAACAAGCGTCAAGACTGGCGGAAAATGCAGGCATTGAGATCAAGATGTATTCAATTATTTACAATGCCATCGAAGAAGTGAAGAGTGCGATGGAAGGAATGCTGGAACCGACGATACAGGAAAAGATCATTGCCAATGTAGAAATCCGTGAGGTATTTAAATTTGATAAAGCTACTGTAGCTGGAAGTTATGTAACGAATGGTAAGATGAAGCGGGACTCCAAAGTTCGCCTGATCCGCGATGGTATTGTGATTTATCCTACAGCAGAAGGGGCCAGTGCGGAATTGGCATCGCTGAAACGGTTTAAAGATGATGTGAAAGAAGTGATATCGGGTATGGAGTGTGGATTGACGATCAAAAATTATAGCGATTATAAAGTAGGCGATGTGGTGGAAGCTTACGAGCAGGAAGAAGTGAAAAGAACACTGTAAACAGAAGTTGGAAGTCAGAGGTCAGATTCCCGACTTCTAACTTCAGTGTCTTCCGACCTCAGGCTTCTGTCCTCTGAAATCTTTGTTAAATACCTTTCAATGTTTTTACAGGTTTGCCCGGTAAAACTACTTTTGAGAATCATGTATACTATAAAAAGAACACTGACTGCCTTTTCCCTGTTATTTGCCGGTATAATGACAGTGCAGGCCCAACCTAAAAAAGTGGTGGCGGATAAGATCGTTGCTGTTGTGGGTGATAGGATCATTCTGCAATCTGATATAAAAAACTCTATTGAGGATGCAAAACGCCAGGGAAGCACTGTTCCTGAAGGCGCCGAATGTATGCTCATGGAACAAGCATTGATATCAAAAGTATTGATGCTGCAGGCCGAAAAAGATTCATTGCCGGTAACGGATGAAGAGGTGGAAGCCGAATTGGATCAGCGTGTACGTCATTTTATTAACCAGGTAGGAAGCCAGCAGGCATTGGAAGAGTATGCAGGCAAAACCGTTTACCAGATCAAGGACGATGCAAGAGAGTCTGTAAAAGAAAGTAAACTGGCCGCCGCTATGCAACAAAAAATTGTGAGCAGCGTAAGGATCACCCCAACAGAAGTAAAAACTTTTTTTGACCGCATTCCAAAAGATAGCCTTCCATTTTTCGAATCAGAATTGGAAGTAGGCCAGATAACTATTATTCCAAAAGCATCGAGAGACCTGGAGCAGTATATCGTGGCTGAAATGAATAATTACAAAAAACAGATCGAAACAAAAGTGGCCACTTTTGAACAATTGGCACAACGTTATTCGGAAGATCCGGGTAGTAAGGACCGTGGTGGCCGATACCAGATCAACCGCAATGAAAAAACCTGGGACCCCGCTTTTCTTTCGGCCTCTTTTCGTTTGAAAAATGGTGAAATATCCGCCCCGGTTAAATCGGAAAAGTTTGGCTATTTTCTTATTCAAATGATGGAAAGAAGGGGTGATGATGCAGATGTTCGCCTTATTTTAAGAACACCGCCGGTAACTGATGCGGAGATTAATATTGCAAAGGGAAAGCTGGATACGGTCCGTTCAAAGATCATTGCCGGTACGATCGGCTTTAATGAAGCAGCTACTAAATACAGCGATGATGAGGCCGCTAAATATTCCGGTCCTTTCCTTTTGAATCGTGATGGTTCACCGTATGTTACCATCGACCAAATGGATAAAGAAATGGTAGCGATGCTTGGTAAAATGAAAGTAGGCGATTTTTCACAACCTACTCCGTTTACAACAGATCAAGGGAAAAAAGGTGTCCGTATCGTATATTTAAAATCAAGGTCAGAGCCACATCGTATGAACCTGTCTGATGATTATAGTAAAATTTCGCAGGCGGCTTTGGAGGAAAAGAAAGGACAGGCCCTGGATAAATGGATAAAAACCAAAATGCCAACCTATTATATAATGGTTGATGAAGAATCGAAGGAAGATTGCCCGAAAATGAAACAATATGCAAGCACGGATGTAAAAGGTTTTTGATCTGGCTCAATAATATTTGAAATCCGTCCCACCGCAGGTGGGACGGATTTTTTTGTTCATAGCCTTGAAAAACTACGCTTAATATCAGTAATCATAACGAATGAAACACTGCAATCATTACCGTACCTTTGCGCCTTCTTTTTAAATACATACATGAGCGACCCGATCAAACACGAATGCGGTTTAGCATTCATCCGGTTAAGAAAATCTTTTTCGTATTATCAGCAACAATATGGTACAGTTTTATGGGGGCTTAGCAAGCTCTACCTGCTGATGGAAAAGCAGCACAACCGGGGGCAGGATGGCGCAGGTATAGCAACGGTAAAGCTGAATGTTGAGTCAGGATATCCTTTTATGCACAGGATGCGGAGCAATGCCAAACAAGCCATCGCAGATATTTTTCAACAGGTAAGCCATGAAATTGAGGAGCTGGAAAAGTATCATCCCGGTATAAAAAATCATCCGGGGCTGATGAAAGGCCATGTAAGTTATTTGGGTGAATTATTGCTGGGCCATCTTCGCTATGGCACACAGGGAAAAAATAAACTGGAATATTGCCATCCCTTCATCAACCGTGATACCATCCCTGCCCGAAACCTGGCAATGGCTGGTAATTTCAACCTGGTAAATACGGACGAACTATTTACATTGATTGGAAAGGAACCTACAGAGCAAATGCGTTTCAGCGACCTTGCGGCCATGATCGAAGTAGTGCATGGTTTTTTGTGCAAAGCTGATGAAGCAGATCCGCAGGGGTATGATATAAAGGAAGTATTAAAAAAATCCGTCTCTCTTTTTGATGGCGGGTTTCATGTGGCGGGTTTGACAGGCGATGGAACAGGGTTTGTTTTCCGCGATGCACACGGTATTCGGCCTTCTTATTATTATGTCAATGAAGAAGTGATTGTAGCGGCTTCGGAAAGAGCCGCTATTCGTACAACGTTTAATGTGGGGGAAAATGAAGTAAAAGAATTGATGCCCGGTGAAGCGCTGATTGTTTATGAAAAAGGAAACTATGAAATAGTTCAGATACTGGAACCCAAAGAAAGAAAGGCTTGCAGCTTTGAGCGGATCTATTTTTCACGAGGGAGTGATGAAAAGATCTACAAAGAACGGACTGCACTTGGTTATAATTTAAGCGAACAGGTTCTGAATGCTATTGAGCATGATACCCGCAATACGATCTTTTCCTTTATTCCTAATACAGCGGAAGTTGCTTTTTATGGTTTGGTAAAAGGCATGGAAGATTACCTGAATAAAATAAAAATTGAACGGATACTTTCCTGGAACAAAGATTTTGATGAGGAAAAGCTGGCTGAAATGGTCAACAGGCGTATCCGCATTGAAAAGATTGCTATCAAAGATGTGAAGATGCGCACCTTTATTACCGAAGATGCCGGCCGCAATGAAATGGTGCAGCACGTATATGATATTACTTATGGTACAGTACGGCCAGGGAAGGATACATTGGTAGTGATCGATGATTCTATTGTACGGGGTACTACTTTAAAAGAAAGTATTATTCGTATGCTGGCCCGGTTGAAACCCAAACGTATTATTGTTCTTTCCTCTTCTCCGCAGATCCGTTATCCGGATTGTTATGGAATTGATATGAGCCGTATGGGTGATTTTATCGCTTTCAATGCCGCGGTAGAATTGATGA
>JAKFEJ010000472.1:0-6851 GCA_036675745.1 Chitinophagaceae bacterium | reverse complement strand
AACCTGAAAATAGACCTGGATCAAAAAAAAGAAACCGAACTGAAAATAATGACAGCAAAAGAGCACACCCATGCATGAGAATAATGTCATAAGATGCCTGGTAATAGATGACGAACCGCCTGCAAGAGAGATCATTCGTCGTTATATTGAACAGGTTCCTACGTTACTATTTGTGGGTGAATGTGCCAATGCTATCCAGGCTTTTACTTTATTGCAACAACAGCCCGTTGATCTCATGTTTCTTGATATCCGTATGCCACAATTGAATGGTAACGATTTTTTAAAAACTTTGAAAAGCCCGCCAAAAGTAATTTTCACAACCGCTTATTCTGAATATGCTCTGGAAGGATATGAACTGGATGCTATTGATTACCTGATGAAGCCTGTGCCTTTCGATCGTTTTTTAAAAGCCGTGAGTAAAGCTTATCAATTTACCCTTCCAAAAAATGATGCGGCTGTACTGACAGAAGAAAAGAAAAGCGAACCTTTTGTGTACTTCCGGGCAGATCGCAAAATGGTAAAAGTAATGTTGCAGGATATCAGTTATATCGAAAGCATGAAAGATTATGTAAAAGTATTTACTGTTAACGGAACCATTATTACCAAACAATCGATCAGCTCGGTAGAAGCGATGCTGCCGGAGAAAAACTTTGTCCGCACCCATCGTTCTTTCATTGTATCGTTAGATAAAATAAAAACATTCACATCAGAACTTATTGAAATTGATAAAACAGAAGTTCCTATTGGTAAGCTGTACAGGAATGGGGTGATGAAGATGTTAGGGCAAAAGATAGAACACGGATAAAACAGATTGGAAAGATTTATACAAATAATATCTATGCTAATCCGTTTGATCTGTGTCATCCGTGTTCCTCTCTCTAAAAAGCTATGAAAGCACAGTGATCAACCCTTTGATAATAGCTCCTGTTTTTACCGCTTCGAAAACTTTTGATTCGCTGCTGCCATGCTGCAATACGGATTGTTCATGTGATGATACACACATTTCACAGCCATTGATAGAAGAGATAACTAAGCTTACCAGTTCGAAAAATTCTTTGCCGGTTACCGGGTTCATCATGATGCTCATTTTGATACCGGCAGGTTGGTTGTTATAAAAATCCTTCTGCATAAAATGACGGAACCTGTAAAAAACATTGTTGGTATTCATCAATGAAGTGCAGGCAATCGTTTCTGCGATCTCCGCTTCTGTTGCACCGGCTTCTTTAGCCAATGATGTAAAACTTTCCTGCAACAATTCAGACTTTTCATTTACAGCTACTGCCAATGCCAGCAACAATGCTTCCTTCCGGCTGATGTATTGTGTATTATTCAATGCATTGCTGGTGTTGATCTTCAGGTCTTTTATAAAACGTGACTCTGCATTCAGCAAAGCCTGCATATTGGCAGAAGGGTTGTAGTCCTGTATCCGCAGATCATTCAAAAGGTTATTGAATGTTTCATTTTGTATTAATACTGTTTCGCTCATATTATTATGTTTTAAAACAAAAGCAGATGGCTCCTGTTTTTGCAAAATTTAAAATCACAGATACTTCGCCTTGCGAAGCACACAAATTTATCTGTGTAAATCTGTGGCTAAAAAAAAATTAATTAAGGCTCAGTTGCGCTGTAAGCGTCTCCTCACCCTTTTTCCAGTTGCAGGGGCAAAGCTCATCTGTCTGCAATGCATCCAGTACCCGAATTACTTCCTGTACATTACGGCCTACATTCAGGTCATTGATACTTACCCAACGAACGATACCCTGCGGATCGATAATGTATGTAGCCCTGTAAGCAATTTTTTCTTCGTTGTCAAGAATACCCAATTCTTCCGCCAATGATTTGGAAGTATCTGCCAACATAGGAAATTTTAAATTCCGCAGATCTGTATGATCTCTTCTCCAGGCGGCATGTACAAACTCAGAATCAGTGGAAGCACCGATCAATACCGCATCACGATCTGAAAATTCTCCGGCTTTGCTATTAAATTCAGCGATCTCGGTAGGACAAACAAACGTAAAATCTTTTGGCCACCAGAACATCACTGTCCATTTATCATCCTTTGATGCATACTCATTGGTCAGGTCTATGAACTCTTTTCCTTTTTCGATTGACACTACTGCTTTCTTCTTAAATGCGGGAAACTGGCTCCCTACGGATAATACCCTGTTGCTCATAATATATGATTGTTTTAAAGTAAATAACTTTTAAAAAAAATTGCGGCAAGTGCTAACCGTAGATGGCCATCGTTAGAGGGTACAAATATAATGTGAGGAAGATATAGAGAATGATAATATTATTCTATGGGAGATAGGTTTTGTCTATATTAATTTTTTAACGAAGTGTGATAAGAATTGGTTCAATGAGATTATTCAACTATCCTCAGCTTCGCATAATTCAACATAATTTTCTTCTCTCCGTTCTGATCAAACTTCACTGTTGCAATGGGATTATGTGCGGCGCCTTCCATTTTCATCACTTCGCCGAAACCAAATTTCTGGTGTTCTACTTTTTGTCCTGGCTGTAAATTGGATGTATCACTGGCTACAAAATCAGCCGAAGGTTTATGTTCTACTACTTTCTGATAAGCAGTCTTCGGTCCAAGGTAGGAAGGAGTTTCATCTTTCTTTTTATTAGGCGCAGGGCCATATCTTTTCTCTGCTTGTGCTGCTGGTCCCCATCCGCCATTCATGCGTTCATATGCTGAAGTAGCAAAACCTGAACTGCCTTTTGTTCCAACACCAGCAAAACTCCTGTCAAGATATTTTTCCGGAAGTTCATCGATAAAACGACTGGGCTCATTCTGCACCAGTGAACCAAACTTATATCGTGTATTGGCATAAGTGATCCACAAACGGGTTTTAGCCCTGGTGATCACTACATAAAATAAACGTCTTTCTTCTTCGAGTTCTTCCCGGGTGTTAATACTCATGGCATTCGGAAAGAGCATTTCTTCGAGGCCTGCGGCAAATACACAACTGAACTCTAATCCCTTTGCCGCATGTATGGTCATTAGTTTCACCGTATCGGCATTGGGATCTTTGTTATCAGCATCTGTCAGTAAAGTGATCTGTTGTAAATAAGAACCCAGGCTTTTATCTACCAGTTCCCCTTCGTCATTGTCCGGGCTTTCCGTCCACTCTTTTATGCTATTTAATAATTCCTGGATATGTTCATAACGCTGAACGCCTTCGGTGCTTTTATCATTAAAAAGTTCTTTTATAATATTTGTTTGTTTGCCTACATGAAAAGCCACTTCGTATGCATTTTTTGTTTTCAGCATACTGGTAAAACTTTTTATCATCGTCACAAACTCTTCTATCGACTGCAATGTGCCAGCCCTGAAACCAAATTCCGAAGCTTTTTCCAGGACATCCCACATAGAAATATTATTGTCATTGGACAGCAGGATTGTTTTATCTACTGTTGTTTTGCCAATACCTCTTGCAGGAAAATTAATGATACGTTTTAATGCTTCATCATCTTTTGTATTCACCAATAGCCGCAGGTAAGCCACTACATCTTTTATTTCCTTGCGTTGGTAAAAGCTAAGACCGCCATAAATAGTATAAGCAATGCCCATACGGCGCAGGCTTTCTTCAAAAGCACGGCTTTGCGCATTGGTACGATAGAGGATTGCAAAATCCCTGTTGTTATAATGATTGCGCAGTTTTTGCTCCTGTATGGTATCTGCTACAAACTTTCCTTCATCATTATCCGTAGAAGTACGGATCAGTTTTATCTTTTCACCTTCACTGTTTTCTGTAAATAATATTTTTTCGATCTGTCCTTTGTTATTGCTGATCACTTCATTGGCAACATGCAATATGCTTTGCGTACTGCGATAGTTTTGCTCCAGCTTCACCAGTTTTACTTCATCATAATCTTTTTGAAACTGTAAAATATTCTGGATCGTGGCACCACGGAAACTATAAATACTTTGTGCGTCATCACCTACTACGCAAACATTCTCATGCATAGCTCCCAATAATTTCACCACTTCATACTGAGCCGGGTTGGTATCCTGGTACTCATCTATCATGATGTATTTGAACTTATGCTGGTACTTGCTCAGGCTTTCCGGAAAATTTTTCAGCAGTTCATAAAATTTCAGCAACAGGTCATCAAAATCCATCGCCCCGTTTTTAAAACAGCGTTTTACATACGCATCATAGATCTGGGCAATAGCGGGACGGTTGCTGCGCATATCTTCCTGCTGCAGGTAATAATCAGTCGCATATTCAGCAGGGCCCACCAATGCATTTTTGGCTGAAGAAATCCTGTTGTAAACCGTAGCCGGTTTGTAATGCTTATCATCCAGGTGCAGTTCGTTGACCACTGTTTTTACCACACTCTTTGCATCATCGGTATCATAAATGGTAAAACTGTTGGGATAACCCAGGCGATGAGCTTCACTTCTTAATATTCTTGCAAACACGCTATGGAAAGTGCCGATGTATAAATTTCTTGCTTCATTATTTCCCAAAATCTTTTCTACACGTTCTTTCATTTCTTTAGCTGCCTTATTAGTAAAGGTCAGTGCCAGTATATTGAAAGCATCAACTCCTTTTGCCATCAGGTGAGCAATACGGGTAGTCAAAACTTTTGTTTTTCCGCTTCCTGCACCGGCTATGATCATCAGCGGCCCATCAATATGTAAAACGGCTTCTTTCTGCCGCTCATTCAATCCTTGTAAGTAATCCTGCATGGCCGCAATTTACGAAGCCATTACGGGAGCTGGGGAGTTGTTTGTAAATAATTGTATTTTATTATAAAACTGTATAAATATGTTTTTATACTTAATTAAGCCACAGATGGACACAGATTTATCGAATTTTTTCTGCGTTAATTTGTGTTAATCTGTGGCAAAAAAATCTCAGGCTTTTACCCTTCTCTTGCTTTGCAGGTATTTATTATGTATGATCTCACCCATTGGTTTTGCATACACTTTACTCTCCACCCATGAGATCACATCCAGGTAAGCAAAGGCGCGGGTTTCAAAACGATTTTTTTCCAGGTGCTTGATCTTTTGTAAAAAAATCTCCAGTTCTGGTTTTAATTTTTTGGCAGGAATATTATGAAATGAGTGACGCAGAAAATGAAAGATAGCTTCTTCCACCACGGTCAGGTTTTGCATTTTAGCCATGAAGCGGTACACCGATTTTGTAAGCGACTCCATGATCTCATAATTTCCCAACTCATAATGGGCCAGTAAGTGTTGCAGGCGGGCATAGCATTGCAGATCGGTACGGAGCTCTCCTGTTTCGTTGATTATCTTCTGCAGGTAATCAATACAGGTGCTGTAATCCGCACTACCAAAATACAGGGTGGCTATTTTATAGTTCAGCACCATGATGCGATGCCGGTCAAGGAAAAGAGCATTCTTTTCCATTTGTTCTTCAATATGCGGTACGATCCTGAGCCCCTCTTTAAAAGTACCCAACATAAAATGCTGGTTGATCTTGGCAGTACTGATGTATACAAATGCCTGTATGCGAAAATTATCATGATCCTGTACACGACTGGTTTTCGCAAATATTTCAAACTCTTTCAGCGTTATGGCGAATTGCTTATAATTGCGAAGGTCAAAATGAGCATTTAATAAATAATGTAAGCCTTTTATATAATGACTGGTTTCTACCCGTATCATTAGCGGCTGGCTTCTGAAAAGTTCCACCCATTTTTGTGCATAGCGATAGTATTGTAAAAAATCCTGCCGGATAAATGCATACCAGCAATAGCTTTGAAACAAATACAATTTTTCATAAAAACCTTCCAGGCTATTAATATCAGCCGGAAGATTTTGCTGCATGAATTTTTTAACACCCGCTTCATCTTTTTCATTGCGGGCATGACCATGTAGTGTAAACCAACTGAAAAGTTGCAAAGACAGGTTGCTTAAGCGGGCCACCACATCAATATGGCGGCTAACTTCGTTGGCCTCAAGGGCGAGTTGTGCTGCCCGGTTCTCAATACTGTGCGTAATGTGCAGGTTCTCGATTCTTTTCTCCAACGCTACCACTTGTGCAAGAAAATAAAACTTCTGGTGTGTTTTGGCTAACTCCTTTGCCCGGTCTAATATTTTAAGGCTTTGCAAAAAAAGCCCTTTCTTATAAAGAATATGGGCATAGTCAAATTGTTCGTTTAATTGCAAATCAAGGCTATCAGCACTTTTTAAAAGACGTAAACTGGCTAATATTTCCTTGTAAAGATGGGTCTTCAGGTTGTAGAGCTGCCGCTTTTCTGTACCGGGAAGCTTTTTTAATAATGATTTTTCATCATATTCTTCCTGCTTATCCAGGGCGTCAAACAACCGGACGATTTTCAGGTCTTCGTTGGCGGAGCTGCGCTTGATATAAAGTTTAAAATGCCTCTTTTCCGCTTTTTCCAGGGATTTGATCAGCTTAAATAATATGTCTGGAGAACGGTTGGACATCGTGCAGAAATTTTCATGGAATAAGCCATCAGTAAGGTTTTTGCTAATTTTGGAACCCCTTTGACATGCTCAAAACAGGTTTAACTTGTTTTGAACTGCATGTAAAGCCAGCCTACATTTGTATTGTCTTTACAGGGATTCATACAGCAGGCAATCGTTAGAAGAGCAATATTCGTTAGAGGTCAAATTTAGGAAGCAGAACCTGTAAAACAAAAAGCTGAAAAGTCAGCTACAAATACTACTTCGAAAATTTTTCATATGGCAAGCAATCGTTAGAGGTCAGTCCGTTTCTACGGAAGGGCCTTTTTTGTTTAAAGGCCCGCTAAAATAGGGGATTATTCGATTAGATGTTAAATTTTTTTAAACTTTTTTTTGATCTCCTTAGTTTTCACTCTTTTACCGCTTTCATTAAAAACTG
>JAKFEJ010000375.1:0-6856 GCA_036675745.1 Chitinophagaceae bacterium | reverse complement strand
AAACCCAGCAATTGCTTTTCATTGTCTTTTGCAATTGTCCGCATGAAGTCTTCATAACTCTGTTCAAATAATTGTTTCTGGAAACCGCTATCCTGGCTAAATTCCGAACGCCAGCGTTCACTTTCTTCGTAAGGAAAATTCAGCAGGGAGACTGCAAAAGTGCTCAGCTTTGTATCCGGGTGATAAATAAAATAGCTTTTATCCGGCTCTCCGGCATTTTGTTGTAACAGTTCTTTGAAAGTAGTAATGAGTACGATCACATCTTTATTATCAATAAGGCTTTCATCTACCATTTCTTCAAAAATATGTTCGGCAACCAATGTAGAGTCATCCCATTTTTTTATGCCATATTCCAACAGTATCCTGGCCAGTTCTCTTTCCTGCAATTCATCCTGGAAGAGCAGGTTGAATGTTGTCTCATCATAATTAGTTTCCTCTGCCTGCCTTGCATTCTCTTCATGTTTTTTTGCTTCTTCAAAAGGAAGCTTTCGTTCCTGGGTAGAGATACGGTCGCGGATAAATTTATTAACGAGGGAATGTAAACCCGCTTCGTCAATTTTCAATATCTCAGAACATTGCTTTATGTAATCCTGTTGTTTCGTAAAATCTTCGGCCTTGTTGATCCTTGCAATTGTTTCGGCCATACGGCTTACCACTTCGGCTTTTTTAACTGAATCGTTGCCGGCATCTTTCAACGCTACTTCTAACTGGAACAGGATAAAATCCTTCTTATTTCTTTGAACAAATTGTGTAAAGGCAGTTGTACCAACTTTATTTACATAACTATCAGGATCTTCTTTATCCGGTATCAATACCAGTTTTACATTCAAGCCTTCTTCCAATGCAAGGTCCAATCCACGCAATGCCGCTTTTATCCCGGCTGCATCACCATCATAAACGATAGTGAGATTATTAGTATATTTTTTAACAAGCCGGAGCTGATCGGGTGTAAGAGAAGTTCCACCACTTGCAACTACATTCTCAATACCAGCCTGGTGGAGGGAGACAACATCCGTATAACCTTCTACCAGCAAACATTCATCTGCTTTGTCAATTGACTGACGGGCCTGGTACGAGCCATACAGGATTTTACTTTTTATATAGATCTCGTTTTCAGGCGTATTAATGTATTTCGGCGCTTTATCATTGCTTTTTAATATCCTGGCGCCAAAACCCAATACCTTTCCGCTATGATTATGAATTGGAAAAATAACGCGGCCACGGTAATTGTCCATTAATTGCTCATTGCGGAGAGCAACCAGTCCTGTTTTTAATAAAAGTTCTGTATTGAATTGTTTCGTAACGGCTTCTTTGGTAAAAGCATCCCGCTGTTCGGGTGAATACCCTAATTGAAATTTTTTGATAATATCCTCACGGAAGCCTCTTTCTTTTAAGTAGCTTAAGCCAATATCCTGGCCCTCTTCGGTTTCAAACAAGATCCTGGAAAAAAACTGCTGCGCAAAATTATTAATGATAAACAGGCTTTCGGCCGATTGCTGCTGTTGTCGCTGCTCATCGGTGGCGAAAGTCTCTTCTATTTCTATATCATATTTTTTTGCCAGCCATTTCAACGCATCCACATAACTATACTTCTCATGCTCCATAATGAAGCTGATAGAGTTGCCGCTCTTGCCACAACCAAAACATTTATAGATCTCTTTGCTGGGCGATACCGTAAAAGAAGGTGTTTTTTCATTGTGAAAAGGGCATAGACCAAGATAGCTGGCACCTCTTTTTTTAAGCTTTACAAATTCACCCACCACATCCAGGATGTCTATGCGGTTAAGTATTTGTTGTATGGTGTTAGGGGAGATCATGCCGGACTGCAAATATAGAGAGAGTCTGGAATTTTGCAGTTTGAGCAGAAGCTATATTCAACACAGGCCTTTAAAAAATATATTCTGAAAAAAGTCAGTAAAAACTCTTATGTTCAAAAAAAGTGCTGGCTTTTCCCAAAAAAGAGTTTTAATTTACATATACCATCCAACACCCCAGGGAAAAGATTGAGTAAACATCATTATTCACTTAAATTTAAATCCCATGGTTCAGGTAGAAACCTCACAACTCACAGGAGAGTGTAATTCCTGGAGAGAAAAGCTTCGTCAATACCGCGACGAATTTTCGAAAAGCAAAGCAAAACTCCAGGAAGCCGCCAGCCGCACACTCTCCAAAGACCAACTCCAGGACGTAGAACATCTCCACAACCAATTTCACATTCAGCTTATCAACATTCACGATCTCAAGCATGCTATCAAAGGGCATGAACAAAAAATGAATTATGAAATGAATGTGAACCAGGGAAAACTAAATGGAGAGACAACGGCTGAGCATGAAAATTTGTTAGAACAGTATCAGAGTCTTGAACTCACTTTACAGGACCTGCGGGAAGAGTTTGCCGGGTTTCTTAGCAAGACATAGTTCTAAGTTTTTAAGTTTTATAGTTTGATTGTACAGGTTCATTACACTTGGTCATGTTGGAGTTATAAGAACTCTGTCTTTTGAACTTGAAAACTTAAAACTTCAAAACTGTCTTAAAACAGGTTACTTACTTTTAAAATTACTTGCCATGCCAGAATTTGATACCTCACATGTAAAAAACATTGTCTTGCTGGGCCATGCCGGCTCCGGTAAGACGAGCTTAGCGGAGTGTATGCTGTTTGAAGCCGGACTCATTACCCGCAGAGGCAATATAGCCGACAGAAACACAACAGGAGATTACCACGAACTTGAACAGGAACGTGGTAATTCTATTTTTAGCAAGCTCCTGCATACAAAATGGCGGGGCTATAAGATCAATATTCTTGATACGCCGGGTTATGATGATTTTGTTGGAGAAGTGATTTCCGCATTGCGTGTTGCTGATACTGGTGTTATGTTGCTCAATGCTGTAATGGGTGTAGAAGTGGGTACTGATGTAACCTGGGAATACACAGAGAAGTTTAAGACGCCGATGATCTTTGCCGTGAATAAACTGGATGATGATAGCGCTGACTTTGATAAAACAGTCAGGGAAGCAAAGTCACATTTTGGTAATAAAGTTGTAGTAGTGCAATATCCCCGCCAGACAGGATCTGGTTTTCATGAGATCATTGATGTATTGCGCATGACCATGTATAAATTTAAAGATAACGGCGGTAAGCCTGAAAAATTACCAATACCCGATGAAGAAAAAAGCAAAGCTGATGAACTGCATAAAGAATTGATAGAGGCAATCGCCAGCAATGACGAAACGCTGATGGAAACTTATTTTGAGAAAGGGGAATTGATGGAAGATGAAATGAAAATGGGAATGAAAAAAGCGATGATCAGCCACGATATTTTTCCATTGTTTTGTTTATCAGCCGAACGGAATATGGGAAGCGGCCGCCTGATGGGTTTTATTGATAATGTATGCCCAAGCGCCAATGAAATGCCGGCGCAAACAACCAAACGCGGAGATAAATTAACCTGTGACGCAAACGGACCGGCCTGCATATTTATTTACAAAACAGTTTCAGAGCCGCACGTAGGAGAGCTATCTTTTTTTAAAGTGTATTCCGGCACGGTAAGAAGCAGCATGGAATTGGAAAATGAATCTACTGGTGTAACGGAGAAGCTGACACAATTATTTTTAGTGGAAGCCAATAAGCGAACCAATGTAAATGAATTGATAGCAGGTGATATTGGCGCTACGCTGAAATTAAAAAATACGCATGTAAATAATACGTTGCATATAAAAGGTAAAAACATTGAATTGTCTCCTATTGAATTTCCTCCGCCTAATATGACGGTAGCTATTGAAACATTGAAGAAAGGAGAGGAGGAAAAATTATCACAAGCCATGCACCAGCTTCGCGAAGAGGATCCCACTTTATTAGTTGAAGTTTCTGCTGAGTTAAAACAAACATTGATCCATTGCCAGGGAGATATGCATTTAGCCGTTGCTAAATGGAAGATCGAGCACAATCATAAACTGGAAGTAAGGTTTGTAAAACCAAGGATTGCTTACAGGGAAACGATCCGTAAAATGGCGGATGCCAGTTATCGCCATAAAAAGCAAAGTGGTGGTTCCGGCCAGTTTGGTGAAGTGTTTATGCGGATAGAACCCTGGTATGAAGGAATGCCGGAACCAAAAGATCTGAATGTAAGAGGAAGAGATATACATGATCTTGATTGGGGTGGTAAATTAGTTTTCTATAACTGTATTGTTGGCGGCGCTATTGATGCAAGATTTCTTCCTTCCATATTAAAAGGTGTAATGGAGAAAATGCAGAATGGGCCGTTAACGGGTTCTTATGCCCGGGATATACGGGTATGTGTGTATGATGGAAAAATGCACCCGGTTGATAGTAATGATATATCATTTAAGATAGCAGGCTTGCAGGCATTCAGACAGGCGTTTCAACAAGCAGACCCTCAGATACTGGAACCGATCTATCATGTAGAAGTATTATGTCCTGATGATCTTACCGGCGCTGTTATGGGCGATTTGCAAAGCCGTCGTGCTATAGTGGAAGGCATCGATGCCGAAGGTCATTTTCAAAAAATAATCGCAAAAGTGCCATTGGCTGAAATGGATAATTATTCTTCATCGCTTCGTTCCATTACACAGGGAAGGGCTAAGTTTAAAATGAGTTTCCTGGGATACGAACCTGTTATGTATGATTTGCAGAAAAAATTGATAGAAGAGTATAGTAAAGCTGCGAAGGAAGAATTGGTTTGATCTTTTTGTTATAGTATGAAACCGGCTATTGAAAGATGGCTGGTTTTTTTAATGTGCTGTTAGCTTGTTTCAGGTTGTTATAGTTTGCTTCGGCCTGCCGGTGGATGCGACAAGTTTACGAAAATACTGCTGGCAGGCCTCGCAATGACGAAGACCCGGCCGGGTGGTAGCGAAGTATTGATTTGCGGTTTTGCATCTCTGATTCGTTGTGCACTTCTGTTTCTTTCGGGGTCTTCGTCATTGCGAGGCTATAGTGAATGCGGGAATTAAAAGTTTATAGCCAGCCGAAGCAATCTGATTTGAGGCTTTTCGTCTGTGTTGTAATAATCTTTTTGGATATTTTTTGTGTACCGGCTGAATGCTGAAGCTAAGATATGCAGTTGAGATTTATTCGTTCAGTCTGAACTGAAGCCGATAAAAAAGATGAGGATATGTTCTTCAGCCAACATAATAGAAAGCCCCACGTTAACTGTCGTTCTTATTCAAATATTGTACTACGTCCTCGTATTTCCTAAAACCAACCTCAGAGTTTATTTGTTTCATTTCGTCTATGATGTCCAATTGCTTTAAAGTCACTAGTGCTTGTGTCTTGTCTACTAGCCCACAATTATCAAAACAACTATGTCTTATACTTCGGTAAATGTCTACGTGAAAGCTCTTATGTAGAATGAGGTTGTCATAAAGAGTCTGCTTCAAATGATAAGGAACCGGTCCTGAATTCCTAAGAATAATCTTTAAAAAGCGTTCAGTTGGTTTTTGATCTAAGAAATATTTCCATGAATATTCATTACGATTTGGGTCTTCAAAAATGTCAAAATATAGAGAATACTCCATACTGTCAGCCAAATCTTTTTTTGGATCAGAGAGTTCGTTAAAATACTTCTTTAATATAATATCTATGGTCTCCTTTGCAACAACAGATGTTGAGTAGTAATTAAGCCACATCGTTGTTAATACATGATATGTCGGTTGAATATCGTACAGATCAAGGGACATAGTAATTTTCTCGATTGTTTTTGACTGAGTCTCCCATATTTCGTCTATGAAGTCTTCTTGTAAAACTCCTTTTTGTTGGGCGATTTTCATTAAGTTGATGAGGGTCATGAAGAATGGTAGTTAACGTCTGTTTTGATGCTAAAATACGCTACTAATGATGACAAACAATTTTTTCAACTTAGCCTTTTTAAGCTGTTTAGCAAAATAACAGCTACCGTCGCTTAGCAGCACAAATACAAGTATGCATTAATCATTCAGCCCGGTATTAGACCCCTGTTATCCTGAGAATGTTGAATAAATAAAAAGAAGTTGAATGGTTCTGCTGAGATTGCATCTCAGCAGCAGCCTCAATGAGGCTGTCATTCGCAACTGCCCCCTCAAATTGTCGCATTTACACTCTTGGTATTACATAAATTAAGAGCAACTTTGTGAGACATGCATGAAAAACTTCAATTGAAAAAGTCCTGTATGCTGAAACAGATAATTAGCCGGTGAATCAATCTGCATATTTTTTATGAGCGGGTTATTATATGAATGGATAGAAGAGTAATTTTATAAGAACTATCAACCGTGATAATTTTATTATAATGCCAACAGTCAAATTTACATATGCACTGAGCCGGTTTTTTTCCGGGCTGAAAGACACGCCGGCAAAAGGTAATACATTGAAAGAGGTGCTTAAAGAAGTTGAAACCAGCTATCCCGGCATTCGCAGTTATATTCTCGATGAGCAAGGCAGCCTGCGCAGGCATGTTAATATTTTTATTGATGGTACCTTGATCAATGATCGTGTATCATTGAGTGACCGCTTTACTGAAAACAGCGAAATTTATATCATACAGGCTTTGTCGGGAGGATAAATCAAAACTCATTAACTCCAACGTTTATGAAAAAAACAATACTGCTCGGCACCCGCAAGGGGCTTATCGCTTATAAGTTTAAGAACAATCAGTGGCAGGTTGAAAATCTTTCTTTCGAAGGAGCTCCTGTTTCTATTGCTTATGCTGATCCAAGAACGGGTACCTGGTGGGCCAGTCTCGACTATGGACACTGGGGCGTAAAACTTCACCGCTCAACTGACAGAGGAGTTATATGGGAAGAAATAATAACGCCGGCTTATCCTGAAGGTGAGGAAATTAAGGAGGGCATTCCTGCTAC
>JAKFEJ010000142.1:0-6873 GCA_036675745.1 Chitinophagaceae bacterium | reverse complement strand
CTTTTTTCAATCGGCGGATGTGTAGCAAACAAATTATCCCAGGAAGCCGATTTATGAACAGATGGTTTAGGATTATCAATAAATAATTGCGCAACATCCCTGCTTTCTACCGCTTCTATCATAGGATCACCGGATATTTTGCGCAGCGCTGACGCAAGCGCATAAGGCTTCTTTGTTATTTCAGCAGCACCGGCATCGGCCAGGTATTCTCTTTTACGGCTGATGCCAAACCTTAATAAGACAGAAATCAAATAAGCAACTGCGGTAATAGCAATGACAATAAGTACGATGGCCCCACTTCCTTTGCTATCTCTATCACTTTTGCCTCTGCCCGCAAAACGTATACCGCGAAAAGCCATTTCTGCTATAAAAGAAAAAATGCCAACAAAAATGATGGATATGATCAGTAGCCGAACATCCCTGTTCCTGATATGTGTCAGTTCATGAGCTAATACCCCTTCCAGTTCTTCATCACTTAATTTATTGATGATACCGGTTGATAAAGAAATAGAATAAGAGTTGTTATTGATACCGCTGGCAAAAGCATTAAGCGAATCATCTTCAATGATATTAAGTTTTGGCATTTTCATTCCCTGTGAAATGCAAATATTTTCAAGCAGGTTATATACCCGTTTATTTTCTTTTCTTTCTAATGATTTCGCCCCGGTAGATAATTTGATAAAAGTATTATGCCCCGCCCATGCGATAAGGAACCAAATGCCAACGCCAGCTAATATAAAAGGCATGACCTGCAAAAAATACTGGTTGGTTTGATGGGTATCCTGTTCGCCGGTAAAAAAGATAATTGCATAACTCATTGCCAGCAATAATGCCGGGAATGCGATCAATAAAAGAAGTGAATTGGTATTGTTTCTTTGTATCTGCTGGGTTAAGCCTACGTATTGCATCCGTTTGTTACTGGTTTAAGCAGAGACATTAGCTCCCAAAATTAATCTTTGGCGGTTCCTCCATTTGCTTGCGGGTATCAGTTCCCAGGTCAAAGAAAACTTCTCTTTGAAAGCCAAAGTTTCTGGCGATAAGATTGCTGGGAAATGATTCAACAGCATTATTATATTCAGTAGTAGCTCCGTTGAAGAAGCGACGGGCGGCAGCCAGTTTATTTTCAATATCGCTGAGTTCTTCCTGCAATTGCAAAAAGTTCTGATTGGCTTTCAGGTCGGGGTAAGCTTCTACCTGTACTTTCAACCCTTGCAAAGCCGAGGTCAGTTGTTGTTCCGCTTTGATCTTATCATCAATTGAGCCGGCAGCCATAGCCGCTGTTCTCGCTTCAGTTACTCTCAGCAGCAGTTCTTTTTCATGTGATGCATAACCTTTAACCGTTTCCACTAATTGCGGAACAAGATCATGACGCTGGCGCAATTGCACATCAATATCGGCAAAAGCATTTTGTCTGCGGTTGCGGAGCTTTACAAGTCCATTGTAAAGACTGACAACCCAGATAGCGATCAGTACAATAATCCCAATAACAATAAGTACCATGTTAATAGTTTTAATTAGTTTGAAGTTAAATAAAAAACCGGGAACTGCTTGAAAGTTCCCGGTTTGGCTCTGAATTTATACCACAGAGAAAAAGAGATAAGGAGTTTCGCAGAGACCCTCTGCGTAATCTTAGCGGTCTCTTGTTCTCTGCGTTGAAAAATATTGCGACAATTTGGAATGTATCCAACTGTGTTTAGAATATTCTTCCAAAAAATGTCTTCATATCATTCCACGAAGCAGAATCTGCCGCTGCATTATATTTGATCGGTATCTTGAATTTTTCGCCCATCGCTGTTGCGTTAGGATTAGTGAAGGCATGTACCGCACCTTCATAGGCTTTAAAAGTATATTTCGCTCCGGCGGAGTCCATTTGTTTTTTAAACAGATCCACTTCCGTTTGCGGTACAAAAGGATCAGCAGCTCCATGACAAACTAATATATCTGCTTTCAATTTTTCTTTATCAAGCGGAACGCCTAAAAGATTGCCATGGAAGCTTACAACGCCTTTCAGATCTTCTCCCAGTCTTGCCAGGTTCAATACCTGTGCACCACCAAAACAATAACCAATAGCCGCTATCTTGTTGCCGTCTGCCTGGGGATAGGTTTTTAATTTTTCCAGTGCGGCATCGAATCTTGCTTTTGTCATTTGCGGATCTTTATAAAATGGTGTTGCATACTTGCCTGCTGAATCAGGGTTGTCAGCCGTTTTTCCGTTACCGTACATATCTACAGCCATCGCGATATAACCCAACTCAGCCAATTGCCTGGCGCGGCTTTTTGCATAATCATTTAATCCCCACCATTCATGAATCACAAGCACAGCGGGCCTGGCGCCTTCTTTATTTTCGTCATATACCACAAAGCCATTCATGGTGATTCCATCACCAGTGTAGCTAACATTTTCTTCCTTCAGTTTTGGTTCTTTCATTTCTGTTTCAGTTGTGCCGGATTCGGTTTTTTTATCCTCGTTATTGCAGGATGAAAAAGATACGGCGGCCAGTAATAGACTTGTGTAAAAGAAAGGTTGCAGTTTCATTGCAAAATAGTTGAGTGAAAAATTAAAAAGAATTATAAAGTTCAGGAAAAGTTTTCCGGATGACAAAAAGAATTGTTTTAATAATACTTCATTTGGTCCATCCGGGATGTGTATGTTTGAAATCATCGCCGTATTTCAAACCAAAACCCGGCATTCTGTCAAAAGAAGAATGCGTAAACAAAACAAATAACAGCCCCGGTTTTTTATTGATACCAGGCACATAGGCCAAAACAAATAGATATTTCTAAATTTATATCATCCCCGGGAGGAAATTTGAAAACCATCTCAAAAATGCGATAGAAATATCAAACATTACAGCGAGGTAAGGCATGAATGGTGAAAGGGATCAGAAATTTTTTAGCCAGATAGATGTTTATATAAATTTTTTATAACCGGTGAACGATTTACTTTCATTTCCGTTATCTTGAACATCCAACATAAATGAGTATGATGAAAAAGTATTTGTTTTTTCTTTTTACCGGCGCTTCATTTGCCGCCTGTGCACAATCTAATGGTTCACACGACAGAATGGATTTTGAAAAATATAATCCACCTTCCACATTAGTTGTACCTGAGCACAAATTGGCAAAAGCAAAATTTCCTTTTATTGATGTACACAACCACCAGTTCAACATGCCGGATATGGATCTTGGCACATTGATAAAGGACATGGATCAACTGAACATGAAAGTGATGGTGAACCTTAGCGGCCAAAGTGGCGACCGCATAAAAAAGTCAGTAGCAAATGTGAAACAAAACTTTCCCAGGCGGTTTATTGTATTCGCTAATGTTGATTTTAAAAGGGTAGGTGAAGAAGGCTGGGGTGAAAAAGCGGCTCAACAATTAGAAGAAGACGTAAAGAATGGCGCTAATGGTTTAAAGATCTATAAAAGCCTGGGTTTTTCTGTCAATGATATTAATGGCAAAAGAGTTACTGTTGATGATGCACGGTTAGATCCTGTGTGGAAAAAAGCCGGGGAATTAAAAATTCCTGTATTGATCCATACCGCCGATCCAAAACCATTTTGGGACCCGATGGATGAAAACAATGAACGCTGGCTTGAATTAGCAACGCATCCCAATCGCAAAAAAGATGATACACACCCGGCTTCCTGGGAAACACTAATAGAAGAGCAACATCGTTTATTTAAAAAACATCCGAAGACAACTTTTATCGCCGCTCATTTTGGCTGGTATCCGAATGATCTTGCAAAACTTGGACAATTATTAGATGAGATGCCAAATGTTGTTGTTGAATTTGGCGCCATCATCGCTGAGCTGGGAAGGCAACCAAGAACCGCGAAACAGTTTTTTACAAAATACCAGGACAGGATATTATTTGGTAAAGACAGTTGGGTTCCGGAAGAATACGCCACTTATTTTCGTGTGCTCGAAACAGAAGATGAATATTTCCCTTATCACAAAAAATACCATGCTTTCTGGGCTATGTATGGCATGGGATTACCTGATACTATTTTGAAAAAGATCTATTATAAAAATGCCCTGCGCATTATTCCTAATATTGATAAGACATTATTCCCCGATTAAAATGAACAGAAAAAAAATTTGGACTCCGGTTCATAAGTAGAGGATCGCCGGAGGCGACAGAATAACACTACGGGACTAAGAAGTCCCGCAGAACAGAGAAAGTATTATTCGGTTAAAGAAACGGGAGCCAAAACAGTTTTTTCCCAATCGCTGTATTTCTGTTTTAGCTTTTCAAAGGTTGGTTTATATTTTTCTTTCAGATCATTTTTTTCGCCGGTATCATTTGTAAGGTCAAACAAATATTCTCCTTTTTCATCTTTCAAATATTTCCAGTTACCATCACGGATAGCTTTTTGTTGATTACGCTGAGTTACCCTCCAGTAAAAGATTCTTTCGATAAATTTCTTTTTGCCGGTACAAACCGGCATAAGATCAATTCCATCTAACGGAAATGCCGGGTCAGCTTTTGCCTTTGCCAAAGCCAGTATGGTAGCTGTCCAGTCCATTGTAATAGCAGGTTGTTCAGTAGTGCTGTTAGCGGCGATCTTTCCGGGCCAGCGGATAAATGTGGGTACTTTTAATCCGCCTTCTCTTAAAAGCGCTTTTCTTCCACTCAGTTCTCCCATATCGGAAAAGCGTTCGCCACCATTATCGCTTGTAAATATGACAACAGTATTGGTTGATAATTTTTTTTCATCCAGTGTTTTCATTATTATTCCAACAGCATCGTCCATGCTTTTCATCATCCGGGCATATACTTGTGGAGAACCACCCAATCGCCATTTGTCAGCGCCATGAGGATAAACGCTATCACCAGGAATCTGCCAGGGCCAGTGGGGAGCATTAAACATCACACTCAGGAAAAAAGGTTTGGTATGTTCCTGTTGAATGATCTCTACAGTTCGTTGCAGTAAAAGGTCTGTTATATAACCATCGCTTGTTACAGCCTTTTCATTTTCATAAAGATCATTATTACCTGATGGGTCAGTGTGAGAAATATAATCAATGGCGCCACCGTGAAAGCCAAAGAATTTATCAAAGCCATTTTTGTTGGGACTGGATGCAGGTAAAAATCCTAAATGCCATTTGCCAACAAGGTAGGTAGCATACCCGCTTTTTTTTAACAGCGAAGGAAGTGAAGTGTAATTGGAAGTCAAACCAATGGCGCTGTCTTTTGTTGAACCGGTAAGCGGTTCGATAAGACCCACGGGTGTACGGGCGGGGTAGCGGCCGGTCATAAATGAAGTTCGGGTAGGCGTACAAAGCGGTGCGCCTGCATAGGCATTGGTAAACTTTATACCTTGTGCGGCGAGTTTATCAAGGTTAGGTGTGTGGTAATCTTTGCGGCCATAGCCACTGAGATCCGCATAACCCATATCATCCGCCATAATGTAAATGATATTGGGTTTTGATTGACCCAGAATAAAATTAGCATGCAGCAGGAAAGCAGCGATTAAGAATTTCCCGGTAAGCATAATGGTTATTGTTAAAGTAAGGTATGACGATTTGCTGGTAAATGCGTTTAAGAATTATCTTGCGCATGAATTTTATCAATGATGTATTATATTGTTTTTGGTTTACTGTATATTTTTTCTTTACTCCCCATGCGGGTACTGTATTTACTATCTGATCTGACAGCCTTTCTGCTTCATTCTGTTTTTGGTTATCGCAAAGAAGTTGTATTAGCCAATTTATTGCAGGCATTCCCGGAAAAAACAGAAGAGGAAAGAAAAAGAATCGCCAAAAAATTCTACCGCAATTTTACAGATAACTGGACTGAGACATTAAAGTTGCTTTCAATGAGCAAGCAATGGATGAATAAGCGCATCACGGGAAATTTTGAAATCTTTCATCAACTGTATGCAACAGGCAGATCAGTGCAGGCTAACCTGGGCCATTTTTTTAACTGGGAATTAATGACTTTGCATGCAGGTATTAACCAACCTTATACTTTCCTGACTGTTTATCTGCCCCAGAATAACAAGATCATGAACAGGCTTGTTCTTTATGTAAGGGGAAGATGGGGTAACCCGCTTTTACCCAGCACTGATATGGCCCGTGCTATTATTCCCTGGCGAAAAAAACAATACCTGATTGCTTTGGGTGCTGATCAGCGTCCGGAATTGCCGGGGAATACATATTGGCTTAATTTTTTGAACAAGCCAGCCCCTTTTGTAAAAGGTCCTGAAAAATTTGCCCGTGGTCAGGGTATACCTGTAGTGATGATGACCACCACCCGAATCAAAAGAGGGCATTATCATTTTGATTATTTTCTTTTAGCTGATGATCCAAAATCATTGCCCGATGGCGAACTGATCAGAAGATATGTACGTCATCTTGAAGAAAATATTCGCCTTCAACCCGATCTTTATTTATGGAGCCACAAGCGATGGAAACATCCCTGGAAACCTGAGTATGAAAAAATGTGGGTGGATGAGGTGGCATCACCAACTTCAAAAGCGAGTCTTACTGAATAGACTGTTTTATAAAGTCGCCCATAAAGCAACCCGGATTTTCAGCACCGTTCTACTACCATACGTTTGTGTTACTTCAATCATCGCTTTATTCAGGACAAACCGACAGGCTAAATATCCTTTTCAAGGACTAGTCAGGGACTAGTCAATCTGTACTCAAAGCCCATTCAAAGCCCACTCAAAGCCCACTCAAAGCAAGGGTAAAAGCGTACTTAATGCAGATGAAAGACAATTTGTCTGTATTATTAACACCTGGGTGATGCAGCTCTTGTCCCGTTTATAGTTAGTCCTGGCTGGTGCAGCTAAGATTTTATATTTCAAGTGTTCTGGACTATCTGAAAAAGCCTTGGTAGCGACATGTTTATTCATGAATCA
>JAKFEJ010000426.1:0-6890 GCA_036675745.1 Chitinophagaceae bacterium | reverse complement strand
ATTATGCAGGGATGGTTAAGTGACTATGCATACAGGATCACGTTAACAGCGCAACCATTTGTAATAGCAATTGCGGGATTAGCCCTGATAACGATACTGCTGATCGTATTTCAAACCATTAAGGCGGGATTAGCCAACCCGGTCCAGTCATTACGAACGGAATAGCGTCACTGCGACTGCTACTGCGACTGCGAGCAAAGCGAAGCAGGAAGCAAGAAGGAAAAATCATTTTGGACAGGGTGAAAGAATGCCTGCGAAGATTGATAAATCCGGCACAACAACGAATGAGCAGGGACGATAAACTTTTTTAAACTGAATAAATAGCAAGATGATCAGAAATTATTTTAAAACAACTTCCCGCAACCTCTGGAAAAACAAGACGTATAGTCTTATCAATATCATCGGGTTGTCCGTCGGCACTTTGTGTTGCCTGTATATATTATTATATGTGGAAGAGCAGTATAGTTATGACAAGCATTATAAAGATGCAGAGGATATTTATCGCATCAATACAACACTGCGGTTGCCGGGAGATAAACATGACAATGCTACATCTTCACCACCCATTGCCCCGGCAATGAAAAATGATTTTGGTGAAGTGCTGCAGTTTACCCGTGTTGTAAACACCATTGGGGTTAAGCAACACCTGTTGCGCTATAAAGAGAAATCTTTTTATGAAAAAGAAGCTCTTTTTGTTGACTCCACTTTTTTTGATGTATTCAACTGGCATTTTGTTTACGGTAGTGCAGGCAAAGCACTTGCCGATCCTTATTCCATTGTGCTATTGAAATCAACAGCCGATAAGTTATTCGGTAAAGAAGATCCGGTTGGAAAAATGATAGAGATAGATAATACTTATGGAAAACATGATTTTAAAGTAAATGGAGTGGTTGATGAAAGCCCGGGCAGGTCACATATACATGCCAATATGTTTATTACCATGAACAGTGGTGGTCTTGGCGAATACGTTCGTACCAACGATACATGGTCCGGTAATAATTTCGCTTTCTCTTATATTAAATTGCATCCAAAAGCTGATGCAGCGACGCTGGAAAAAAAATTGCCGGCTTTTTTAATGAAATACGGGCAACAGCAACTGAAAGATGCAAGCATGGAGAAACAGTTGCACCTGCAATCCATCACTTCGATCCATACTACGATGGGCCATAAGAACGAAACGGATAAAACAGTTAACCCGTCTTTTCTTTCTATTCTTTTGCTGATCGCTGCACTTATTCAAGTGATCGCCTGTATCAACTTTATGAATCTTTCTACTGCCCGCGCCTCAAAAAGGGCGAAGGAGGTAGGAGTAAGAAAAGTAATTGGCGCCGGAAGAAAAGACCTTGTCAGGCAATTTTTAGGTGAATCGATTTTATTATCGTTGATCGGTGTATTAGTTGCATTGCCTTTATTGCTGATGGCGTTTCCCTATTTGAATCAAATAACAAATGCGTCTATTCAGTTGTCATTTTTTACTGATTACCGGCTTTGGTTTATACTAGCAACGCTTGTGATCATCACGGGTTTGATAGCAGGCAGTTATCCCGCTTTTTATCTCTCAGCGTTCCAGGCAATAAAGGTGATCAAAGGAAATTTTACCAGCCATATTTCGGCTGCAGGCATACGCCGGTCATTGGTAGTGTTCCAGTTTGTTTTGTCTATAGTGCTGATCGCCGGTATCATCATTATCTATAGCCAGTTAAATTATATAAAGAATAAAGATCTCGGTTTTGAAAAAGATCAGCAGCTCATTTTTACTTTTCATACGGAAGATATGAAAAGCAGGATGGCTTCTTTTATGAATGATATGCGGCAGATGCCGGAAGTAAAAGCAGTGAGCAAGGCCAATAATTATCTCAGCCAGTTTGTATTCAATGATATGAATTTTTATACCGCTGGCGGCAATATGTCCAGCGCTGTTGACATACAATTTATGCTGACCGATGAAAATTTTACTGAAGCCAGCGGCATACAAATGGTCAGTGGTAGAGATTTCAGGCTGTATGATTCCAATAGGGTATTGGTCAATGAAACCGTGGTAAAGCGATTAGGATTAAAAAATGAAACGGCGCCGGGCAGCCTTATCTATTCTCAACGGGGTAGTGATGTGGCCAGTGTTGTTTCTTTTGAAATAGCCGGCGTAATGAAGGATTTCAATTACAACTCGCTGCATGAAAATGTAAAGCCGTTTATGCTGAGGTATGCACCGGAGAGTGATGCTTTATCCAATGTCATTGTAGCTGTTAATAGTAATAACTATAAATCACTGTTGGAAAAAATAGAAACTACCTGGCGAAAAAATCTTCCTGCTGCTCCCTTTGAGTATACATTCCTGGATGACGAAGTACAAAAGCAATATGAAACAGAGATCACTCTTTCAAAGATCATTAATTCATTTACGCTTGTAGCCATTCTTATATCCTGCTTAGGATTGTTTGGATTGGCGGCTTTCAGTGCTGAACAACGAAAAAAAGAAATAGGCATCCGGAAGGTAGTAGGCTCAAGCGTATCCGGTATTGTAACATTGCTTTCAAAAGATTTTATAAAGCTGGTGCTGGTCGCTTTTATCATTGCAACACCTATTGTGTGGTGGGCCATGAATAAATGGTTGCAGCAATATGCTTACCGTGTTGATATTAGCTGGTGGATGTTTGCATTAGCTGGATTAATTGCTGTAGCTATAGCTATGATAACAGTAAGCTTCCAGGCGATAAAAGCGGCGATTGCAAACCCGGTTCAGTCATTGCGAACGGAATAAGCGTTACTGCGGGAGCAGCGAAGCAGGAAGCAAAAATCGTTGAGATCAGAATAGCGAATGCGGTATATATGTTCATATATGTACAGTAAACTGTTCATAATCGTACACCTGTTAGCGTTTATCATTTCTTAGTCCTTGCTAAGTAACAGGTTGTACCACTGGCACAGCGGTTGGTGCAGGAATGGGAAATAGGCTATGATAAAAGAAAACATCTGGAAGCTATTGGCAAGAAAAATGGCAGGGGAGGCTACCGGAGAGGAATTAAAGGAGCTGCAAGATCTGCTGAAGGATGATCCGGAAATGAATTATACGGCAGAAACTTTTTCCCGGTTATGGAATGCTTTGCCGGTTGAACAAACTGAGGAAGCAGGTGCAAAAAACTTAATGGAAAGTATAAATGAAGAAAACCCGCTCCCTGTAACAAAAGAAAACGAAAATTGACTTATCAATTTTAAATTTTTTTCTATGCTTAAAAACTATTTCAAAATCGCCTGGCGCAACTTAATTAAAAATAAAGGCTATAGCGCTATTAACATTGGTGGGCTTGCAGTAGGTATGGCAGTAGCTATGCTTATTGCTTTTTGGATTTATGATGAATTGAGTTACGATAAGTTTCATAAGAACTATGATCGTATAGCGCAGGTAATGCAGCACCAGACTTTTAATGGTCGCAAAGGCACGGAGCGATCCATACCTATGCCACTTGTAACGGAACTGAAAAGCAAATACGGCAGCAATTTCAAATACCTGGTGATGGCTTCCTGGCAAGGCGACCGGATCTTATCTGCAGGTGATAAGAAAGTGTCAATCGAAGGAAATTTTATGGATGCGGATGCGGCAAAATTGCTATCATTGAAAATGCTGAAAGGAACTTATGAGGGGCTAAAAGATCCGCATTCTGTTTTACTTTCTTCATCCACTGCTAAAGCAATCTTTGGCGACGAAGATCCTGTCAACAAGCTCATGAAAATTTCCGGGAAATTAGATGTAAAAGTAACGGGTGTGTACGAAGATCTTCCTTATAACAATCAGTTCCGTAATCTTCATTTTATCGCACCCTGGGATCTGTATGTCTCGTCTGAAAAATGGGTACAGGAAGCCCGTGATCAAAACCAATGGGGCAATAATTCATTTCAGCTATTTGCGCAAATAGGAGAACATGCTGATTTTGATAAATTAAATGCGACTATTAAAAACGTAAAACTGGATAAGGTGCCTGCGGATGAAAAGCGATTTAAAGCCGAAATATTTCTTCATCCTATGACTGACTGGCATTTAAGATCCAATTGGGAAAATGGCGTAAAGACCGGCGGCTTTATTCAATACTTGTGGTTGTTTGGCATTGTTGGCATTTTTGTTTTGCTGCTGGCTTGTATCAATTTTATGAATCTCAGTACAGCCCGTTCAGAAAAAAGAGCAAGAGAAGTAGGCATACGCAAAGCGGTTGGGTCTGCCCGCTGGCAAATAATCAAACAGTTTTTTGGTGAATCATTGCTGGTAGTTGTATTATCATTTGCGGGTGCTTCACTAATTGTTTATTTATTGCTGCCCTGGTTTAACCAGGTTACTTCCAAAAGGATGTCATTTCCGGTTGGTGAAACATTGTTCTGGATAATGAGTCTTGTTTTCATTATTGTCACAGCTTTATTAGCTGGCAGTTATCCTGCATTTTATTTATCATCTTTTCAGCCGGTAAAAGTTTTAAAAGGGACTTTCCGTGTAGGGCGGTTTGCTTCGGTACCCCGCAAAGTATTAGTAGTGCTGCAGTTTACGGTTTCCGTAGCGTTAATTATAGGAACTATTCTCGTGTACCAGCAAATTCAACATACGAAGGACAGGCCTTTGGGTTATGATAATAATGGAATAGTAATGATACCCATGAACTCTCCCGACTTCTATGGCAAGTATGATCAGCTTCGCAATGAACTAAAAAGTAAAGGAACCATTTCTGAAATGACTGAATCATCAAGTCCTTTGACACAGATCTGGAGTAACAATGGGGGTTTTAACTGGCAAGGCAAAGATCCAAATTTAGATGCTGAATTTTCTACCATTTGGGTTACGCATGAGTATGGAAAAACAGTTGGCTGGCAGTTTACAAAAGGCCGCGATTTTTCAAGAGACTTTTCTACTGATACCGTCGCATTAGTTATTAATGAAGCAGCCGTAAAGTTTATGAACGTAAAAAATCCGGTAGGAACTATAATTGATAACGGCGAGAAAAAGTACACTATTGTAGGCGTGGTAAAGGATATGCTCATGGAATCTCCCTATGAACCGGTTCGGCAGGCCCTTTATTTTTTGAACTATGAAAATGTAAACTGGATCCATATTAAACTGAACCCCGCAAAACCGGTAAAGACATCACTGGCAGAAGTAGAAGCTGTTTTTAAAAAGCATATTCCTTCCGCTCCTTTTGATTACCAGTTTGCCGACGAGGCTTTTGGTGAAAAGTTTCAAAGTGAAGAACGGATAAGCAAGTTGACTGCCTTTTTTGCTATACTAGCTGTTTTTATTTCATGTTTGGGACTTTTTGGCCTGGCATCTTTTGTTGCAGAACAGCGCACCAAAGAAATAGGCATCAGAAAAGTAGTAGGCGCATCCGTATTTAATTTATGGAAATTATTATCTATAGAATTTGTGATTTTAGTTATCATATCCTGTTTTATAGCTATACCGGTGGCTTATTATTACATGCATGAATGGTTGCAGAATTACAAATACCGTACAGAAATTTCCTGGTATGTGTTTGCAGCAGCAATTGGCGGGGCATTATTGATTACTTTATTAACAGTAAGTTTCCAGGCGATAAAAGCTGCTATTGCAAACCCAGTCACGTCATTGCGAACGGAGTGAAGCAACATTGCGGACAGAATGACGTGACTGCGACTGCGAACGAAGTGAAGCAGGAAGGTCATTGCGAAGAATTAATCAATAATCTCAATAAAAAATGAAAAAAATAGTAATGGCATCACTGGTGATTACTCTCTTTGTAATTACTGCTCATAGTCAAATAACATTTCCGGCGGATGGCAATAAAAAAGCATCCGTCTCCGAAAATATTGGTATCACGACCGTAAAAATTGATTACTCCCGTCCCGAGGTAAAAGGAAGAGAAGGTAAAATCTGGGGCAATTTGGTTCATTATGGCTTTGCCGATCTGCACTATGGCACCAGCAAGGCAGCACCCTGGAGGGCAGGAGCCAATGAGAATACAACTATTGAGTTCAGTACCGAAGTTTTGATTGAAGGCAAGCCAATTCAAGCTGGCAAATATGGCTTTTTTATCGCCATGGGTACCGAAAAAGCCACTTTAGTTTTTTCAAAATTCAATACGGCCTGGGGTAGTTTTTATTACGATCC
Source organism: Chitinophagaceae bacterium (assembly GCA_036675745.1). GTDB lineage: Bacteria > Bacteroidota > Bacteroidia > Chitinophagales > Chitinophagaceae > Terrimonas_B. The sequence goes on along the minus strand of JAKFEJ010000426.1, from coordinate 769 downwards.
CAAAGATGATGCCTTGCGGGTTGAAGTGCCAGTGCAAAAATTGAATGAAATGGTGGAGAGGTTAAAATATGAATTTGGTGAACAAACTGAAAACTCAGCGGTGCTTTCACTTCAATGGGAAAAAGTAAAAATTCCATTCAGGATCTCAGTTAATCTTCAAAAATTACAAATTGAGGCATTCAGGAGAGAATTTAATTCAGGAATTTTTTATCGTTTCTGGCAAAATATGCATATGGCTGCCAATTATTGCCTGGTTAATAATATCAATTTGGAAGAAGGCTTATCATGGGCTGACCGATCCATTAATACTTTTTTTGGAGAAGCAAATTTTCTCACTTTGTCTACCTATGCCGGTTTATTAGAAAAATTCGATAGAAAAAAAGAAGCAGATTCTTTGATGCAAAAAGCCCTTCCGATGGCCACGCCACTTCAATTAGTGATGTATGGAAGTAGTTTGAATAAAATGAAAAGACACCAGGAAGCATTTAAGATTTTTAAAATGAATTATGATAAAAATCCAAAAGAAAACTATGCAAACCTGGGTATGGTGATGGGGTATTACTTTTTAGAAAATAAAAAAGAAGCAATCAAGTATGCGGAAAAAGGCAAGGCAATGACTACTGAGCCTGGTTGGAAAAGCTACTTTGATTCTTTAATTAATGATATGAATGCAGGGAAGGAGATTTTTAAATAATTCACTTCTGTCAGTACAACAGTGTACGCCACAACGTAGCGGTCTTTGATCATGAGAGCTTTTCAGCATAGAAAC
>JAKFEJ010000641.1:0-6904 GCA_036675745.1 Chitinophagaceae bacterium | reverse complement strand
TAAAAATTGTTGCCCACTGTCAATGGATGACCCATTGATTCCAGGGCATCAGTCGCCATCAGGATCGTTCCATCTCCAACCGGCAATGCGATATGCATAATTTTATCACGGTCAGCTTCAGGGATCTTATCAGCTTCGGGAGTGTCTTTAAAGCGTTGTATGGTTATAAATTCGCCACCGAATACTGATTTGTAAAAATTAAACGCTTCTTCCGTGTTGCCGTTAAAGTTTAAATAAGGATTTACTGTTGCCATCTCTTGAAAATTTTAATTGTCAGACAATTATTATTTGTTGGATAAGGCAATACAAATTTATTTTTAGTGATTAATTTTCAGCGGGTGCAGATACGGCAAATTAAGCGGCTGATTGCGACAATTTTTTTGTTATAAGTACATCAGTTGAATCATTGGTGATGCAATAGACAGGAGATAATTTATCAGTCCATGTCCAACCTGGTTCAACAAGTTTGAGTTTTCCTACTCTTGCCATAATTACTTTTTTACACGGAACTTCAGATGTGTAGCTGCCGGCGATTCTATTACCTGAATTCTTTCTAATTCAATATGCTTAGTAATAGTGTGGTCAAATAACCGGATGCCTTCGCCGAGCAACACCGGTACAAGATGAATATGAATTTCATCAAGAAGACCTGATTTTATAAATTGCCGGCCTGTTGCGGCGCCACCCATTACCCATACATTTTTATAACCCGCAACTGCTTTTGCCTGGGTGGTGGCGGATTCAATGCCAGTGGTGATGAAAGTAAAACCCAGGGGTATTTTTTCAGGCACATTTCCAGACAGAACAAATGCGGGTATTGTAAATGGCGAAATACCACCCCATGCATCTTTTATGGCTAAATGGTAGGTTCGTCCGCCAACTATAACCGCACCTGAATTTTCAATGACCTCATCAAGAATTTTTTTGTCAATTTCAGTCTTGCCACCAAATATCCAGTCATGAAGCCGCATGCCACTTTCACCCATGGGTTGTTCAACGCTTATGTTGGGACCGGCGATAAACCCATCAACAGACATAGAAATATCAAAAATTAATTTGCCCTGCTTCAGCGCTGTTTCCATTTTCGTATTGTTGTTAAACGGTTTTTATTTCACTGGTTTACTCACTCTCACTCAGGGCTCTAACGATCAATTTTTGGCAAACTGAGCATTGGCCACAATAGCTACTTCATCGCCAAGCATAGCTGAAGGGGTTGTGGTCGCTATTCCAAAATCAGTTCGTTTTATAGTCCCTGTAATTTTGAACCCGGCTATACTTTTTTTACTCATGGGATGTGTTCCATAATTTGCAATTGCTTCTAATACTACTGGTTTGGTAATGCCATGAAATGTCAAATTTCCCGTTACCTTATATTTTTTATCAGTTTGTTTTTCGAAACTGGTGCTTTTAAATACGATTAGAGGATATTTTGCGGCATCAAAAAAATCCGCACTTTTTAAATGCGTATCCCTGTCAGGTTCACCTGTATTAACAGAGTTGACATCCGCTGTCATGAAAACAACAGCGTCGGCAAAATCTTCTTGAAAAGCGGTTATCGTTGCTTCTGTCATTTTAAACGATCCTTCAACCTCCGATATCATCAAACTTGTAACGGAGAAACGAAGATTCGAATGCGCTGTATCCAGTGTCCAGGTGGAGGGTAATAAAGTAATAACTGATAAAAGCGCAATAGTAAAAGCAGATTGGACGAATGATATTTTTTTCATTTGTATATTTTTTATTTTGATTTTAGCCAAATGGTCCCGCCGTTGGCGGGATTCATCGCCGGTTGATATATCCCGATAGTTATCGGGATACTCGAAAATTTTTATGGCTCATTTCATGTTGGTTATTTAATTTTTAAAGAAATAAATGATACAGTTTACAAGAGTATTTTCTTGTAACAAATTTATTGTCCTTATTCAGACTTTATGGGGTGTAAATACGGCAAACAAGGGGTTGATTACGACCTGGACTAATGATTATTTTTTTAAACCCGGCAAAGATTTATTTACCGGCTTACCAACAATTGATCTTGTAAAGGCAGAAGCTATCAGGTGGCGATGTGATTGCCGGATTTGTCAGTTGCCAGTTGGAGCCAACAACACTATTAGGTTATCAGGACAGGTAAAGAGCCATTTCACAGCCTTGTAGAAGAGAATATCGTTATTGGGCCATTGATTGTCTGTAACTTTATTACAGGGGGGTAAGAAAATTCATTGCTATTATAATAGTTTGAATACCGGGAGTGGGGAATTTTTTGCCCACTCTTTCATTATTGATTTGATTAATAATAGGTAAGAAGATAGCAGGGGCACTGTTTACTAATGATTTTTTAATGGCAGAAGATTTGAAATAATGCATAGCAATTATATGAGCGCTGGTTTAAAGAATACAATAGTCTATCTATTTGTCCTGGCTTTTGCCTCGATCCACTGTCATACCAAAGCTGAAAAGCTTGATTTAAAAAGCCCGGATGGATATAATATGAGGGCGGCATCACAATTCAAACTCCCACTTGAACTGGATGAAATATCCGGTGTAGCTTATTATCCTGCCGATAGCTCCATATTCGCTATTAATGACGAAAAAGGATGGCTTTATAAAATAAAAAAAGGGGTTGGAATTAAGACCTGGAAATTTTTTAATGGAGCTGATTTTGAAGACGTGGTGTTGCTTGACAGTATTTTTTATGTATTACAGAGCAATGGAAATATTATCCGGCTGTCATTCAGTGCACAGAATACCCTGGCGGTGCAACAATATTATTTCGATCAGAGTGGCGAAAGCAAAAACGAATTTGAGATTCTCTATTATGATTCCACTAAACAGAAATTGATCCTTATTTGCAAGGACTGTGAGTTGGATAAAAAGAAATCACTTACCACTTTCTCTTTCGATCCGTTTACGGGAAAATATGCCGGCTCTGCTTTTACAATCAATGTAAAAGAGATAGCGGCAGCTATTGGCGAAGAAAAAATAAGATTTAAACCTTCAGCCGCTTCCATCAATCCGAGAAATGGATTATTATATATCATATCCGCGATAAATAAACTACTGGTGGTAACTGACGTGAACGGGAATTTTAAAAATGTTTACAAGATTGACCCTGCCATTTTTAAACAACCGGAAGGCATCACTTTTACACCTTCAGGTGGGATGATCATTTCAAATGAAGCGGCTGATGTGGGAGTGGCGGATATACTTTACTTTTCTTACAATAAAAAATAGACATGCGATTTTTAGTTTTTGTAACTGCTTTATTGGGAAGTTTTGCAGCGCTGGCACAGGTTGATTCTGTGAAGACAAGGATAATCCTTGTCGGAGATGCCGGGGAGTTAATAAAAGGGCAGGCATCTGTATTGGATGCCATTAAGAAAAATATAAAGCTTGACAAAAAAACAGTGGTTGTGTACCTGGGTGATAACTTATATGATGCAGGTTTGCCACATGAAACATATAGCCGGTATTCAGATATAAAGGCTGCTTTGGACTCCCAACTTAATTTATTGAAAGGCACGGCAGCAAAAGGATATATGATCCCGGGAAATCATGATTGGGAAAATGGCGGGGCCAGGGGATATGAAACTGTCAGGAGGCAACAGATCTATGTAGATCAGTTTGGTGAAGGGAAAGTTGAATTTTATCCAAAAGAAGGTTGTCCCGGACCAGTAGAAGTGGCGCTGGGGGATGATGTGGTGCTGGTGATGATGGATAGCCAATGGTGGATACATCAGAATGATAAACCCGGTGTTGAATCTGATTGTCAGTATAAAACGGAAGATGAAGTAATAAGCGAACTGGATGATATTTTAAACAGGAATTATAAAAAATTGGTGATACTGGCTACCCATCACCCGTTTAAGAGCAATGGCCCGCATGGAGGCTATTTTACCTGGAAACAGCACCTATTCCCTTTTACCGATTTGCGGGAAAACCTGTACATACCATTACCTGTTATTGGCTCGGCATATCCTATAGCCCGCAGCGTTTTTGGCACCCCCCAGGATATTAAACATCCTGCGTACACCAATATGATCAACCGCATTATGGAAGCCGTTAAAACGCATCCGCATGTTATCATGGCGGCTGGTCATGAACATGCATTACAATTATTAAAAGATAGCAGTTACAATTATATCATCAGTGGTAGCGGTTGTAAGACCAGCCGTTTATCACCCGGCAGAAAAGCGGAGTTCACCGCCCGTTCTTTAGGTTTTGTAACACTTGATATTTTGAGGAATAAAAATGTCAGGGCTAATTTTTATACGATGGATAAAGCATCACCGGATTCATTAAAGCTTGCTTATACCAATCGCATCCTTGATTACTCCACTTTGCCGGTTATACCAGGAGAAGATACTGTTAAACCGGTTCAATATGTTTATAAAGATTTTGTAAAGGCATCTGCAAGCGGGCAGTATAGAAAAACTACGGCTATTCAAAGACTTTTTAATGGAAATAATTATCGCAGAGAATGGTCAACACCTGTTAACCTTAAAGTATTCAATGTAAATAAGGAAAAAGGTGGATTCACCATTGAAGGAGTAGGGGGTGGAAAGCAAACAAGATCACTTCAATTGAAAGACAAGAAAGGAATAGAATGGTCACTTCGTACCATTGATAAAGATCCATCGGCTGCTATTCCGCAGAATTTCAGGGAGAGTTTTGCATCCAATATTGTTCAGGACCTGATATCGGCAGCTCATCCGTTTGCGCCGCTGGCTATTCCCACTCTTGCAGATACTACCAATATACTGGTATCGTCACCTGAATTTTTTTATGTTCCGGATGATCCCTCCCTGGGGTATTATAAGCCGCTGTTTGCAAATAAGATCTGCATGCTGGAACGAAAAGATCCGGATTACGCCAATGATAGCAAAAGCAGTTTTAAGTTATTCAATAAAATGCGGGAAGATAATGACCATACAGTTGACCAGGAAGCGGTGTTAAGAGCCCGCCTCCTGGATATGCTTATTGCCGATTGGGATCGCCACTTTGATCAATGGAGATGGGCTACCAGGGATACCGGCCAGGGAAAATTGTATATTCCAATTCCCCGTGACAGGGACCAGGCATTTTTCTATTCCGATGGTCTTATTGTAAAGTATATGTCAAAAGGACGTATTCCTTTCCTGAAAGGATTGCAATACAGGATACATGACATCAACCGGTTGAACACAGTATCAAAAGATTTTGACAGAATGTTCCTGAATAACCTGGATGAAGAAGCATGGACAAGGGTTGCTACTGATTTTACCAGCAAGCTGACTGATCAAAAGATCAGCGATGCTATTCATAAAATGCCACCAGAGGTATATGCTATCAGTGGTAAAGAAATTACTGATAAGCTGATCAGCCGGAAAAAAATTTTGAAGCAGGAATCATTAAAGTATTACAGGTTCCTTTCAAAAGAAATAGATATACTGGGCAGCAATGAAAATGAAAAATTTACCATCAGTGCCGTTAATGACAGCGTAATGCTCACGGTGTTTTCTTACAGGAAAACTGCGGATACCAATTTTGTAATGTATCAACGTGTATTTGATCAGCGGGTAACCAAAGAAATAAGATTATATGGGTTTAATGGCGAGGACAAGTTTGAAGTGGATAGCGGTATGCATTCTTCTATACGTATCAGGATGATCGGCGGAAGGGGTAAAGATTCATTTTTTATAAAAGGAAACCTGAGAACTTTTGTATACGATAATAGTATTGATACCAATTTCCTGGCAGCTTCAAGGGGAACCAAAAAATATTTTGAAGATGATCCGAATATCAATGAATTCCAGATCAGGCATTTTAATTACCCCATCACAAGGTATCCTCGTGTAGTATTGGGTTTTAATGAAGATGATGGATTAATGGTGGGGACAGGATTGTGGCTTACCAGGTTTGGTTTTCGCAAACAGCCCTATGCCAGTGATCACCGGCTGACGGCCTTGTTTGCATTCATGAGAAAAGCATGGCAGGTAAAATATCATGGCGAACAAATTCATGTTTTCCGTTCAACCGATCTTATTTTTAATGCCCAGATCAACAGTCCTGTATTAAATAATTTTTTTGGATTTGGCAATGGTACTGTAATAGATAAATCCAAACCAATAAGTTTTTACAGGGTCCGGTACAAATTTGCAGAGGGTGATATTTTATTGAGAAAAAAGTATTTTGGAAAGCTGAGTTTTTCAGTTGGCCCTACTTTTTATCATTATTGGAACCGGTATAAAAATAATGATGAATATATATTGGGTAAGCCTTCCGTTGCAGGACTTGATTCAGTTTCTGTCTATACTACAAAAACCTATGCCGGCGTAAAGGCTATTGCAGAGTTAGATAATTTAAACAGTGATCTTTTTCCTACCCGCGGTATCAGGTGGGTAAATAAACTGACAGTGTTACAACCGCTCAATAAATCCAGCCGGTCTGTCAATAAACTGGAATCGGATATGGTAATTTATGCCAGCTTAAAAATTCCGGCAAGAGTGATAGGAGTTATAAAATTGGGGGCGGGTCATATTTTTAATGATAGCATAGAATATTTCCAGGCCTTGTCTATAGGACATAATAATGTATTGAGAGGGTTCAGAAAAAATCGTTTTTCAGGAACTTCACTGGCATATGGCAGCCTTGAGTTCCGTATTAAATTATTCGACAGCAGATCTTATATTCTTCCCGGCCAGGTAGGACTTATTATATTTAATGATGTAGCCAAAATCTGGTATGATAAGAATGATAGTAAGCGCTGGCATTATGTTGCAGGAGGAGGATTTTATTACAATCCCTTTAACCTGGTCATTCTTTCTGCAACGATGGGTTATTCCAAAGAAGAAAAAGTATTTAATTTTTCTTTAGGATCGAAGTTTAATATAACATTCTAAAATGATGAGTGATCAATAGCGAAAGG
>JAKFEJ010000171.1:0-6926 GCA_036675745.1 Chitinophagaceae bacterium | reverse complement strand
TGGAAATGCAGTCTCTGCTAGTACCGATAATACCGTGACCTTCACAGTTGCAGCACCTGACATTACAGTTGTGAAAACCGCTAATAGCGCTACTGCAAGTGTGGGAGAGCAAGTTGGCTATACTATAACAGTAACGAATATAGGCGGCGGCAGCGCCTCCGATGTAACCCTTACAGACATTCTTCCAGCCGGGCTGAATTGGTCTATCAGCTCGCAAACGGCTACTGCTTTTTCCATTACCGGCACCGTAAATAGCCAGGTGTTAACAGGAAACATAGGAACATTGGCACCTGCTGCCAGTACATCTGTTACTATAACTGCCACCGCCATTAGTCCCGGCACGATCAATAATACGGCAACTGTTTCCAGCAGTAACGAAGCTGCTGATGCATTAGCTAATAACACATCGACGGCAACCATTACAGTTGCAGGACCTGACATTACAGTAGTGAAAACCGCTAATAGCGCTACTGCAAGTGTGGGACAGGAAGTTGGCTATACTATAACAGTAACAAATACAAGCGCCGCCGGCAGTGCATCCGATGTAACACTTTCAGACATTCTTCCAGCCGGGCTGAATTGGTCTATCAGCTCACAAACGGCTACTGCTTTTTCCATTACCGGCACCGTAAATAGCCAGGTGTTAACAGGAAACATAGGAACATTGGCGCCTGTTGCCAGTACATCGGTTACTATAACTGCCACCGCCATTAGTCCCGGCACGATCAATAATACGGCAACTGTTTTCAGCAGCAACGAAGCTGCTGATGCATTAGCTAATAACACATCGACGGCGATCATTACTATCCACAATGCAGTGCCGCCAACTCTCACTTGCCCTGCAAATGTTACTACTTCTGCAAGCGTAGAAGACTGTTTGGGTACGGTGGATTTAGGTAATCTCAATTATATAATAACCGGTGATCCTGCGCCAATACTATCATTATCATGGAGAGCGGGAAATGATCCGTTGGCAGCATTAACAAGTATTATTGTTGTTCCAGGAGCTTCTGTACTTAGCAGTTTTCCAAAAGGCGTTACTACTATTACGACAACAGCCTCCAACGGTGCTTTGCCCAATGCCAGTTGTCAATTCACGGTTACAGTAGCAGACCAGGTTCCGCCTGTTATTACCTGTTCGGCAAATGTTAGCGTAAATGTTGATGCCGGTGCTTGTACTGCAACTATATCTAATGCTGTCATCGGAACGGCAACAGCCCAGGACAATTGTTCGGGAACGGTCATCATTACTCATAGTGATTTTCCCCAGGATAATAAATTTCCGATAGGAACTACTACCATCACCTGGACTGCTACCGATGCAGCAAACAATAGCTCCACCTGCCAGCAAACGATAATGGTGAATGACAATATTCCCCCGGCTATTTCCGGGGTATCTGCTAACCCGGCTATGCTGGCACCACCAAACCATAAAATGAAGGATGTAACCATTGATTATACGGTTAATGATTGCAGTTCTGTAACCAATGTACTTACTGTCACCGATAATGAAGGCAATGACATATCCGATTACCAGGTGATGGATGCGCACCATGTAAAATTGAGAGCAGAACGCAATGGAACAGGTGATGGCAGAATATATACAGTTACCATTACAAGTACAGATGGGGCGGGTAACAGTTCTGTAGCAACCATCCCTGTGATAGTGGCGCATAATGTTAGTTCACCACGCAGCGGCGCTGCCTTCAGAGTTGGTTCTACTGTAAACTTTGCAGGTACCTTCTGGGATATAGCTGGTAATAAACATACTGCTACATGGCTGATAGATGATAAAACTTCGATCAAAGGAACAGTAACAGAACCTTCAGCAATGAAGAACGGTACAGCGGCAGGCTCCTATAAATTCACCACCCCAGGTGTATACAAACTGCAAATGAATGTAACGGATCAGAAAGGAGTTACTACCTATGCCAATACCAATGGTGAACTGGAAGCTATTGTGGTGATTTACGATCCGAATGGCGGATATACATACGGAGGCGGATGGTTTAGTTCACCGGCAGGTGCGCTGAAATCTGATCTGAACACAACCGGTAATGTTAGCTACGGCTTCACTGTAAACTACTACAAGGGTGCTACACTGCCGAGAGGCGAAACACAGTTTGATTTTAAATTAGGCGAGTTTGAATTCAATGCTGTAAACTTTGACTACCTCTCTATTTCCGGTGCAAAAGCACAGTTTAAAGGAAGTGGAAAAATTATAGGAGGCCAGAGTGGCATAAAATTTATTATGACTGTTGTGGACGGCAACCTGGATGGAACAGGAATAGATAAAGTGCGGATAAAGATTTACAATAAAAAATCTGGCAAAATATATTATGACAATCAGTCTGGCGCCGGTGATACAGAAAACCCTGTAACTGCCGTAGGGAGTAATAGTGAAGTAGTTGTGCAGAATGCAAATGCTACAGCTAATCTTGCCGCAAGGATGAATATAGATAATGAGGAATTAACTGCGGATGCCGGCACGCTTGAAGTAACGGCGATGCCCAACCCAGGTCGTAACAGTTTCTATTTAACCATAAGAAGCAATTATTTGAAAGATAAAATCACTATGCAGGTTACTGACATGTATGGAAGGATCATCGAGGTGCGAAATATTTTAGCTGGACAAACGATTCAATTAGGTGATCGGTACAGACCCGGCACTTATATAGTCAAACTTATTCAAAGGAACATGCACAGGCAGCTGAAACTTGTGAAACTTACCGAATAAAAAACGTTATAAAAAATCTGCCGGTTGTCACTGGCAGATTTTTTTATATTGTCCCGCCGCCCTGGTTAGTGCCCGTAAAATAAGGTCACCCCGAGGCGTGTCTCCATCGGAATTATCGAACTAATGTAATGCATGAAAATATAACCGGCTTCATTCATACAATCTTGTCTTTCGTCCTTGCGGGATCTTCCGAATCTTCTGATACGTACTCGGTCCCGACGGGGAGTGCCGGACACAACCCGGGTGTATTGTAAGACAAAAATTTTTTCAGTATAGATAATGTACGGATGCTGTATGGATAGTGTATGGATAGTGTATGAGGAGTGTATGAGTTGAGTAATTTTACGATACAAGAGAAAAGATAATAGGTCGCGGGTTGAACGAAATTTCCGGCACCTCTTTTTCGCCTCATGCAACTACTTTAGCGCCTGCCGTAGGTGCCGTTGGAGACATGCCCGACCCATGGCATCAGACCACTCGATTGGTCAGGCGTCTATTTCAAGCTTATACCCTTTACCATGTATATTCGTAATCCTGGAGGTGGGGTCTTTTTCTAATTTTTTTCGCAGGCGGGAGATAAAAACATCAAGGCTCCTGGTTACAATAACTCCCTCGTTTTCCCACACTTCTTTTTGTAGCTTTTCACGGTCAAGGGTGCTATTGGGAGATAAGGCAAGAAGATGCAACAGCTTCGACTCTTTATCGGTGAGATCGATTCGTTCATCACCAATTTCCAGGTATCGCTCGTCAGGGTGTAAAATAAAGTTACCAATGCTGAGAACATTTTTTGAGACCGGTGCCATCTCCTCTTCACCGCTTGTAAATTTCCTTTTCTTCAGGTAAGAATAAAGCGGCCAGGCTGAGAGCGATAATAACGCAATAGCAACTATCCAGGCCTTACCCGGAATAGAAGGTGTTGACGAAGCAAAGCTGATGGAGATATAGTAACATCCCTGGGGCAAGGTTCTTCCGATACAAGGCACAATAATATTGCTATCAATAGGAGACATTACAAAGCTGTATACGATTTCGTTGCTGGTACATTCCACCACGCCGGCTGTGTAATCATCCGGCAACGATGACTGCCTGGCGGTTTCACTGATGATACGAAAGATGGAGTCGGGCTGAAGGGAAATGGTGCTCTCAAAGTGTACCTCGAACTTATTGCCGGGTAATTGTTTTACGGGTAATACCCTTGAACGGGCATCACCGGCGCTCAATAGCAATTGGTGACCGATCATCCGGAGAGCTGTGTGGTACCGCGTCTCCTCCCTCATTTTCTTATCGTCTTTGCCACTGGCATACACGGTGAAAAAAATAATCAGGGCGGCTAGCGACGGCAACAACAGGACTTTGTACTTCATCCTTAAAATTAAGTTTTTTGCCAGGGTTAAGGCATTGAAAAACAAAAAATTTACATTCGTTTACATTCATTTTACAAGACAAATCCAGTGGGAAGATGCTGCCTGCATTATCATTGTAGCAAACAACCTTTCATGAAAATAACGAGTGTGCTTCTGCCGGCAATGCTTATGCTTCATGCCTTTTCTTTTGGCCAGGCAGCTAACTCCTCCCGGTTAAAGGTCTTTGTTGATTGCAGCAACACCTGGTGCGATCTGCAGTACATCCGGTCCGAAATAAATGTGGTGGACTTTTTGTTGGATAATGTCGCCGCTGATGTGCATATTCTTATTACCAGTCAAAACACGGGTGCCGGTGGCAGCCGATACCAGCTTATTTTCTTTGGCCAACAGCATTTTAAGCACCTGGCCGACACATTACGCTACACCACGGATCCAAACGCGACAGAATTTGAACAGAGAAACATGCAGTTAAAATATCTCAAAGCGGGGCTTGTTCCTTTTATTGCTAAAACAGTGGCCATAACCAATATAGAAATAAGTTTAAAAACAGCAGACACGGCCAGTACAAACACTAATGCAGCCGATCCCTGGAATGCCTGGGTGATGCGGGTAGGCGGGTTTGTAGATATCAACGCCGATGCCAATTATAAAAGCAAGGTTTTCAATGGCAGCTTCTCCGCCAACCGGGTAACCGAAAAAATGAAAACAGGTATGGGAGTAAACGCCAACCGCAACCGCTCACTCTTTGAATACGACGAAAACGGCACTACGCAAAAGTATGTAGTGAAAAATCATAGCTGGTCGGTGAATCACTATTTAGTTCAAAGTATTAGTTCAAATTGGAGCTGGGCCTATGAAATAAAGTACAGTCAAAATACTTTTTCGAATAGTAAAGGCCGTGCGTTTTTAAAAGCGGCCATTGAATATAATATCTTTCCCTATAAAGACGTGAACAACAAGTTGTTTACATTCAGTTATGGTTTTACAGCCCGTAGAAACAACTATTACGACAGCACTATATATGGTAAAACCAAAGAGACACTGTTTGGACATCGTGCTACTGCCTACCTCTCACTCAACCAGAAATGGGGTAACTCTTACGCCGGGATCGCTTATCATAATTATCTGCATAACTGGAAATACTTTAATCTTGGTGTAGACATGTACACTAATGTAAGGATCACCGGCGGTTTATCCTTTTTCATCTTTGCATTCGGTGGCCTTACCCGTGACCAGGTATTCCTGGTAAAAGGAAGCGCAACACCGGAAGAAGTATTAGCAAGAAGAAGACAGCTTGCATCAGGGTATAATTATTTCACCAGCATTGGTCTTAACTTTCGATTTGGATCCAAACTTAATAACATTGTGAACCCGCGATTTGACAGGAGTAGTTCGTTCAGTGATGAATAACAGTAAATAAACATGCGAAAGCTCATAGTACAGGTGGTGATTTCACTTGACGGCTTTGTAAAAGGGGATGATGGCAGAGCAAATATCAAGTGGGACAATGAAGTGTGGAAATTTTGCATAAACAACCTTAAAAATGTTGACTGTATTTTGCTTGGGCGAAACACAGCCGAATGTTTCATCCCGTATTGGAAAGGAGTTGCGGATAATCCGATGGGATTTACCACTACCAGGTGAGTGCTACAAATTTTTTTCCATCGAAACTAAATAACCATTTGCGGTGGTAATACAATTACTCTATATTTTCAAAAAGTATCTTTACCTGCGCCAATTCTTTTTTGCGCCCTTTTATTCCTTTTTTCCTTCAGCATTTCCAAGGCTATCTTCTCACTTTCCCATTGATTGATGGCCGGGCTGATGGCGATATAAGCGTAAAGAAGACCTTGATATTTACCGGCAATATGAAAGCCGGGAGCCGATCCCCATGAATAACAGGCCAGGTAAAGCTTCGGCCGCCGGAACCGTTTCAGCAAACTGTCAATCATCTCGTGGGTATCATTGTAAAATAAATTCAGCGTCAACGGCTGTGATGATTTATTGAGCCGGAACGTTTCGCCGGTTTCACGCTGGCCCCAATGTACCACTACAAACTGTTGTTGCAATTTACCGGTCATTTGGTCAGCTTGCCGCATCACCGAACTGCCGGGGGCCTCCATGCAAAAAAGAAGGATCGGTTTTGACATATCCTTTCCTTTGATGCGTACATATTGCTTTATTCCGCCGATCGTAATGAACTCATTTTTCTCAATAGGGCCCTGACCAAATGATTGGCTACTGATAAGAAGAAACAATAAAAAACACTTCATAAGATGAGTTGATTTTGAAAGACGGTACCAAACTTTTCTTGACTGGGTTAAAATCAAAAAGATCCTTGCTAACCTCGCCTGGGAAACAGAATCACGGCTGAGCTTTGAAATATAACTTCAGCAATATATCTTTATCACCAACCAATGAAATAATCCGTAAATATTTAATTTTGAAAAAGACCTTTTTATTATCTGCTTCATTTGCATTATTACTGTCCTTGTTTTTTGTATCCTGTGGGAAAGAGTTGAGTTTTGAAAATGACGGTGCAGGTGGCGGTACAGCCCAATATTCTTTCAATGGAGGAACGGCATCCTGTACAGGGGCAAGTCTTTCAGGCACTTTTACAGCGGGAACTCCGGTTACAGTTGCTAACACGGTAACCCTTAGTGTAATCGTCGATTCCGTTGGTTCATACACTATTTCTACAAATACAATTAACGGGATATCATTTAGCGGTTCAGGTGTTTTTACCAGCACAGGAGTACAGAATATAATACTAACTGCCAGCGGCACCCCTGCTATAGCAGGAATATATAATTTTACGCCAGTTG
>JAKFEJ010000262.1:0-7032 GCA_036675745.1 Chitinophagaceae bacterium | reverse complement strand
GTATTGTAAAAATCGATGGTTTACTGAATGATACTGCCTGGCAGGATGCCGCTGTTATGACAGATATGGTCGAGTTCAGGCCAAAGATCGGTGCATTGGAAAATCCAGCTAACAAAACCATTGCTTACCTCATGTACAGCGATGAAGGGATTTATTTCGGCGGTTTTTGCCATGAAAGAACGAAGGACAGCATCGCTACAGAACTAATTGGCACCCGTGATGGTTTTGGTACCAATGATTATGTAGGTTTAATTCTTGATACCTATAATGACAAGCTGAATGGATTTGAATACTTTGTTACACCCCTGGGTGAACAATGGGATGCAAAAATGAATCCGCCCAGCCCAAATAGCAACATGGAAGATTTTAGCTGGAATGCAGTATGGCAGAGCGGAGCTGTTATCACAGACAGTGGCTGGAGTTTTGAAATGTTCATTCCTTTTTCTGCCATCCGGTTCGGTAAAAAAGAGGTGCAGGACTGGGGTCTTAATATTACACGCCGCAGAAGAAAAACTGAACAGCAAAACACATGGAACCCCATAGACCCCAATGTAAATGGATTTCTTACCCAGGAAGGAACCTGGAAAAATATTTCCAATATTAAGCCTCCCCTGCGTTTGCAGTTCTCCCCTTATTTTTCTGTTTATGCCAATCATTTTCCGACCAATCAACCGGGGCAAAAAAAATGGACAAGCCAGGTAAATGGCGGGCTCGACGTTAAGTACGGCATTAACCAGGCGATTACATTAGATGCTACATTGATACCGGATTTCGGACAGGTACAAAGCGATAACCAGGTGCTTAACCTTACCCCATTTGAAGTAAAGTTTAATGAGTACAGGAACTTCTTTACAGAAGGTACTGAACTGTTCAGCAAAGGCAACCTTTTTTATTCAAGACGGATTGGCGGATCCCCTATTCGTTTATACGATGTGTACAACAAAATAGACAGCAACGAAACCGTTGTAAAAAATCCTACAGAATCAAAACTGATCAATGCAACAAAGATCTCTGGCAGAATGCAGAATGGTTTAGGTATAGGCATTTTAAATGCTATAACAAAAGAGCAGTATGCCACTATTGAAAATACAGATACAAAAGAAAAAAGAAAAATACTTACTGATCCGCTTACCAATTACAATGTACTGGTACTTGATCAAACACTGAAGAATAACTCAAGTGTATCACTGATAAACACCAATGTCTGGCGCAGCGGGCATGACTATGACGCCAATGTAACTGCAGGTTTATTTGAACTGAATAATAAAAAGAATACGGGGAATCTCGGAGGCAAACTGGCCATGAGTAACCGTTTCGGATACCTGCCCGGCGATAAAACACAAAGTGGTTTCAGTCATGAACTGCATGTAGCCAAAACAAGCGGACGTTTCAATTTTAGTCTCTCGCAGGAAAGAACAGATACCAAATACAGCAGTGATGATATGGGTTATTTCACCAACAATAATTTCCTGAACCATTACCTGTGGTTAGGTTATAAATGGATTGAACCGAAAAACTGGTACAACCGTATCAACATTAACTTTAATACAAACCTAAGTATTCTCTCAAAGAAAATTGCGCCTATCGATGAAAACTATCAATCTGCAAGCTTAAATGTGAATACAAATATTCAAAGCAAAAAATTGTGGTGGATCGGAGGCAATGTGACTTACAATTTTGACCAAAATGATTTTTACGAGCCAAGAACAGAAGGCTGGTTTTTTAAACGGGGTAAAAACATCAGCGGAGGCTTATGGTTTGAAAGTAATTCAAGCAAAAAGTATTCATGGTTTACAGAACTGTACGCACGGTCAAGCATCAATTTCTATAATTCTTTTGCCGTGGATATGTGGCTAGGTCAAAATTTCCGCTTCAATAATAAATTAACACTATCCCACCGCATCAGTTATCAACCGCGTTACAACAATATGGGTTACACATATGTTGAAGGCAGCAGCGATATAAACTTTGCCAAGCGAAAAGTAAATACCATCGAACATATACTCAGCGCCAAATACAGTTTCACCAACAAGATGGGTATTACTTTCCGCGCAAGACATTATTTAAGCACTGTTGAAAATAAAGAATTTTATATACTGCAGCAGGATGGCAGTTTGCTGCTACACGAAAACTATCATCCTGATGCAAACAAGAATGTAAACTTCTTTAATATAGATATGGTATACACCTTGCAGTTTGCACCCGGCAGCTTCTTAAACATTGTGTGGAAAAATGCAACACAACACGACACCAATAAAGTAGAAAATGGTTATTTCAAAAACCTGGGCAATACCCTCGACTCAGATAACAATAACAATCTCTCCTTAAAAGTTATTTATTTCCTGGACTATCTCAATTTTAAAAAACATATCAGTAAAGCCGGTAAAAAACTGTAATCTAGAGTCAATAAGGTTATTTTATTTTTGAAAGTGAACTACAAAATAGAATGCAGTTTTACCTGCGTTGCACTCTTGCATGTTCGATAATTCTAAAAAAACATCAATCGAGGCGTGTTATTTTTTGAACATCCGCCATGGAGGAAAACTATTTGCTTCAGGAAGCAGTCTTAGTAATCTTTTTCTCAGGCAATTTTTTTGGATGATTCGTTGGATGGTTCGACCGTTTGTTTACGTCGATAATGACTCTGATAATATCCAACACCGGTGCACCGATACCCAAACGTTGCGCATTGGTAAAAGCGGGAATGGCCTGCTGCCCTGTAGGATCAAAGACCACATATTCACCATCCACTTTACCTTCAGCGTCCGTCAAGCTATCCGGTACATAAACCTGTATCCTTACTTTTTTATAACTGGCAGGAAAATACCTGACATAATAATTTTCTTTCTGCCTGTACCACTGATCGTATTTTACACCTGTTCGCCTGATCTGCGAAGGCTCATTCAAAACAGCCAAACGTTCAAAACTCTCATAAGAAGTAATGCCTGTTTCAAAAAGGCGCTGCATGCCATTGTCAGCATTAAATATTTTTGAAGAACTCGCAACTGTTTTTATAACTCCTGCCACCCCGCCTTTCAATGTAAAAACTTGTTTGGGAGTTAACAACTTCATTGCATCCGCCTGAACCGGGTAAGAAAGTTTATTGAAATTGGAACCGCTTACCACTGACCACAAAAGCAATTGAATATTTTTTTGATCCATTTCCGGCCTTTCTCTTGATTTCAATAAAACAGATTCTATAATATCTTTCCGGTATCCTGTTACGGGGCCCTGCAAATAAGCGTCTCCCTGTGAAGGGTCAGGAGTTCCCGGCTGCAAACAATAGGTTTTAAACTCAGCTTCATAAAAACCAGGAGCCAGCACAAAGCCACCATTCTGCGTCTGGGGAAGATCCATTAACGATTGAGGTTTTTGATCTGAAGCTATTGAGGGTTGTAATGAACTGTCCGTATCAATTGTATTGTTACTTACAGTTTGCTTACCATTTCGTGAGGAGGAAGCGCAGGAACCCAGGAGTATGACAAAACATAAATTTTTAAGTAGAGATGCAGACATAGGGTTTGATTTAGATGAATGTTAACCGATGTTTAAACGAAATCAATTATAAACTTTGCTCATACAAAGTCTAAAACTATTTGCTTATTTAAAAGCAAATGGCCCGTAAAGTATTGTTAACATGGCAACGGATTGATTGTGTGGCAATTTTTCAGATTAAACAATTTATCCTTCCGCGCAAATGAAATATTATGAATCTTTTGATTTCCGATTGTTGAAGAGGTTCATACACCAGGGTGGGCTTTGACCAAACCGTGAGACCATTCCTGATAGTTGAAGAAGAATACCCCGCAAGTACAATAAAATTTCATCCAGATTCATTTTGCTTAAAACAAAGATTGATAATTTTTTTATGAACTCTAATGTTAAACGAACTCTCACTGTTTGAGGTTACAGGATACGAACTCGTCATTGAAATGAATTTTAGTTCGTGTCGTTATTGAAAGAAAACACCAACAACCGCGTGCTAAATTAATTCTTTTGATTGCTTTGTTCTATCGGAATTAGTACAGATGATGAAACAGCATCATTGGATTTAAACAAACCGGGGAAAGCTGTTTTGATACTACCGCAAGGATGTGTAATGACTGTAATATAAGTAGTAGCAGTACCATCACGATCGTGGCCGATTGAGATAGCGGTATCAAGCATACGAAAATGATTGCCTGTACCATTTGCCGGAAACATTGGCTGGTGATACGCTTCTCTTATCCAGTGCAGGATGACAGATACTGATACCGTGAATTTGGCGGCACCCGGATGACGGGGTATTTTATAGTAATGCCTTTCGACAATATGGGCCAATGAAGCGGCAGTGATATAATAGGTTTTCCGAAAGAGCTTTCTTTTTTCAACAACAGGTGTTTTATCAAAAAGGTCTTTTTCCATTTCATTGATCCAGGTCCGGGTGTCACTGAGAAGGAAGAGTAGTTTCAGCCATTCAGGCTCGTTGAATGCGGTCATGATTGAGGCGGTTTATGGTTAAGAATATGCAGGGAAGGGATAAATCTTGTCATATTGGCACGGGTAGATGATGAACGCTTTTACTATGCCTTTGACTGGGCTTTGAGTGGGCTTTGATAGGGAGGACGGGTCAACCCTTTTTGATTAGTTTTTACTCTAAAACAGACAGGGTGACAGGAATTGGGAAGTCTAATAGTGAATTGCCGGCATATTTATCGTCGCTTGTTCTTTTTCTTTTTTGGTTTAGCGGTGTGAAGAAGCCATGCCGCTTCGATGAGTTTTTCTATATGATCATAGACGCAGACAAAATCCATAGCCAGGGGTCATTGGGTCGCATTGCTTCGGTGAGCCATTCCTTTAAACAGGCTCGAATATCGGTAAGATGATAACAGGAAAAGAATTCTGTAAGAACTGTATGAGGATTTTTCATTTCCTGTATGGAGAGGCGCAAGGGCTGTTTATGCCAGTCAGGATATTGGGTAAGGATGCGATGGCGGAGTTGCTGGTTCATGGTTTAAGTGTTTAGTAATTGAATGATAAAACCACATGTCATACAATAATATGACAAACTTATATAAAGCATTTCAGACTGTCAACTTTTAATATGACAAATTATAATTTAAATTTTTCCACTTTAGCAATGTGAAAAAGACAGATTTAAATAAAAAGATAGGCCAGCGCATTATTGACCTCCGAATTAAAAAAGACTGGACACAATCTGATCTTGCCAGGGCTTGCGGTAAAGACCGACAGGCTATTGAAAAATTGGAAAATGGAAAAGTAAATCCTACACTCTATACTTTATATGAAATTTCGAAAGCTCTTGAAGTTTCTTTGATTTCACTTGTTGATGTAAAGGTTTAGACAACTAATTTGTTGCAATGTGTACAGCGAAACGTTATACGTTCAGAATTACTCTTCAGCTAAGAAAACTAATAGAACCTTTATTTGATTGTTGCAACGGCTTTATATTTATTCATTTTCTATGATCATGTCATCCGCCCGGCCGGATTGCCGTAAATCCCGAATGGATGTATGATTATATAAATGCGATGCAGGGGTGAAATAAACTCCGATCAAGTGACACGGGGAAAGTCCCGGTGCGTGGAGCGACATCGGGGCAAACTCATTTATTACGAACACTAATCAAGGCGAGGGGGATATCGCATATGAATTTTAATTAGTGGCGACTCAGAAAGGAATTAGGAGTAATGCCACCCTTTCAGGGTTTTAGAAATTTTTTATCTATTCATTTTTCTATAATCATATCAGCCTTTCAGGCTTCGCATAAATCCCGAAGGGATGTAATTATTATAGCAGGTCGGTAGAGCGTTTTGTATAAACTCCGAAGGAGTGACACCGGAGTTATGGGAGAATGACAACATCTTTGAGGTTGATGGTTAGTTTGTAAACTAACCATAACTACCCTATAGATTTTACTTAGTTTATAGATTTGGAACATTCAGGAGAACAGGAGATATTGGTCAATCTCCTTAAAAGTAAAGCATTCTCTGATATAAGCCTTCGGTACGACATTTAAAATTGCTTCACAAATTTATATAATGCATTTCCCTTCTTAAATAAAGTATCTGTTTCATCTTCACGGGCTTTAAAAAGGCTTATGGTGTCCCTGTTAATTTCAAAGGCATAACAGGTTTGCCGATCGGTCTGAATGTCAAAGCAAATCTTATCCATGTTATCTTCAGGAGATGCTACAAAATCTGTAATTATATAATAAGTGTTGAAGCCCGGTAACCCGGTAATAACTCCTTCACTGGTCAGTTGGGTTGATCTTTCTATACCTGCGCTGTCTGTTACTTTATATGATCCTGTTATCAATTTTTTGTTAACCATATATTGAAACCCATCCTCCAGGCTACTGCCGGGAGTAACCTCAGCAACCTTCATATATTTTGTTTTATCAAGAAGCTTTTGATTTTTGTCGTAATGGTATATCGCCAAGGCGGTATCATTACTACTGACCTCGTAACCGAATTCATAGGAATCAGTCGGCTGTTCAAAGTCAGTAATGCCGGTAAGTAATGAGTTTTGCTTTTTACCTTGTTTGAAATAAAGAATGAAATCAGAACCTTCATGATTACCAAGAGCTGTACCTACTATCATACTGTCCGCTGAAATGCCCGAAGTGTCTATAACCAACTCGCTTATGAAAGTCAGCTTTTCGCTGGATTTAAAAGGAGATTTTGTTTTTATAATATCATCCATGTAATCAACCTGCACCCAAACGCCATTCAAAACTGGCTTGAATCGTTGAATCAGTTCATTGGTTGATTGAGGGGAAGTTTTGTGGGCTTCTGAATTGCAGGAAGAAAGCGCAATTAGAAAATAAATAGCGCTATTGATAAATTTCATCCAGTTTATATTGCTTAGCAAACAAAGATGGATAATTTTTTATGAAACGGCGAGTCCGGCCGCCAAATTCATTATAAAAGCAGATACTGCTGGCCGAGAGATCGCCTGAGAATCATTTCGAATGAAGACTCGGTACTGAAATAAGTGAAAATTTACGAATCTTTTGATTTCCGATTGTTG
>JAKFEJ010000263.1:0-7196 GCA_036675745.1 Chitinophagaceae bacterium | reverse complement strand
ATTTTCTTACCTAACTTGAATGTATCAATTATTTCTAATGAGTACATTATCCGGCAAGTATAATCTGGCCGCCCTGCGTCAATATTTCAATAGCGGCGTTACCAGGTCCTATCAATTTCGTAAGGAACAATTACAAAAATTAAAACAAGCTATTCTTGATCATGAACAGGAATTATACGATGCGTTGTTCACTGATCTTAAAAAAAGTCCGGAGGAAACCTGGGTAACGGAAACGGGGTTTCTTCTCAGCGAGATCAACAGTGCTATAAAAAACCTGCGTCGCTGGATGCAACCAGAGCGAACAGCTACTAACCTTTTGAACCTTCCGTCATCCAGCTACATATTAAAAGAACCATTGGGTACCGTATTGATCATCGGACCGTGGAATTACCCTTTGCAACTATTATTTACCCCGCTTGCAGGGGCTATGGCAGCAGGAAATTGTGTCGTACTAAAACCCAGTGAGTTTGCACCAGCTACCGCTGCCGTTATGAAAAAAATAATTGAAGAGAATTTCCCGCCGGAATATATTTTATACATGGAAGGCGATGGTGCCGAAGTAGTGCCACAGATGATGAAGGATTTTGTATTTGATCATGTGTTTTATACCGGGAGTACAGCTGTCGGAAAAATAATATATAAAATGGCGGCGGAACATTTAATCCCGGTCACCCTTGAATTGGGTGGTAAGAGCCCTTGTATAGTGGAAAATGACGCCAATATTAAAGTAGCAGCAAGACGTATTGCTATGACCAAATTTTCAAATGCCGGACAAATGTGTGTCGCCCCGGATTATGTGCTGGTACAAGAATCCAAAAAAAATGAACTGGTAGAAGAATTAAGAAATGCTATTAAGAAATTTTTTGGCGACAAACCAGAAGAAAGTTACAATTATGGAAAGATGATAAATGCAAAACAGTTCGACAGGGTTATCACCTATTTATCTCAGGGGACAATTGTGCATGGGGGAAGAAGCGATAAGGAAAAATTATTTATTGAGCCAGCAATATTATCAGACGTTTCATTGGATGCGGCTGTAATGAAAGATGAAATATTTGGCCCTGTATTACCCGTTATTTCATTTACGACTGCTGAAGAAGCGAAGGCCATAATCTCCCGCAATACTAATCCGCTGGCGTTTTATGTTTTTACGTCCAGCAAAAAAAAGGAAAAGGAGTGGTTGGAAAACATTGCCTTTGGTGGCGGCTGTGTAAACAATGCAAGCTGGCATTTAACCAATCATAACTTGCCTTTTGGTGGAAGGGGATTTAGCGGTACGGGCAACTATCACGGAAAATATTCTTTTGAAACCTTCAGCCATAAAAAAGCAATCATGAAAACCCCAACCTGGTTTGATCCGGATGTTAAATACCCGCCTTTTAAAGGAAAATTGAAATTGTTTAAGTGGGTGATCAGGTAGTTTGTGGTTTATCGTTTGTAGTTAATTTAAAGAAAATGAAAAGCAATAAACCGAAACGGTTTTTAATTGTAATAGGTGTAGCGGCAATACTTTTTTTTAGTTATGTTGCCATTGTTAACCGAAATTCAAAAAACATGACTTACCGGCAAAAAGTAATGAAAGCGGTTTACCCGGCATTAATGTGGTTTAATAAAATAACAGGTAAAAAAATAAAAGTTATGGAAAACAGTGAAGGAGTAACAACATTAAGATCCCTGCACAATCTTTCTGTGCACTTAAATGACGGAAGTGAATTAGAACTGGGATCACTCAAAGGGAAAAAAGTGTTACTCGTTAATACTGCCAGCGATTGCGGCTATACCAATCAGTATGACGATCTGCAAAAACTGTATGAAACCAAAAAAGATAAGTTGATGATAATCGCTTTCCCGGCGAATGATTTTAAAGAGCAGGAAAAAGGAACCGACAAAGAAATTGCGGAGTTTTGTAAGGTAAATTATGGCATAACGTTTCCGTTAGCGGCCAAAAGCAGTGTGATCAAAGGAAAGCAGCAGAATGAAATTTTTAAATGGCTGAGTGATGAGACACTTAATGGCTGGAATGACCAGGAGCCAACCTGGAATTTTTGCAAATACCTGGTGGACGAAGATGGTAAGCTGATAAAATATTTTGACACGGGTGTTTCGCCGCTGAGTGATGAAGTAAAAAATGCAATCGATCTATGAACTGGATATTATTAATTATTGCTGGATTATTTGAAGTTGGTTTTGCCACCTGCCTGGGAAAGGCGAGAGAAAGCGGCAGCAATACTGTTGCCTGGATGATCGGTTTTTTTGTATGCCTTTCTATCAGCATGTTCTTATTATACAAAGCCACTCAAACATTGCCTATCGGCACTGCTTATGCCGTATGGACAGGGATTGGCGCTGTTGGTACCGTGCTGATGGGAATAATTTTCTTTAAAGAACCCGCCGATTTCTGGCGGTTGTTTTTTATTACAATGCTGATCGGGTCAATTATCGGGCTAAAAGCAGTTTCATCCCATTGATCTTTGCCACAGATTTCACAGATTATCACAGACAAGATTTTTAGAAGATTTCAATATAATGCATTAATCCGTGCTAATCTGTGAAATCTGTGACGATATTCTACGCATCAATTACGCCCATTTTTTTCATCAGGAATGAAGCACTGAGTTTCGTACAAACTCCTTCTTTCAGTTTATAATCAAAAATGAGTTCGTCATTGATGATCTCCGATTCAAAACATTTATTGCTGATATAGCCATTGTTTTCTGCGGCTAGTTTGGAAACAGTGAGATCATGCGTGGCGATAATACCACAGGCATTGGCGGCAACTAATTTGCGGATAAGGCCTATGGTGCCATTATGTTTGTCGTTGCTATTGGTACCCCTAAGAATTTCATCCAGTATCACAAACGTTTTTTCACCAGCCTGCAATTGATGAATGATACCCTGCAAGCGTTTCAGCTCTGCATAAAAGAATGATTCGCTGTCCTGTAATGAATCGGTAATGCGCATACTTACATGCACGGCATACGGGTAAAAAATAAACTGATCGGCACATACATTACTTCCTGCTCTTGCCAGGACGAGGTTAATTCCAAGCGTACGAAGGAAAGTGCTTTTACCTGACATATTGGAACCCGTAAGGATCACAAACCGATGTTCAGCAAATGAAATACTGTTGTTGATCCTTTTTTCTTTACGGATTAGGGGGTGACCCATATTGTCAGCCACCAATGTTTCCGTGTCGCTTACCTGTGGCTGGCAGAATGTTTTGTTATTAAAAGAAAGATTGGCAAAACTATTCAATGCCTCTATTTCACCTGATAGTTCCAGCCAGGGTAGAATATGCTCTCCGTTTTTTTGTTTCCATTTTTCAAGTGCATATAAAATATGTACATGAAAAAGAAAAAGCCCATTGAGTAATACGCTGACAACTAAATTAATCACCGTTTCCAAATAATTGAATAGCGATGCCAGCTTTGCGATAGAATGCGATGCCGT
This sequence comes from Chitinophagaceae bacterium, assembly GCA_036675745.1. Classification (GTDB taxonomy): domain Bacteria; phylum Bacteroidota; class Bacteroidia; order Chitinophagales; family Chitinophagaceae; genus Terrimonas_B. Next base: position 3,746 of record JAKFEJ010000263.1, on the reverse strand, counting down.
GAGGTTTCCTGTTTTCAAACCCTGCTGTAAGTGCTGTAACAACGGCGATTGAAAAGATTGCGTTTCGATCTGCTGCAATTGGCCGGCAAACTGCTGTAATATTTTGGTGACGGAAGTAGATACGGAAAGATGTGCCGATATTCTTTTTGCAAATACACCGGCGATGATAAGATTGACAATAAATAAATAATAGAAAATATTGAGCATTTGATCTTGCTCAGAAATGAAATAATAAACAAGACAGGCAATAGTTGCTACCGGAAAAAGCATTACCAGCCAATAAGTTGTTTTGTTTGTAAAGCCGGGTTTTGCATTCAGCCATGCCTTAAGTTGTTGCAGCTCTTTCTCTTTAGTATCCAGTAAAGCGCCATGGGCCTGCAGGTGCTGGCGAAACTCAAGTTTGGTTGTTAGCTCTTGTATAGCTTGCTGGCGTGCATGAATAGTTTTTGTAACGGGATGTAATAAAGATTGGGCCAGCGCTTCTTTACCAAAACTTGTACTGGTACGGTTGAGATAGGGAAACAATCCACCATCTCCAAACATATCCAGGTCATAAGAGTAAGGATGATGCGGGTCGGTATATTCTATACCATTGGCATAGACAGAAGACTGGCCATTCAGAAAATTGATTTCATTGCTGTTTAATTTGGCAAGTTCCTTATAAAAAGCAGCTTTGCTTTGGAACTTATCATACACCCGGATAAAAAGAAGAAAAATGACAAGAGATGCGATGGTTGAAAAGATAAATAACCGGTCACCGGTTTGTATTGATTTGTATCCTAAAAAAATAAAACCGCAAAATAATAAAAGACGGAGCAAGCTAAACCAGCGAAGTTGCTGATTGAGTGAATTGGCATGGGCTGTATATTTTGATAAAAGAGATTGGTAAGTAGATAAGGGCATGTTGTTGGGTTTGAAAAAAAATGTTCAATGCTCAATGTTCAACGCTCAATTTTCAATGAATACACTTATCTGAATGATGTTGATTGTTGAGTAAAGAACAGGAAGTACAAGTGTGCGACGCAACGAAGCCGATAGTAGTAATATCGCTGGCTACACAATAATTATTTACTTTAAAGAACTAAACAAACAAATAAGAATCTCAGTCATAAGTTCTCCGCCGCGGCGGAAACAGGGATTTTACACCGGGCATTTTTCATGATAATTCACCAATTCAATGGGCGAATGTTCAAATTCATACCCGGCATAGGTTGTAACTATTTCATCCAGTACTTCATTTATTTCTACTTCGGTTTTTAATGTCACTAAGCGGTTACGAAACTCTTTAATGTTAGGCAAGCCTTTCAGGTAGTTGGCATAATGACGGCGCATTTCATTTATACCTACAACAGGATTTTTCCATTCTACTGATCTCTGCAAGTGTTTGCGGCACACAGCTACACGATCCTCGATAGTTGGAGAAGGTAAATGCTCACCCGTTTTGAAAAAATGTTTGATCTCGTCGAAGATCCAGGGATAACCAATAGCCGCACGGCCGATCATGATGCCATCAACACCATAACGGTTTTTATATTCCAATGCTTTTTCAGGTGAATCAATATCACCGTTGCCAAAAATGGGAATATTGATGCGGGGATTGCTTTTCACTTTACCGATCAACTCCCAGTTGGCTTCACCTTTGTACATCTGTGTGCGGGTACGTCCGTGAATGGCCAATGCTTTAATACCAACATCCTGCAAACGTTCTGCTACTTCTTCAATATTCCTTGTATTATCATCCCAGCCTAATCGTGTTTTTACAGTAACAGGTAAGGAAGTTGATTTTACAACAGCAGAAGTAAGCCGCACCATCAGGTCGATATCTTTCAACACACCGGCACCGGCGCCTCTCAATGCCACTTTTTTTACCGGGCAACCGAAATTAATATCCAGCAGATCGGGGTTGGTAACATCTACAATTTTTGCAGCAAGTGATAAACTTTCTTCATCGCCACCGAATATTTGAATGCCGACAGGTTTTTCGTAATCGAAAATGTCTAGTTTTTTACGGCTTTTAATGGCATCTCTTATCAATCCTTCTGACGAAATAAATTCCGTGTACATCAGGTCGGCGCCCTTGTCTTTGCATACGGCACGAAAGGGCGGATCGCTGACATCCTCCATGGGAGCGAGAAGCAGCGGAAAATCCGGAAGAGATATATTGTCGCCTATTTTGATCATAGTTAAGAGGGTAGGTGACAGTTGATAATTGACAGTAAACCTCTTAGAAAAGAAATCCAAGGCTATTAACTGTCATCTGGCAACGGTCAACTATTTTTGAGCCTGCGAATTTACACCATTATTACCGAAAATTATGTTAGACAACGATTCTAAGGGGATTTCCTATACAGCCGGGTTTTTTATGCTGATCGCATTTGCCATAGGTGGTCTGATACTGGCGTCTGTACTTGGGGCCCAGGTATGGCAACAAATGACAGGAAAGAGTTTTGCCGAAATGCAAAAAGGAATGAGTAATCCTGCCAACAGTGATGTAATGAAGATCATTCAATCCTTAACAGCTATTATTGGTTTTTTTATTCCGACAGTTGTTACAGCGGCACTGCTTAACAGGCGGCCGCTAAAATTGTTGGGATTTTCTTCTACTGATATTAAACTGAGCCAGGTAGGCCTGGTAGTATTGCTTGTTGGCGCATCGCTACTGGTAGCTACTTCATTATCCTATCTTACTAACAACACCCCGATACCCGATAGCTGGAAAATAAAGTTTGATACACTGGAAGAAGAATATAATCGGCAGGTATCTGCTATCATCAGCCTGAAAAATGCTAAAGATTATATTATTGCTTTGGTGATTATGGCTTTTTTGCCTGCATTGTGTGAGGAAACATTGTTTCGCGGCGGCTTACAAAACTTTTTGACCCGTGGTACCAATAACCCATGGCTATCGATTATTGTTGTAAGCATTTTATTCAGCCTGGCGCATTTTTCTTTTTATGGATTTTTATCCCGTTTTTTCCTCGGTATAGTGCTCGGAGCGTTGTTTCATTATTCGGGTAAACTTTGGCTGAGCATACTGGCACACTTTATCAACAATGCTTTGGCGATAACAGTATTGTATGTTGCTACGCAGCAGGGTAAACCTCTGCAAGAAGCGATGAAGCAGGATGAGGCCAGTTTCTGGGGAATTTTGGCTGTGCCGGTAGTGATCGGTTTATTTATTTTATTTAAAAAAACTTCTGCCCACAGGCGGATCGTTTAATGAAAGAGTTGACAGAGGTCAGATGGTAGATGACAGGAGTTAATTATAGTAACGATCCCCGCAACTTTAAACTTAGAACCTTAAAACTCGTTAGTTCAGCATGGCATTTAACTGGCAGACTTTCCGGACAAGAGCATTAACAGCCATCATTTTTGTAGTAGTAATGCTAGTTGGTTTATTGTGGAATCAATGGAGTTTTCTAATATTATTTTCTGTTATTCATTTTGGTTGCTGGTGGGAATATTTTCGGTTGATAGAAAAAATTCATTCTACAACATTCCATATTTACACCAAACTTGGTTTGATGCTGATAGGCTATGGTTTGATGTTATGGTTTTGCGGGCCTGCATACAATCTTGCCGGATATGGCTTGAAAGATAATTTTTCATTACCTGTATCAGGAGCCGGGTTTATTTTATTGATCACCGGGATTTTTCAAAAGAATAAAATTGAATTAAAGTCGTTTGGCGCTGCTGTATTGGGATTGTTGTATATTTCGTTGAGTTGGGGATTGATGATGGATTTG
>JAKFEJ010000671.1:0-7205 GCA_036675745.1 Chitinophagaceae bacterium | reverse complement strand
TAATATTTTTATTAACTCATCCTGAAACCTTCCACCATTCGTGGCAGGTTTTTTTTTATTTCACCGGTTAAAGAATACTAAGTATTTTAATTATGAGAAAAGGTGATGGCAGGATCGATAAAAATCGTTGTACGTTTGCCTGCCAGAAGTTTTTAGATAATCAGCAACAAGTAATAACTCTATGACGATATATTTTCAATACGAAAAAGGTCAGGTCTTACAAGCATTGCGTTATCATTTTATAAGCCGGCCGGAAATCCGCATCATGATCATTCTGGTCAATGTATTTGCATTAGCCTCACTTGTTTTATATGCTATGAAAAAGATCACTCCACTGGCTTTCCTGGTAGGATCTCTTTTGTGGATAGTACTTATGATAAGTTTCTGGTTTATTCTGCCAATGATGGTATACAGGAGAGCTGAAACCTTCCGGCATGAGTTCAGTATGAGTTTTGAGCAAGAAGGTTTTTCATTACAACATGAGAAAGGCTCCCGCTCATGGCCATGGGATGCATTGAGTTATTTTATTGAAAGCCCTCACTTCTTTCATCTTTATTTCGATAGCCGTTCTTTTTTTCTTGTCCCAAAAAGTGGGTGCAGGGATAAAGATGAAGTATATGAATTAAGGCAGATTCTAAAAGAGAATGCGAAGAAGAAATAAAGGTACAAGACGCAAGGCACAAGTCGTGAAATTTGAAAATTTCCTTTACCCTCCGCGTCTTATAATTATTGCGGATAATATTTTCCTTATTTGTTCAACCTCGTCAATCATTTTTGCCTTTATTTGTTCGAGGAGTTTATCTTCATACGTTAAAATGAGATCCACCATTTGGTAGTTTCCTTCACCTCAAGTCGTGAAATTTTCATCTTCATTTTTTCATCTGACTTTCCCAGGTCATCGGAAGCTTCATTCCTTCGACATACGCAGCAAACTTCAAACTAAATGGCTCCAACTTGTACCTTGCGCCTTGTACCTTGTTCCTTTTTATAGTTCTTTTTCCATTAAAAAATGCGGGATTGTGATTTCAATAAACTGGTCTCCTTTTACTTTATAGCCTACTTTTTCATAAAAGCCAACAGCATTGTGCCTGGCATGCATTCTTATTATTTTATAGCCCCGGTCTCTCGCCAGGTTTTCAGCAAAATTCATTAACGCTCTTCCGATTCCTTTTCCCTGAAGATCATTCAATACAGCCATTTGGCGTAGACGAACAATATCTGGTCGCTCCTCTACAAGCATACAGCAGCCTAACATGTTTTCATCTTCAAAAGCGCCAATCAGCATATTGTCTTTTTCCATTTCGAGATCTTCAGGTGTAAAACCAAGGCCCAATGGCTTGCGCAGAATAATATCCCGAAGCCTTACCATTTGCAGGTATTCGGGAGAACCGTGATCAATAATTTTAAGCGCCATTTATAAAATTGAAATAGTTGAAGGTTTTCAATTTACAAAGAATTATAACACAGGCAACGGAACAGCTTTATTATTTTATGATGTTTTAAAAAATAAATTGGCTCTTATCAATTTGTATTCAGTTAATTAGGAGAAAAACGGAAAAAATTGAGTTTCCGATGCTGGTTTACTCAAAAAGTATATTTTTGCACCCATAATAACTAAACTATTACGACATGTCAGACATTGCATCAAGAGTAAAAAAGATCATCATTGACAAATTAGGTGTTGACGAAGCAGAGGTAACTAACGAAGCGTCCTTCACCAATGATCTGGGTGCCGATTCATTAGACACCGTTGAATTGATCATGGAATTCGAAAAAGAATTCAACATCTCCATTCCTGATGAGCAGGCCGAAACTATCACTACGGTAGGTCAGGCAGTAGCTTACCTGGAAGAGCATGCTAAATAATGCACCTGATGCATTTCGTCCCGACGTCGTCGGGACGAATGATAAAATGCCTGCTTGCCGGCAAACAGGGAAATAAATGGATCCGCCTTCGGAATCCGGTATACTGAGATTAATAAAGTATCGGATCGAAGGCGGTTTTAATCTTGAATACTGAAAAGCTGAACAAACTATATGGAATTGAAAAGAGTAGTTGTTACAGGAATGGGTGCTATTACCCCTCTTGGTAATACGGTCGATGAATATTGGACCGGGTTAATCAATGGAGTATCAGGCGCTGATATGATCACTCTGTTTGATGCCAGTAAGTTTCGTACAAAATTTGCCTGCGAAGTAAAAAATTTTGACCCTGTTCAGTTCCTCGATAAAAAAGAGGCAAGAAAAATTGATCGTTTTACCCAGTTAGCATTAGTAGCAAGCGACCAGGCTATGACGGATGCCGGTCTTAATAAGGAAAATACCAATCCAGACAGGGTCGGTGTTGTTTTTGGGAGCGGCATAGGAGGCCTGATCACATTCCAGAATGAAGTGATCGAATTTGCAAAGGGCGATGGTACCCCGCGATTCAATCCTTTCTTTATTCCAAAAATGATACTGGATATAGCTGCTGGCCAGATAAGCATGCGGCATAATCTGCGTGGCCCCAATTATGCTGTGGTAAGCGCCTGTGCCAGTAGTACGAATGCCATATTGGATGCCGTTATGTTATTGCGGCTTGGTAAAGCCGATATAATCCTGACAGGTGGAAGCGAAGCGGTTATCAGCGAAGCCGGAGTTGGCGGTTTTAATGCCATGAAGGCTATGAGCGAGAGAAATGATGACCCCAAAACAGCCAGCCGCCCTTATGACAAAGACAGGGATGGTTTTATAATGGGAGAAGCAGCAGGCGTACTGGTATTAGAAGAATTGGAACATGCCAAAGCAAGAGGAGCAACTATCATCTGTGAAGTAGTAGGCGGTGGCGCTTCTGCCGATGCGCATCATATCACGGCTCCACATCCTGAAGGATTGGGTGCCAAAAACGTAATGCTGGCTGCATTAGATGATGCAGGCATGAAAGCAGAAGAAATTGATTATATCAATACACACGGTACATCAACTCCCCTGGGCGATATTGCGGAAACAAAAGCTATTCTGCATGTATTTGGTGAACATGCTTATAAATTGAATATCAGTGCCACTAAAAGCATGACTGGCCATTGCCTGGGTGCTGCCGGGGTAATAGAAGCCATTGCCTGTATCAAGTCGGTTGTTCATGATATTGTACCTCCTACTATTAATCATTTTACCGACGATCCAGACCTGGATCCAAGACTGAATTTTACTTTCAATAAAGCGCAGCAAAGGACAGTAAATGCCGCACTGAGCAATACTTTCGGCTTTGGCGGGCATAATGCTTGTGTGATCGTAAAAAAGTTCAAAGACCAGACTGTTTAAAACGTTTAAGAGGTTTCAAAAGTTAAAGAAGGTCCTATAGCAAGCAGTTAAGCTTTTTGAACTCTCTTAAACTTTAAACTTTTCGAACTTTTAAGCCTTTTCAACTTTTTTTCGTAGCTTGAATTCCGTGGATTTTTTTACTAATCTTTTTAAGAAGCATGCAGGCTCATCCTTTAAAAAGGAGCTTACAAATATTTTAGGCTTCAGTCCTAAAAACCTTTCTCTTTACAAAACAGCATTAACCCACCGATCCGTTCGGGAAGGGGCGGATGAGAATAATGAAAGACTGGAGTACCTGGGCGACGCCGTTCTCAGCGCTTTGGTAGCTGACTATCTTTTCAAACGTTATCCATATAAGGAAGAGGGATTTTTAACGGAAATGCGAAGCAAAATGGTAAATCGCCAACAGCTGAATGATATAGCTGTAAGGATGGGACTAAAAAAGGTCACTCTCTATAATAAAATGGATAGTTCATTAAAGGTGAGCCAGATCTTTGGTAATACGCTTGAAGCAATGGTGGGTGCTGTTTACCTGGACCTTGGGTATAAAAAAACGGCCAAATGGGTGCAGGAATATATTCTGCTGCCACATATGTTTATGGATGACCTGGAAAACCTGGAGATCAACCATAAAAACAAGCTATACGGCTGGGCCAATAAAAATGGAAAAGTGCTGGAGTTTGAAACCATTAATGAGCAATTGGAAAATGGAAGGCGCCTGTTTACGGTGGCTGCAGTAATTGATGGAAAGAATATAGCACAAGGAAAAGCATTTAATAAAAAAGACGCTTCCCAGATTGCCGCCCAGGTGGCAGTGGAAAAGTTAGGGATCATTAATGCTGATTCACAGGTAATAGAAAGTAGTGCAGATAAAATAGCCTGATAGAGATAGTTACCAGTTACCAGTTCCTGGTTCCCTGTTACTTAAACTATAAAGTGCTTTTTGGGATTTAAGCAACCGGAAACACTTCGACTACCGCTTAGTGGTAACCAGAAACCGGATACATATCTTACTTTCTTTCCATGCACAATTCAATCAAAACTCCGTTAGTATGTTTGGGGTGTAAAAAGGAAACCATCTTGTTATCAGCGCCTGCTTTGGGTGTTTCATTCAGCAGAACAAAACCTTCATTTTTTAATCTTTCCATTTCAGCCTCAATATCATCGACTTCAAAAGCAATATGATGGGTTCCTTCTCCCTTTTTTTCAATAAAACGGGCAATGACGCCGTCAGGATCAGTGCTTTCAAGTAGTTCGATCTTCGTTTCACCTGTTTTCAAAAAAGCGGTAATTACCTTTTCGCCTTCTACAGCTTCCCTTTTATAACAGGTAGTATTTAGCAATTTTTCAAACAATGATACCGAATCAGCCAGGTTTTTGACAGCTATCCCTATATGTTCAACTTTTAGCATAATTGTGAGTTTGAGAGCAGGGCTCTGAAATATTAAATTCAGGATTAGAAAATGGATGACGAATATAAGTTTTTGATTACAAGATCTGTGGCATCTTGACTCCGACTTCCAAGTACAGACAGGGCATGCCCTGTCTCTCCCGACTTTCGTTTTTTACTATTACTGTAAAATTAGGCTCACAGGCTGAAATAGCGAATCAAAATAGAACCTTTTGAGCTATTTTTGCGTTTAATTGAAACGAAATGAGCTATAAAATTTTTTGAGCAATTTATACCCAAGTGCGATGAAAATTTTTATGGCGAATTCCATTTGACAAAAAAGGAATAGAAATTAACAATTGAAAAGAAATCTATGTTGAAATTCCCGATCTATCTTGATCATAATGCCACAACCCCTTGCGATCCAAGAGTAGTGGAAGCCATGATACCTTATTTTACCAATGCGTTTGGTAATGCGGCCAGCCGCAATCACCAGTTTGGATGGGTAGCTGAAGAGGCTGTTGACAATGCCCGTGAAGAAGTAGCTAAGTTGATCGGGGCCGATCCCAAAGAGATCATTTTTACCTCCGGTGCTACTGAGGGTGACAACCTGGCGCTGAAAGGCGTGTTTGAAATGTATGCCAGTAAAGGCAACCATATCATCACCTGTAATATTGAGCACAAGGCGGTGTTGGATACCTGTAAGCATATTGAAAAAGAAGGCGGAGAAGTTACCTACCTGAAAGTAAAAGATAATGGCCTGATAGATCTTGCGGAATTGGAAGCAGCTATAAAACCCAATACCATTTTGATCGCTATCATGTATGCTAATAATGAAATCGGCACCGTTATGCCGATGAAAGAGATCAGTGCTATTGCCAAAAAGAAAGGCATCCTTGTTTTCAGCGATGCTACACAGGCAGTTGGTAAAATACCCGTTGATGTAAATAAGGATGGTATTGACCTGCTGGCATTTTCTGCTCATAAAATGTATGGTCCCAAAGGTGTAGGCGCATTATATGTTCGCCGGAAGAATCCAAGAGTAAAAGTAACTGCCCAGATAGATGGCGGTGGCCACGAAAGAGGAATGAGAAGTGGTACGTTGAATGTTCCGGGTATTGTTGGCTTTGGAAAAGCTTGCGAGATTGCCAGAACAGAAATGGCCGAAGAAACAGAAAGAGTAAGCAAGCTGAGAGATAAGTTACAAAATGCTTTATTGAAGGTAGAAGAATCTTACCTGAACGGTGATAAAGAACATAAGCTACCGCATGTAACAAATATCTCTTTCAAATATGTAGAAGGTGAAGGCCTGATGATGGGTTTTAATAAAAACATTGCCGTATCATCCGGATCGGCTTGTACATCCGCTTCGCTGGAGCCTTCTTATGTACTAAAAGCATTAGGTTTGGGTGATGACCTGGCACATAGTTCGCTTCGTTTTGGTTTAGGACGTTTTACAACAGAAGATCAGATTGATTATACGATTGAGCAGGTAACCAATACAGTGAATAAGTTAAGAGAAATGAGCCCCTTGTGGGAAATGTATAAAGAAGGAATTGATCTGAATACGATCGAGTGGGCGCATCATTAGACCCCAACTCCGCCGCGGCGGAGAGTTTGGAACAACCTTAAACTATTAAACTTTTAAACCTTTAAACTTTTTTTCATGGCATATTCAGAAAAAGTTATCGATCATTATCAAAATCCTAAGAACGTAGGAACATTGGATAAAAATAAAACCAATGTAGGCACTGGTTTGGTGGGTGCGCCGGAATGCGGCGATGTAATGCGCCTCCAGATAGAAGTAGATGATGCGACCGGCATGATCAAAGACGCGAAATTCAAAACATTTGGTTGCGGCTCAGCGATCGCTTCTTCTTCCCTGGCTACAGAGTGGTTGAAAGGTAAATCAGTTGATGAAGCGATGAAGATTGATAACATGACCATCGTGGAAGAGCTCAACCTGCCACCGGTAAAAATTCACTGTTCTGTATTGGCAGAAGACGCCATCAAGGCAGCCGTAAATGATTATCGTCAAAAGAATGGTCTGCCTGTATTGACATTTGAAGAAAGTGTAGTTCACTAAGGCAAGTAGGGAATGGCAAGTAGCTAGTGGTACGTCCAACTAGCCAGGCCCCACTAGCCACTAGCAATATTTATTATGAGTGTAGCATTAGATAACGCAATATATGTAAGCGACAAGGCAAAAGAAAAAGTGAGACAACTTTTGGCGGATGCCGGTGTTGGTAATGACCCTTCCTATTTTTTACGGGTAAGCGTTGTAGGTGGCGGTTGTTCAGGCCTGAGTTATAAAATGGATTTTGACAATGAGCAAAAACCTATGGACCAGGCTTTTGAAGATAACGGTATAAAAGTAGTGACGGATCTGAAGAGTTTTTTATATCTCGTCAATACAACACTTGATTTTTCTGATGGATTGAATGGTAAAGGGTTTTATTTCAGCAATCCCAATGCCAGCCGTACCTGTGGATGCGGTGAAAGTTTTGCGGTATAG
>JAKFEJ010000367.1:0-7239 GCA_036675745.1 Chitinophagaceae bacterium | reverse complement strand
ACAATTATGAACGACAGGTTATATACTGTAGGGATGAGTGATCTTGATGTATTCAATATTGCCAATGCAAATGATCCGAAACATACAAACAGATTAAATGTCGGCTGGAATATTGAAACAATTTATCCATTCAAGGATAAGCTTTTTATCGGTTCCCAGTCCGGCATGTTTATTTACAATGTCAGCAATGCTGATGCACCGGTGGCGGCAGGCCGGTTTACTCATGTTCAAAGTTGCGACCCCGTTATTGCTGATGATGATCACGCCTTTGTTACATTACGATCTGGTAATGCATGCCGCGGCGGGTTTACCAATCAGTTAGACATTGTTAAACTAAATAATATTAGTGACCCTGTATTGCTAAAAACATATCCCATGAAAAACCCCCATGGTTTATCAAAGGATGGCGATCTTCTTTTTATCTGTGATGGCGATGCTGGTTTGAAATTGTATAACGTTTCTGATGTCATGAATCTCCGGATCATAAAAGAAGTGAATAATATTAATGCCTATGATGTAATCGCTATGAATAAAATTGCATTGGTGGTAGCCAAAGATGGATTGTATCAATATAATTATACCAATCCTGCTGATATCCGCTTGCTGAGTAAAATAACAACGGGTAAATAATAAACCGATGAAAAAAACAACACTTGTTTTGTTATTCTTGCCACTTGGTCTTTTTGCGCAAAATAAAAAAGTTTCAAAACCAGGTTGGCGTATGATCACTTCTACAGGAATCGTAGCAGGTGAATCAGACACAAAACCTGTTTTTCAATTATCGGGAGGCATTGTGTATGATCGTCATTTTGCGGGCATCGGTATTGGATATGATACGTATCAATTCAATTCTATTCCTCTATTTGCGGACTGGAGGATGAGTTTTGGAAAAAAACAGATCGGTTTTATATATGCCAATGGAGGATATAATTTCCCCGGTAAGTATAAAGATGAGAATGAATTTGATAAAGCCTCCGATCTGTTGAAAGGAGGTTTTTATATGGATGCCGGTATGGGGTATCGTATTCCACTTGGTAATTTCAATCGTTTATCATTCAGTGCCGGATATAGCAGAAAAAATATCAGACAGTTAAAAACATTCGTTTATCCTTGTCTTACGGGAGATTGCCCTGAAAATATTCATGAATATAAATACGGTTTTGGACGGATCATTGCTAAGATGAGTTGGGAGTTGGGATACTGATAAGAAAAATTCCAGGGGTTTGAAAGTTTAGGGGAAAGTATTTATCCGGCCGCCTTGTAACTTATTGAATCTCCTGGAACACTCCTGATTTATTAATCCTGAAAACTTATTTTTTCCAGTGGTACGTTGGGTATCCCATTCCTCCCTTCTCTAAAATCTTCAACTTCTGAAAAATTACAAAGCGCAATATTCATCTATCTGCAGTTATGCCCGGCATTAAGCCGGTAATTATTCTTTGGATTCGGGGCTATATTATAAAACTGTATAATATTTTTTCATCTTCTTTTATTCATGGTTGAGGATGCTTTTTTGCATGTATATGCCAGACTTTGCTTGGATATATGCATTTTTTTGCTGTTTTATGAGAAAATACCTAAATTGCTTAAGCATGATAACCCCAAAACGATATGCTTAAAAAAGAACGGCAAACATTTATCCTTCGCCAGGTAAACCTTCATAATAAAGTTTTATCGGTTGATCTTAGCCAGGAAATGAAAGTATCTGAAGACACGATCAGGCGTGATCTTAATGAAATGGCGCAGTTGGATAAATTGATCAAAGTTCATGGCGGGGCGCTTTCCAAATCATTCCATTTGTCTATTGAATCCAAACATGTATACGCACTTACCGGTAAAAAATCGATAGCTCATAAAGCTTCACAGTTGATAAAAGATGGCATGTTTGTTTTGACAAGTGGTGGCACAACGATCATTGAATTAGCCAAATCATTACCGCCTGAATTAACCGCCACTTTTGTTACAGTGAGTCTACCCGCAGCTTATGAATATATCCATCATCCAAACATTGAAGTAATATTTATCGGTGATAAAATATCCAAGAATTCACAAATAGCTATCGGTGGAGAAACTATTTCAAAAATAAAAAATATAAAAGCCGATCTGTGTTTTTTAGGAACGAATGCGATTGATATTGAGAATGGCCTCACTGATAATGACTGGGATGTAGTACAGGTAAAAAAAGCAATGATCGAATCATCGCAGCGGGTGATATCACTGGCCATATCCGAAAAATTAAATACTTATCAGCGGATCAAAATATGTGATCTTAAAGAAGTGGATACATTGATCACCGAACTGGATCCGGATGATGAACAGTTAAAATCGTATGTAAAAGCAGGATTGGAAATTCTGTGATCAGTACAAAATTTTAAATAAACAACAATTGCTTAATTCAAAAACCGCATTATGAAAAATCTGCTATGGTTAAAGCAAAGGAAATGGAAGCCGGTTTCTTTTGCTTTGTTTTTGCAGTTTGTGTCTGTCTTTTCCTGGGCACAGGTTAGCATCAGTGGTAAAGTAACGGGGGCTGATGGAAGTAATCTTCCCTCTATTTCAGTTACTGTTAAAAATACAGGAATAGGTACTGCTACAGATATTAATGGAATGTACAGTATCAATACTGATCTTAAAACTGGTAGCTATACATTGGTCTTCTCCGGTGTTGGATTCAGTTCAAAAGAAGAAAATCTTCAGGTAGGTAGTTCAATGTCCTATACTATTAATGTAACCCTGGTTGAGGATGCATTAAATCTTGATGAAGTAGTTGTAACCGGTGTGTCAGCAGGAACAACACGGAAACAACTTGGAAGTTATGTAAGCACAGTCAAGGCGGATCAATTGACAAAAGGTGCGACAGGTAATGTGCTTGCCGCCTTGCAGGGAAAAACAGCAGGTGCGCAAATTATTCAAAACAGTGGTGATCCCGGCGGAGGTATTTCAGTAAGATTAAGGGGAATAAGCTCAGTCAATAGTTCTTCAGAACCCCTGTATATTGTTGATGGCGTTATTGTAAACAATGGTACTACCAGGGTAACTAATACCAGCGGAAACTATGACGGGCAGGCTTTTGTAGGTGCAATCGGTCAGAACAGGATGGCGGATATCAATCCGGCAGATATAGAAAGAATAGAAGTTTTAAATGGAGCAGCGGCAGCAGCTATTTATGGATCAAGGGCGAATGCCGGCGTGGTGCAAATATTTACAAAGAGAGGAAGCTCGGGTGCACCTGTGGTTAGCTTTTCAACAAACCTCCTGATAAATTCATTAAGGAAAAGTGTTGAAGTCAACCAGTCACCTATAAAATTCGGTGGACCTACAGATGGCGTTGGCGCACAAACACAGGATATACTAACACCAGCACTAACTAATACTACTCCCGTTACACGATATGATTACAATGATTATATTTTCAGAACAGGAATTGGTACCGATAATAATGTATCAGTAGCAGGGGGTAAGGACAGGACTAAATATTATACTTCTGCTTCGTATTATAAAAATCAGGGTATTATTAAGAATACTGATTTCAGAAGGTACAGTTTCAGGGTAAACCTTGACCAGGGTTTAGGGGAAAAGATCAATTTTAATATTGGTTTAAATTTTGTCAATAGCCTTAGTAATGAGAAACCGGATGGTAATTCTTTCTTTTCTCCTATGAATTCAATTAACATTATTGGTAATTTTCATGACCTGTGGACCCGTGATGCTTTAGGAAATATTCAGGCTGTTGGTGAAAGAGGAAGGGTGAACCCGGTATCAGTTATAGAAGACATTAAGCAAAAACAGGAAACCAACCGGATCATTGCTAATGCAGGAGTAAAGGTTAAACCTTTTAAAGGTCTTACTATTGATTACACCCTGGGAATTGACCAATACGGTCAGAGGGGTGAAACATATATCCCGCCTTTCGCTTATAATGTAAGCGACGGTTTTTTTGGCGGAGGAGCTAACCTTGATGCAACAAGAAATGGCTATGCAAGCGCTGCTACCAACAATTTTTTCCAGATCAACAACGAACTCAATGCTACTTACCAGGCACAAATAGCCAATGATATTTCATCAACCACACAGATTGGTTATTCAGTTCAGTATGAAAAAAATGCCTATTCATTATTGCAGGGACGGGGCTTGGCTCCTTTTATATCTACTGTAAATGCAGCCAGCACGTTATTACAAGGAGCTGATGAAAGAAGTGAATTATCGATATCCGGTTATTATTTGCAGCAGAATTTTAATTATAAAAGTTTATTATACCTGACCGGTGCCGTAAGAGTAGATGGTTCTTCTGTATTTGGAAAGGATCAGCGTAATCAGAAATATTTTAAAGCAAGCGGCAGTTATATTATCAGCGAACATGATTTCTGGGAAAAATCAGCGATTAGTAAGATCTGGAATTTCGCTAAACTAAGAATTGCTTATGGTGAAAGTGGTAATTTGACAGGTATAGGCGCTTACCAGCGTTTTAATGCGTATAGCAGCAACTCTTTTATTAGTCGTGCAGCGCTTGTATCAAGTAGTACGCTTGCCAATACCGATATCAAACCTGAACGCCAGCAGGAACTGGAGTTTGGAGTTGATCTTGGTTTTTTTAATAGCAGGGTAAGCATCAACGCAAATATCTATACAAAGAAAGTAGACGATCTGCTTATCAGCAGATTTATTGCTCCCACAACTGGTTTCAGTAGTTTCCTGAATAATTTCGGAAGTCTTGAAAACAAGGGTTTCGAATTAGTTGTGACTGGGAAACCCGTACAAAACAAAGAACTGAACTGGTCGGTGACGGGAATTTTTAACCGCAATAGAAATAAGGCCGTTAAAATAGGACAAGCTCTTACTTTATTAAGCACAAACAGCGGTACACCTATAGCAATAATAGAAGGCCAGCCAATTGGTATATTCTATGGTGCGTTTTTCGCAACGGATCCTAATGGCGGCTTAGTCAAGAATCCTGCAGGATTTCCACAGGGAGAAAGAGGAACTCAAACAGGAGCATTGACTTATACCCCGCAAAGAGATCCTGCAACCGGCTTGCCAATTTCTACATTTCCTTTATTGCGCAAAGTAATTGGTGATCCAAATCCGGATTACACTGCAAGTTTGGTTAATGAACTGACCTATAAAAAAGCGAGTTTAAGAATTCAGCTTGATGCGGTACAGGGAGTAGAAGTTTTTAATGCTGACTGGAGAACAAGACAAGGAGTAGGTAATGGTAAAGAGGCTGAAAAAGAACAGACCGGCGTTTATCCAAGAGGTTATATCAACAGTTTCTATGCATCAGTAGAAGAGTGGCGTATTGATGATGGTTCTTTTGTTAAGTTAAGAGAAGTATCCCTCAGTTATGCTTTCGGTAATTTTAAGAAAATAAAAGATATCACTTTAAGTGTAAGCGGTAGAAACCTTATTAGCTGGGATAATTATAAAGGCTACGATCCTGAAGTCAACGCAGGGGGACAAAGTACAATTCTTCGGGGCATTGATTTTGGTTCGGTACCAATTCCAAGAACTTACAGTGTCGGACTTTCAGCAAAATTCTGATCCATAAAAAAAATAATTATGAAAAATAGAATAATAAAGATCGTAACAATAGTAATGCTGGCTAACCTGGCTATTGTTTCATCAGGCTGCAAAAAAGATTATACAGACCCTTCACGTGCCAATGAAGAAGAGGCGCTTAATTCGCCAAGAGGGTTGACCGGTATAGCCATCGGTTTACAAAGAGTTTATACATTGAGCAGGGCCAGTAACTTATATAATTCTGTTACGATCAACGGACTTACTACGAATGAGTTGATTGTTGTAAATCCGGGAAATACTGCTGAGGTGCAATTAGCAGCCGGTGGAAACTCGGTTGATGGTAATCATAGTATGTTGACTACTTTTTGGTCTAATCTCAATAAGGTAATTTATGATGCAGATAAAGTGATTACCAACGCAGCTAATTTAAGCGATCAGGGTTATGCCAGCGGATTGATAGCCTATGCGAGTATTTTTAAAGCTTTATCTATTGGAAACCTGGCGCAATTTTGGGAAAAAATTCCTGCGGAAACAGGTACCAATGTCAGTTTTATTGATCGTGCAGATGGGTTTAAGAAAGCGATTGCTGTAATTGATGAAGCAATAGCTACAATTACAGCCAATCCGGTGAGTGCTTCTTTTACTTCAAGTGTTCCTGCTGGAATTGATATCAGCAATACATTGACTGCAGTGAAAGCAAGATACTCGCTGTTTGCCGGTTTATATCCCGAAGCATTGGCTGCTGCCAATACGGTGGACCTGGCGAAGAAGTCTACTTTTAATTTTGATGCACTTTCTCTAAATCCAATTTTTGAAGTGTCTACTTCTACAAACAATGTGGTACAGGTCAAAGATTCTACGCTGGGTTTATTAGCGCCATTGCAACCTGATCTATCAGATAAAAGAGTGCCTTTTTATACATCTATTAATGCTACAATATTGCCCAAATACAGGATCAACGGATTTGGAGCGGCGGCAGCCACACAGTTTCCTGTTTATTTACCAGGAGAAATGACATTGATCAAAGCCGAAGTATATGCACGGCAAGGGGCGCCCGATCTGGCAAATGCATTGATAGAATTAAATAAAGTGGTTACTAAACAACCATCCGGTGATCCTTTTGGTGTTGGAGCAGGTTTGCTTCCCCTGGCAGGACCTCTTACCCAGGCGGAAATTTTAGAACAGATATATAAGCACAGATCAATAGAATTGTATATGTCCGGATTGAAATTAGAAGATATGCGCAGGTTTGCAAGACCTGTTGCTGAACGAAAAAGAAACCTTATGCCTTATCCTTTGAGAGAGAGAGATAACAATTCAAACACACCTGCAGATCCTCCTTTCTAAATAGCAAGCAGTTCACATAGGTATATAGCAGTTAGTTTAGAACAAAGGTTGCCAACTACGGCAACCTTTTGTTTTGATAAAATCCATGAAAGTATTAAACATCACGATTCAAGAAACTTAATATTCCGTTGTATTCCTTTCCATTTTGTACGGCTTACCGGTGAGTTCTTAAAAACTTTTTTAAATGTTTCTTCTGTCATCGCTTCCCATTCTTTGGTAGTAAGATTTAAAACTTCAGGCAGTGGTGTAAATTCAGGTTCATTATTCGGTTTACTAAAGCGATTCCAGGGGCAAACATCCTGGCAGATATCACAACCAAAGGTCCAGTTATCAAACTTTCCTTTCATTTCATTTGGAATGAGCATATCTTTTAAC
>JAKFEJ010000370.1:0-7241 GCA_036675745.1 Chitinophagaceae bacterium | reverse complement strand
GAACTGGGAAAAGTGATGGTGATTAAAAAAGAAAATCATGGATGTAATATTAATTCAGGATGTAGATAACCTGGGTGCTAAGAACGAATTAGTAAAAGTAAAGAACGGGTATGCCCGTAACTTCCTGTTTCCACGTCAGCTTGCTATTGAAAGCAGTCCTGGCAATCGCAAACAACTGGAAGAAAAGTTAAAACAGGTAGCAAAGAAAGAAGCGAAGATGCTGGCAGAAATAAACAGTGTAATAGCCAAGCTAAAAGAAGGACCATTGAAACTGGGTGCTAAAACCGGTACAAGTGGTAAAATTTTTGGTAGCGTTACTTCACTGCAATTAAGTCGTGCTATCCGCGAACAAAAAGGCTATGAAATTGATCGTAAAAAAATCAATATCGTGGATGAAGTAAAAGAATTAGGTACTTATAAAGCAACAATTGATTTTGGCAACGGTCATTCTACAGAAGTAGATTTTGAAGTATCAGCCGAATAATTATTTTATTGTTTACCTGAGAAATATTTAAAAGTCCCCTGATACGGGACTTTTTTTGTACCCATTTCCGTTCGTTTTATATTTAAAATCAACATTTTAAAGGTTCGTGACCGTTCGGCAAAATCTATCATACAATTTTTTGACAAAATGTCAAAAAAAAATCCGTTATTTTGTATCGTCTTGGTGTTCTTTACAGTTTTATAAGTCCTGAACGTTTCGAAATAAACGTAGAATGTTCATCGGTTACTGTTTACTGTTAGCACTTTTTTTATTTTTTAAATCTCTCAAAATGAACATTTACGTAGGAAACCTTAGTTGGAACTTGAAAGATCAGGATCTTTCCAACCTTTTCGCTTCTCATGGCGAAGTAATCTCTGCTAAAATCGTTAACGACAAATTCACTAACCGTAGCAAAGGCTTTGGTTTTGTTGAAATGGCTAACGATGATCAGGCGCAAGCAGCTATCGCAGCTTTGAATGGTAGCGAAGTTGACGGCCGCAACATCGTTGTTAACGAAAGTCGCCCTAAACCAGAAGGTGGTGGTTCAGGTGGCGGCGGTGGCTTCAAGAAAAGAAGCTTCGGCAACGGCGGCGGTGGCGGCGGCTTTAAAAAAGGCGGCAGCGGCGGCGGTGGTGGTTACAACAAAGGCGGCGGTGGCGGCTACAACCGTGACCGTGGTGGATATGGTAACGATTATTAATCACTAACAATATTCAAAGCTTTCAAAAGTCTGGCTGAAAAGTCAGACTTTTTTTATTCCCTTTTCTTATCCCATTCTATTTATATCCATTAATTTATACCTGCTAAATATTTTATTTGCAATAGCTTGATAGTTTTTTAACGACATTTCCCCGCCTGTTTATAATTATAATCCCTATCTTCAAAATAATCGTTTAGCCGTCCTTTCATCCTGGACTCTATAATACAGAAACTTTCAGGTCTGATGTTTGAGATTAACATTAAGCGGATTTATATATTTTCAGGCAAACCAGCTTTATAGTCAGGTTCATTACAGCCATCAATATTTAAGAAAAGAATTATGCTAACTGTTATTATTCCAGCATTAAACGAAGAAAAGACAATTGGTCAGGTTATCAGGTATTGTTTCTCAGAATCCGCCGTTACAGAAGTAATTGTAGTCGATGATAAATCTGAGGACAATACAAAATCAATAGCTACGCAAGAAGGAGCAACTGTAATTATTAGTGTATCGAGGGGCAAAGGAATTTCTATGAAGGAAGGAATTGATGCATCGACCAATGAATTCATTATTTTTTTAGATGCAGATATTGATCCTTACCCGGAAGGCTCAATTGCAAAATTGGCTGCTCCTTTGTTAAACGATGAAGCAGATTTTGTAAAAGGTGCTTTTGCACGGAACGCCGGAAGGGTAACAGAACTCGTTGCAAAACCTTTATTGGCCATTATTTTCCCCGGTTTATCGCATTTTTCCCAGCCTCTTAGCGGAATGATAGCAGGTAAAAAATCTTTTTTCAGGAAAATAGAGTTCTTCAATGATTACGGAGTAGATATAGGCATTCTTATTGATATGTATCTTATGAAAGCAAGGGTACAGGAAGTAAATATCGGCTATATAGAAAACAAGAGCAAACCCTGGGAAGCATTGGGGAAAATGAGCGGTGAAGTTTCCCGTGCCATTATTAGTAAAGCCCAGCGCTATCATAATGATGAGTTCACAAAAGAAAACGTAAATTCATTGGAAGCTATACAGCGGGAAATGAATAATGCATTGCGGGAAAATCTTTCGGTTTACCATAAAATGATTGTGCTGGATATGGATGATACCATTTTGATAAACCGGTTTATAAATGAATGTGCTGATGCTTTTGGGTTCAAAACCAAATTAGATGAGCTGCGGTTCAGTGAAAAAGATCCGATTATACTGACGAAAAGAATTGGCTTGTTACTGAAAAATAAAACAATGGATGACCTCCTGCATGTCATCAGTAATATGAAAATGGCGGAAAACATAAAAGAAGTGGTAAAGATCTACAAGGAAAAAGGTTACCTGGTGGGTATTATCAGCCATAGCTATACCCTTGTTACAAACTATGTAAAACAACAGATCGGAGCCGATTTTTCTGTCGCTCATCAACTGGAATTTTTTGAAGGCAAAGCAACCGGCGAAGTAAATCTGCCTTCTTACTTTTTTGGATCACCGGAAAGCATTTGCGGTCACTCATTTTGCAAAACCAATGCCTTGCAGCATGTTTGTGAAAAATACAATGTAAACATGAAAAACTGTATAGCAGTTGGCGATAGCAGAGACGACCGTTGTATGATCACCTATGCCGGGAAAGGCGTTGCTTTTTGCACAACGGATGAATTGCTTGAAAAAATTGCAGACAGTACTATTAAAACAAGAAACTTTGAGCCATTGCTCGCATTAGCATAGTTATATTATTCTTAACCCAAAAACTTATTGCTCATGGCAAACAAACTTTATAACATACTTGTTCCGGTTGATTTTACCAACAAAAACAAGTGGGCCATTGCAAAAGCTATTGAATTATCCAATAGTTTTAATTGCAACGTTCACCTGGTGTATGTAACCGGGAAAAGGAATAGTTTTTTTGTAAGGAATACAAATATCGAAGCATCGCTAAAAAAACTGGAGCAACTGAAAGCGATGTATAAAAACCAACTTTGCGGAGAAGGTAGTTTAGAAATCAGTGTATTAGCAGGAAGCAGGCAAAAACAACTGACTAGTTATATTGAGCAATACGAAATGGACCTGGTAGTAACAGGCCTGTCCAAATTCAACCTTATTCAACGGATCATCTCTTCTGTTTCCATCAGCCAGTTAGCTAAAAAAACAAATATACCCGTGTTAGCTATCCGATCCGGTGGATTGGTTTGTCATTTTAAAAAGATTGTTTTACCGGTATCGGGTGAAGTGCCGATGCGCCAGATAAGGCTCGCTGCCTTGCTGGGAAGGGCTTTTAAATCTACTGTCTATTTTGTATCGCTTCGCAAACATGCAGATGATACAGCAAAAGGAATTTTAGATACTGCATTAGAAATGGTACAAAGTATTTCCACTATTCCTGTTCAATGTTTTTTATTGGAAGGACAGAACCTCGCAAAAAGTACACTTGAATTTTCAAAAAAGATCAATGCGGACCTGATCATGGTCAACCCGATCAAAGATTTTCGTTTGCCAGGGTTGTGGAATAAGGTTACTAACAAGCTATTATCTTACGCATCTAAAATACCGGTGGTGACTGTTGCATCAAACAATAAATAATTATATCGCAATAATGCGTAGAGACAAGGCATGCCTTGTCTCTACGCATTATTGCCCTCTTATCTATTCGATACTGATAATACCTGCGCCATTATATGAATGATATTCTCCATTATACATTGCATCTGCACTAACCGGTCCCATCTTATACTGACCCGGCGATACAGCCCGAACTGCATAATAATAGGTTTGCTTGTTGCTATTCGCATCTACAAAAAAATGAATTCTGTCGTCTCTTACATCCAGGGCAGTTGGTGTTGCTCCATCTTTGATCCAATCCATACCCGGAATATCTTTTGTTCTGGGATTCTCAATTTCAAAACCCGCAGGCAGCAGATCAGTGATCACTACATTTTCTACTGCTGTGGAAAACGATTTCTCTAATGAAATTCCGATAATGATCAAATCGTTTTGCTTAAATGTATTGCCGGTAATTGGCTTACCAAAACGGTCAAAGAAACGTTTTCTTACTTTCAGATAATTGTCTTCTTCTTTGTAAGCGCCGCTGGCACTGATACCCTCAGCCTGCCAGAAATAATACAACCTTCCGCTTCCTTTTGTTATTATTTCTATTTCCGGAACAGAGTTTCCTTTTCCTGCTAAGGCCGGAACAGAGTTCCGGCTTCCTCTCCACTGTCCGGCATCTACTTTAGCAATTGTTTTGCCATCTACTCTTATTTCGGCTGTTGCAGTAGAGTTATTGGCTGACCTGGCCATCTTGCCTAAAGCAAGAAAAGAAAATGCTCTTTCCTGTGTGCTCAGCCAACTCCTGCTTTTTAATTTATCACTTACATGTTTAACCATTTCGGGTATCTGCTTGTTTCCGGGGTCAACATCAATCAATGTATTTAATGCAATCGCTTCATCCCGCACATCAGAATAATAGCTGCCTCCTGTCTGAGGAACTGATTCTTCACCCGCAAAAGCTGATGGCAACATGGCCGTAAATGATTTTTTATCGCCTGCAGTTGCATAGGCTGCTGATAATAAATAACGGCTGTCCAATGCGAGTATCTCAGGCTTTGCTTTGTAATAATTCATTGCTGGCACATTACTCCGACCAGCCAGGGATAATACATACAAACCATAAGCAACTTCTTTCGGTGCAATTTTTTTGTTCTGAGTCCTGTTGTAATAATAAGAGATCGTCTCTTTATTTTTTAATCTATTACTGATATAACTGAGCATCGTTTCCAATAAACTGTTGTCAACATCAAAACCAGCTTTTCTTGCCTCCAATAAAAAATGTGCGGCATAGATCGTCGTCCACCAATCCTCTTTTCCTTCTCCATCCCATAATGTCAATGCCCCATTATATAATTGACGCATCTTTATTTTTCGTATGGCTTCAAGAATATTGGTATTAGCGCTAGTCTTATTTTGTTTACCTGGCTGTCCGGCAGACAGGTTCAACTGCATCAGGTCAGCAAGATCACCATAGTATAATTGGGGAAATGCCGCTGATACGGTTTGTTCGGTACATCCGTAAGGATATTGAACCAAATAACGAAGATGCTCCCCAAGTTCCAATGCGGGTGAACGGCTCACAACTAAATTGTAATCCGTACTCCCCGCCATAAAATCACTTAACCCAATATTTATCTTTTGTGAACTGCCACCAACTATAGAACCACTACCCGTTACTTTTTGCAAAGTTGACGGCGGCCGAACTGAAATTTCTGTAGCATCTTCAAATTTTTCGCCCATTCCATTTACAAGTATTTTCACATGACCAATTCCAATAGTAGTATTGGCAACTACATTGAACACCGCACGGCCTTCACTCTTTGCATTTAATTGTACAGCCTGGCTATTCCCACCAACTACTTTTACTGAACCATCAGTACTAATGCTGGCTGAAGCATTTGCTGCCTTATCCGTCGTATTACTCAATGTTACCGATACATTTACTGTATCACCGGGACTTAAAAATCTTGGCAATGCCGTACTGATCACTATCGGATCTGCCACCGTCATCGTATTATCAGCAGCGCCAAAATTCTGACCTTTATAAGAAATAGCCATCAAACGTATCTCTCCGCTAAACTGTGGTACATCAAATTCAAATTCCGCTTCCCCACTTCCATTTGCTTTTTTTATGCCGCTCCAATAGCTTACTACTTTTATCCGCTTTGCCGGCATAGGGTTTACTCTTTTATCCATACTCAACTCCCCATCACCACCGGTACTGCTCAATCTGGCTCTTACTTCAGCAAATAATAAGGGGTAAAGATCATATGCCATTACCTGCAAGGCTCTTTTCTGGTAGAAATAATCATAAGGATCAGGTGTTTTAAAATTAGTCACCTGCAGTACTCCATTATCAACTGCAGATAAAGTAACATAACTACCTGGGGCGGCTTTTACTTTTACTTTTTGATGTGTTTTAGAACGAACTGCTTTTTGTGACACGATTTCAATAGGTATCTTCCGGCTTTTCTCTTCTACAGTTACGTTCTGAAACCCATGTGCTACCGTTAATGGAATATCGGAAACTTCATGCGGTTTTATCAGGGTAGCTGTAATATATACATTGGGTACATGATCGCCGGACAGTTTGAGATCAAGGCTTGCATTTCGACTACTTACGTCTACATATTGATATGATACTACACGATCCGTTTCCATTGTCACCAGCATCTTACCATTGAAAGGTGTTTTAAATAATGCTTTTACACTTTCACCGCTGAGATAAGATTTTTTATTCAGTTCTATTTCAATATTACCTTCATTATTTACTTCAAAGGAATTATTATTACCACCCCAGCTTCCGTAGCTATAAAAGCTCCGGCTTACATAGCTATTGGCCCCCGGGCGATAAATCCTTACTTCATAATCACCCGGAGAACGGGGTATATAGGAATAAACAGTATTGCTTCCTACGCTGATCTGATTCTCCGTCATCAGCTTATCTTCTTTCTGTGAATCATACCGGAAGTAGCTGCCGCTTTTGGTAAGTACAGTTCTGTATTCATGCTTGATCACTTCTACTCTTGCTGTTGAATTAACCGCATTACCGTCTTTGTTTACAGAAACCAATTGAAATTTCACCGGTTGATTCAACGGGTAATAAAAAAACCAATCGTATTTAATTCCATAAAATACATCCTGTGTAAATACATCAACAGAAGTAGCACGGCTCACCGGCCTTCCTGTTTCATCAAACACCGTTGTATAAAAATCGGTTTGCAATACTCCCATGTTGGCATAAGTAGCGGGCACTTCATATTTTTCTGAAGCATTTCCTTCAGCATCTGTTTTTCCTTCTTTTACCTGCTTATCAAAAAAACTATTCTGGTTGGCAAGGCTAAATTGATAATCACCGAATTTCTCAGGCGAAAATGTTTTTTGTTTTACCTGTATCTCTGTCTCATAATTACGATTGGCAGCCGGCGGTCCGAAGAAGTTCATTGCGTTAATAGATAAAACAGATGATTCTCCCGGCTTCAAGGATGCTTTATCCAGTTTTGCATTGATGCGGATGCGATC
>JAKFEJ010000451.1:0-7265 GCA_036675745.1 Chitinophagaceae bacterium | reverse complement strand
GATTCGGGATAGCGGTTGATGGTGGTGAGAAAACCGGGAATACCACCCGTGTGCCAGATCATGTCAATTTCTTTTTTGGCCAAGGGCAATTTTTGTTTGGTGCTGAACCATCCATACCCGGCATCTCCCTCAATGATATCTTTTACATGCACATAAGGAGCGAATAATTTTTTCTTTAAAGAGTCGGGCAATAGTTTATCTGTGTACAAAATTCTATCCCACAACAACAGATCTTCCACCGTTGAATACAATGAGCCTGCGGCAAAGGGAAGTCCCATATCAAGGTACTCTGCATTTTTATATCCATCCAGGGTTTTGCTATAACCTGCTGCACGGTTGGCAATAACTTTTTCAGAAAAATCGTAGCCGGTGTTTTTCATACCCACCACATCGAGTATTCTTTTTTGCAAAACAATATGATAAGGTTCTTTGGTAATGGCTTCTATGATGGCGCCGAGAATAAAAAAACCGGAGTTGCTGTAATTGAAACGGCTTCCAGGCTCAAATTCCAGATCGCCGCTGCAATAGATGCGCATAAAATCGGAGACTGTGAAAGGAAGTGTTTGAACTTTTCCAAAATTGTCATTCGCTGTATAATTAGGAATGCCTGAGCTATGGCAAAGCAGTTGATGAATGCTAACCTTATCACCTGTTTCTTTGCGGTAGTGGGGCAGGTAGTCGGTTATTTTTCCATCGAGTTTTATTTTTCCTTCATTTACCAATTGCATGATGAGCATGGAAGTGAATTGCTTGGTAATAGAACCCAGCCTGAATTTGGTAGTAGTTGTATTCGGAATCTTCCATTCCATATTGGCATAGCCCACTCCTTTTTTGTAAACCAGTTTTCCTTTTTGTGCTACGAGGATGCTGCCGTTGAATAATCCTTCGTCGGCATAGTGCTCTACGAGTTTATCTATTTTTTGGGCTGGGGTTTGTGTGGAAGCAGGTGCTGCAACGGCGAGAAAGATCAGCATTAATAAAATTTTCCTTTTTTGCATGGTTAATTGTTTGGTTTGTTGATCTATTACAGGTCAGACAAGGTTCGTTATTTTATTTTTATTGCTTCCCTTGCCGGGTTGTCTGTTATAATATTTATTGCCGTTGTTTCTGCATTTTCATTTTTAAGGAAACGGATCTTATAATCCCCATCTGTCACAAAGAAAAGATCAGGTTCTTCAGCGTGTAATTGTATCTTATCCTGGCCGGCGCCTTCTGCAAATAATTTTCCCTGATCCATCGTAATCTTCATGATCCTTTTGCTGGGAAACTGGAATTCTCCTGTGTATTGTTTGAGCAGGGTACTGTCAACATTTATTTCCACCGGCTTTTGTTCTGTAAGGCCGTACAAAATATTTCGGATCTCTTTTATTTTGTTATTAGCATAACCTCCATTGGCCAGCAGGATGATGGTTTTATTATCACGGGGATGCCGCTCTATCCAGGTAGTATAGCCGGGCCAGCCACCGGAGTGATTTACGTAAAACCCTAAGTCTTTTGAATTCCACAGTATCCAGCCAAAACCATAATTGAATGTTTTTCCATTATTGAGTGGCGCTGCTGTAAATGCTTCCTTCATCATTTCTTTTGAAACGAGTTTTTGGCTGTACAGGGCCTGATCCCATTTCAACAGATCGGTGCTGGTGCTATTGATGCAGCCATCGCCGTAAATGCCGTCAAGATAATAAACCATTTTTCTTACCCGTTTAGAGCTATCAGCCATTTCCCATCGTTTCAGGCTATCGTTGAACAAGTATCCATAAGCGTAGTTTTGCATTGTGTTATTTTCCCACCGTTTTTGATAAACCTGAGACCGCTTCATACCAAGCGGTTTAAAAATTTGTTGCGCCATAAATTGTTTAAATGTTTGTCCCGATGCTTTCTCAATAATACTTGCCAGCAAAGCGTAACCGGTATTGCTGTATTCCCATTTATCACCGGGAGTGAAAACAAGGGCCGGTTTTTTATTGGCCAGCAATTGAATCATATCCTTGTTTGTCATTATTTTGTTCTTATCCCAATGTTCATCCGCCAGGTCTATATAATCGGGTAGCCCGGATACATGGTTGAGCAACTGTCTTACGGAAATATTGTGGTAAGGCAATTCGGGAAAAAATTTACGGAGGCTATCGGCATAACTTAATTTCCCCTGTTTCTTCAATATCATAATGCCCATGGCGGTAAACTGTTTGCTTACAGAAGCTAATTCAAAAACAGATTCGCTGTTTAGATCAAGCCCTTTTTCATGAAAGGCTTTGCCATAACTTTTCTGAAACATAGGTTTCCCCTTTTCGGCGATGAGTACATTGCCGGTAAACTTTTTTTCAATATACAGTTTGCTGAACAGGCTGTCGAGTTGATGGGCTTTGTTCTGGGCATATGAGTTGCCTGCAATAGCGATTTGGCAAAAAAGAAAAATACGTTTCATACTGTTTTCATATTTTATTTTTTATAATCAGTCAGACCCGGTGTTAGTTCTTTAATTCTTTAATTGCTTCTTTTGCCTGCTGCTTTGCATCTTCATCGCCATATTTTTCGGTGAGCTTGTAATACTTTATGGCATTTACTTTGTCGCCTTTTAGTTTATATGCCTGTGCAATATTGTTCAGCACAATAAAATCTTTTGGATTTAGTTTTTCAGCATGTTTCAAATACCCGATGGCTTTGTCATAGTCTTTGGTCAATAACCAGGCAATAGCCGTAGTGGATAAAATTTCAATCACATCCGGGTAGTATTTTAAAGTTACAGCTCCAATGCGTTTCATATTTTCCAGCAAAAGATCGTCTTCGGTATCGTAGAGTTGTTTTAAATATTTTTCTACTGCTTTAAGCATGAATTTTTCCGGGTTTTCATCGGGTTTTTTATTTTCTGTCCATAGCCAGTTATTCTTTATAGTATTGGAATATTCAACGGTCTTAATAATTTCGGTTGTAAATTTTTCGTAGTCGCCTATTTCCCCAAGCACATAACATTTACCAAACCGGATATCTAAACGGTTGGGAAATTTCTCAATGCCTTTGTCAGCGTAATAAAATGCTTTTTTTAATGCGGCTGTATTATAACCCGGATTAGAATTGATATACCCTGCTACTACTCCGGCACTGTCAGTAAACTGAAGAGCCTCGTTTCCGGTTTTCGTTTTATCAAGTGTAATGATATCTTGTTGACTGGCTGCAAAATAATAGTTGAATGCAGCAGGGTAAAGTTCCGGATCGCCCGGATCGGATTTTTCCCATTCTGTTAGTAAGCGTTTAATTTTTGCTGTATCATAGTCTGCGTACAGTTTTCTAAATTTTTCATAATTGGTTTGGCCAAATACAAAATTTGAAACAATGGTTAGGATCAGTAAAGTGATAGTCTTTTGCATAATGTTTTTTTAATTGCTGAATACCTATAAGGTTTTAAAAACCTTATAGGTCTGTAGTGTATTCCAGATTACTAAGCCAGTAACAAAACCATACAATGAGCAGGAAGAACACACCGGTAAATGCAAACGCATAGGGATACCTTTTTCCATTATCAATACTAAACTTTGTTGGTTTATCCGGTAAATACCACAAGGGCACTTCATCGCCGGGTTGATATTTTTTGAACAAATTTGCATGAGCATTCCATAATTGATTTGTAGCGGCCAGGTTGTATTTCAGCGTAAGCAAATAATACCTTGAACCCTTAAATCTAATACGTTTTTCTACATGGGTGATAGTGGCCATTACTTTCACTGCTTTGTTTTTAAAGTTTTTAAGCATGATCATTTTTGTAATGCAGAGGATGAGTGGCACTGCACCTGATACGAGTAATACGATATAAACGATAGTCAATTTTTCCATGTGCTTCTGAATTAACCCTATAAGGTTTTTGAAACCTTATAGGGTTGTTGATTGAACCATTTCATCAATTTTATAAACAGCAAAAACCATAAATAATAAAATAAGGATGCTGAATATCAACGATAGCCAATAACCTCTTTTTTTACTCACAACAATTTTAGATGGTTGTTCCGGCAAATAAAGAACCGGAACATGATCTCCCATTTTATATTTTCCGTGAAACTCCGTAAAGCTGGCATCATGAAATTGCCCATGAACACGGCATTGGTACTGCACCTGTATCCTGTCTGTCTTTGCAGCATTACGGGAATACCTGCTGGTTACAATATTTGTTACTACGCCAGTACTGCTTACTCCGATTTTTCTGATACGTTCTTCCAGGCGGATAAACCGGATGGTTTTCAACAATGGCAATGCAGCAAGAACAATAAGAAGAATATAGATTACGATCATGATTAATTGATGATTTGTTGGATGGACACCGTTTTTATCTCCACTTCTTCAAACACATTTAAAAAAATACCGCCTGTTATTTTTTTAGTTACCTGTAGGTGACACCGGCATCATAGCTTCCACTACATTTTTCCAACTGCCATCTGTCTGTTTTTCCCAGATGGTTACTCCATTAAAACGCATAGTAACTGGCTTGCCTGTTGAATCGGATAGAGTAATGATTGACTCTTCGTGCAAATAGCCCATATCTCCACTTTTGGAAATGACCGCTTCCTTCGGCTCCCAGCTAATTTTAAAGCCAGGAATTTTTAAGCTTTCTTCTACCATTTTTCGGATGGCTGTCTTGCCTCTCAAGGTTGGCCGGTTGGCATCATACATCACAGCATCCTCTGTCCAGTAGTTTACTGTTTTTTCTACATCTCCTGCAGCAGCATGCTTTGACCATTCCCTGCTGGTTTCCATCAATTTTTCGCCTTCGGCTTTTGAGTCCACGGTAGTTTGGTTGCATGCAGTCATTATAAAAAATGTTGCTGCCATAATAATTAACTTATTCATATGTTTAGTTTTAAATGACGTTTTTGTAATTAAGTAAAAGGCCTATAAGGTTTTTGAAACCTGATAGGTCTGTGCTTTTTTCTCCACTTCTTCAAACACCCGCAAAAAATTTTCTCCTGTAATTTTTTTTAATTCTGTTTCTGTCCAGCCACGCCTTGCCAGTTCTACCAACAGGTTGGGGTAGGTGCTTGTATTTTCCAATCCTTTGATGGTAAAACTGATGCCATCATAATCTCCCGCCATACCGATATGGTCAACACCAATTAGTTTTTTTACATAATCAAAATGATTGGCCATGTCGGCAACAGTTACCAATGGTTCGGGGTTTTCTTTTTCCCATTTATCCATGATCCTGTTCATGCTGTCCCGGTTGCCGGCAAAATCTTTTTCCGCTTTATAATAAATAGCATCACCTGCATCTAACCAATCTTTGTGTTCTTTCTTTACGAAGTAAGGAACAAAGCTGAGCATGATGATTCCCCTGTTCTTCTTTAATCGAAGCAATACATCATCCGGCACATTGCGGTTTACGTCGCATAAGGCTCTTGCGTTGGAATGGCTAAAAATGACCGGCGCTTTTGTTTCATCCAATATATCGTTCATGGCTTTGGCAGAAATATGGCTCATGTCTATCAACACGCCGAGGCGGTTCATTTCTTTTATCATTTCTCTTCCCTTTGTTGAAATGCCGTTGTGCCTTGCCGTATCATCGCTGCCATCGGCAAGGCCATTTGTTTTATAGGCAAAAGTTACACTGCGCAAACCCAGCTTGTAAAATGTTCGTAATAATGCAGGATCATCATTCAATCTTACCGCTCCTTCTAATATTGGCAGAAAAGCAATTTTACCTTCATTCATTGTCTTGCGCATTTCTGTGCTGCTGCCGACAATTTTTAAATTGTTTTTATTGGCTTTTTCCATTCGGTACAATAAATCCCAGGCTTTGTGATAGAAAAGCAAACTCGTATCCCGACCAAACACATTCATCAAAACAGCTCCCACACCACCTTTGCGCATCCTTGGAATATCGGTATGCCCTTTGTTGATGGTATCAATACGGTAAGCATCTAAATCTCTTGGGCATGTTTTGCAATCGAAATAATGAATGAAGAGATCGTTGTGACCATCAATGACAGGAGAGGTTTTTAAAACTTTTGATACGATTGATTTGGCATTAGCCTCACTGGTTTTATAAACAGGATTTTCTGACTGAGCAAAGCTGAATATTGTAATCGTTACAAGAAAAAAAATCAATACTATTTTCATGCGATGGTTTTTGGTGATCTTGTTTTATTTTAATTTTTTCATTTCTTCTATAGTATTTTCTGGGATGAAAGGGGGAGCAAGTTTCCTCAAAGGCAATCGCTTCCCATACGTTAACATCCGCCATATCCATTCCAGCGGCCCGTAGTTAAAATGTTTAAACCACCATGCGCTGTACAATACTTGCAGCAACCAAACGGCAAGAGCTATTGATAAAAAAACAGTGGGACCTATCTTTCCACCAATGCCTGCACCAATACCCCAAAAGATAGCAACACCTAAAAAGCTTTGCATGATATAATTGGTAAGCGCCATTCGCCCTACAGGGCGCATGAATAGTATTTTTCTTTTCATACCCGGATTCAGGTACCATAGTGCAAGTGTGGCAGCATAAGCCATCGCCAGCGGCACCACATTGAGTGCATAGCTGGCTGTATCCCATAATCCGGCGGCTGCGGGAAGCCGTTTTCCATCTAATTCAAACCATGCATGAGCTATACCTGCAGGTAGCCCAATGACGAACCCCCATAGTTGCATTTTTTTAAACAGCCGTTTATAATCGGGTAGCTGAGCAAATATGCGATGCCTTCCTGCATATAGACCAACCAGGAACATGGCCAGCACTTTGGGAATACGGTTGCTATCGAGCCGTATTTGCCAACCCCAGAGCGTACCGCTACGGCACCAATTCAAAAGATCACTGTAACGGTCATGAATAATCAACCAATTATTAATATTGCTTTCTGTGACCCCAATCATTTTATCATGTGCTAATACCGTTGTCAGTACAGGGTTACTGATATTCCATTTTCCATCAGAAACAACTTTGAGCAAGTCAAAAAGAATGGGAGATACTAATAATACTACCGCCGTTATAAGTAAAGTTTGATCGCTGCTGTTTCTGAATAAGGGCAGCAACATACCAACCACTGCATAAAAAAACAGGATATCGCCATCCCATAACAGCAGGCTATGACAAAGGCCGATGATGAGCAGAATAAAAAGTCGCCTGTAAAAAATTTTCAACCCGTTTTTTCCTGCTTCTTTATTGCGCAGAAAAATAATGGAGAATCCAATACCAAACAGTAAAGAAAAAAGGGAATAAAATTTACCATCTACTAATGCAATATTCACCCGGCTCAGCCACCAGTCAATACCAGCAGTTG
>JAKFEJ010000257.1:0-7269 GCA_036675745.1 Chitinophagaceae bacterium | reverse complement strand
ATCTGTTTTTGAAAGTTTTTCTTTGTCTGTTGTTACCGCTATTTCTAAAAGTTGCTCCATCCGGCTCATCCCTACTACCGCTGCTGTTATAGCCGGATGCTGTAAAACAAAAAGAATAGCTGTCTGTGCGGCGGTTTGGGTTGTAACAGCAATACCTTGTACCATTTGCGCCGCTGCTGCTATAGCTTCTTTGCTATGTCCTATGTATTCTTTCACCGGCTTATTCACCAATAATCCCTGGGCCAGTGCGCCACGGGACAAAACACCAATATTTTTTTCTTTCAATAGATCAAGTATACTTTCTTCTGGTCGCCGGTCGCACAAACTGTACTGCATCATTACACTTACTATTTTTGACCGGTTTGTATATTCCTTTATTACATTTGTTCGGATAGAGGAGATGCCATAATAACGGATCTTGCCCTGCTGTTTTAATAATTCAAAAGATTCAATCACTTCATCAATCGGATCATCAATTGTACCGCCATGCAATTGGTACAAATCAATATGATCTGTCTGCAACCTGTCCAGGCTGTCTTCCACGGCTTTAATAATATATTCCTTGCGGGGGTTCCAATCCCATCCGCTGCCATCAGCCCGCCATTGATTACCTACCTTGGTCGCAACAATGACTTTGTCCCTTTTTGTTTTCAAGGCTTTACCTAAAAGCGTTTCATTCAGGCCGTTATTATACAGGTCAGCCGTATCAAAATAATTAATACCCAGTTCTATTGCACGATGGATCATTTGTATACTTTCTTCTTCCTTATCCGGGGATAACGACATACCCCCAAAACCTATTCTTGAAATTTGCAGATCTGAATAACCCAGTTGTTTATATTCCATCTATAAAGGTAAAAAGGATAGAAGGACAATGATTAAAAGCTTCCCGCCTATTTTCTTTATTTTTCAGTATGAAAAAAATCATCCCCTTTTTATTATTAGTTTCTTTTCATGCTTCAGCACAAATCAATCCTGTCCGTATCACCATTGCCCGTGATTCGTTTGGCGTTCCTCATATATTTGCTCCCACCGATCCTGAAGTGGCTTATGGGCTCGCCTGGGCTCATGCGGAAGATGATTTTAATACACTGCAGTTAGTGGTGCTATCCGGAAAAGCCCAACTGGGAAAAGTTTTAGGAAAAAAAGGAGCGGAGGCGGATTATGTTGTGAATTTATTGCGATGCCGCCAGGTAGTAGAAGAACAATGGAATACTTTAAGCCCGGATTTTCTTGCTTTAATAAAAGGGTACGTAGCCGGATTAAATGCTTATGCCAAAGCTCATCCAAAAGAAGTAAGGTATAAGAAAACATTTCCTTTTTCAGAAAAAGATTATATGACAGCAGTTGTGTTTTCCATTGCTATTTTTTGTGGTGTTGAGCAGGCATTACCACAAATACTTGGAGGAAAAATTGCCACGATCCCCGGTTTCAGTTCGCAAGGTTCAAATGCTTTTGCTTTTCATCCGTCAAAAACAACAACAGGTGAAGCCTTTCTTGCTATCAATGCTCATCAACCCCTGGAAGGGCCTACTGCTTTTTATGAAGCACACCTGCAAAGTGAAGAAGGTTGGAATATGCTTGGTGGATTATTCCCCGGCGGCTGTCTTATTTTTCATGGTACCAATGAAAATTTAGGATGGGCGCATACTGTTAATTACATGGATAAGATTGACGTATTCCAGTTGCAGATGAATCCCGGTAATAGCAATCAATATAAATTTGATGATCAGTGGATCAATCTTGAAGAAAAAAAAATAAAACTTCATGTAAAAGGTATACCTGTTCCTGTTGGAAAGAAAATATACCAGAGCAAATATGGACCAACAGTTAAAACAAAAAAAGGCGTGTTTGCTATGCGTTTGCCTGCATTGATGGACATTAAAGCACTGGAAGAATGGTACAGGATGAATAAGGCCAGGAATTTTACTGAATTTTACCGTGCACTCAGTATGACGAGCCTGCCGATGTTCAACATCATGTATGCTGATCGTTACGATACTATTTTTTATATCAGCAATGCAAAACTTCCGCGACGTAATCCCGATCCGAAATACAATTGGCAAAGCACCGTGCCCGGTAATGTATCCGCTACTCTATGGACGGATTTCAAAACTATAAACGAGCTGCCGCAATATATTAATCCTGCTTCTGGTTATTTATTTAATACTAATCATTCACCATTCCTGGCTACCGATTCAGGTTTTAATCTCGATGGTAATAAATACGACCCTAACGATGGGTTTGAACGATATCAGAATAACCGAAGTCAGCGGGTAACTGAATTAATGAGAGGAGTCGATAAAATCGATTATGCTGCATTCAAACGCATAAAATTTGATCAGCAACTTCCGCAACAATTGAAATATCCTTATGGTATTGATAGTATGCTGATTTTAAATGGCGATAACTATGGAGTTTTAAAAGACATGATAAATACTTTTCAACAATGGGATCGTAAGGCTACCAGCAGCAGTAAGGGAGCGGCCATTTTTTTATTGGTTTATCAATATGTAGCTAATAAACTCGCTGGTGAGCCGGCACGTCAACTTACAAAACCAGAAGCGGTAGAAACTTATCAGTATCTGTACGATTATATGATGAAATATTTTGGCGGCACTGATCTTGTATTGGGTGATATACAAAAGTTGGTGAGAGGTGATGATGCCCGCCCTGCCTGGGGATTACCTGATGTATTGACAGCTACTTATACCACAGCTTATACCAATGGATTGCGCAAGGTAGTTTCCGGCGATGCTTATATTTGTTTTGTCCGTTATCCAAAAAATGGATTGCCTATTATTGAATCAGTGAATACTTTCGGAGCTTCGTCGCATCCTGGCTCTCCACATTATAAAGACCAGATGACAATGTTTCAAAAGCAGCAAACCAAACCGATGACACTGAGTAAAGAAGAGGTTCTGAGAAAAGCGGAGAGGGTATATCATCCGGGAGATAGAAATTGATTTTTACAACATTTAAATACGTAGTATACTCCTTTGCTATATCTCCTTCAAATTAAATAATTTAAATATTTCTCTCGTAATGATCTTACAATTTTCAGCGAGATCTTCCAAAGAGCAACTGATCATCTGCATATTTACAGGCAGGCCGTTTACGGTTTCCATCAGGTCAAGCTGAAGAATGCTTTTTTCATCTACATGATTTCTCCTTTTTAGCTGGGAAAAAATATCCTTAGCTAATCTCTGATTGTTACCAATAAAAAATTTACCGAAACATTCAAAACCAGTACAAGTTCTTAAATTCAGTGCAATATAAAATGTGGTCTGCTTCATGCTGACAGGCAAGCAGCAAAAATATCAAAATTTTGAAAAATGAATTTTCTATAAAAAAGATAACCCAGGGATGTCCTTTAGTTTGTTTTATTGCAACGGTACATGATCTTGTATTGTCCGCACTTTGATTTATACTGCTCAGTCTTTTTTCCTGCTGGCTGTTTGATAGCTGGTTTTGTTGCTCCCAATGTAAATGGTACCCCTATTCTCATATTCCAGCCTGAAACTTTGGATTGCAATTGTGTGGTCAGGGTTTTTGTACCAATTGTAGTAGAAATAGTTTGTTTATCCAGGTTGCCGATTCCCCTGAAATAATTAACGCTTAAAGTAAACAAGCGGGTATTATTCTTTCCAAATTCAAATCCCATCCCCGTCATTAATGCTGTATTCCAGTTTCCTGCACGATATTCATAAATGGCTTGGCCGTTTTGTGTTTTTGAAATCATGTCTATTTTAACTGCAGGAATAAATCCCATTCCTGCCGATGGCTGAAAACGAATCCATGATCCCTTATTAATTCCCGGCTGTTTTACTTTTGCTGCATTATCCGAACGACTGGCTTCTGTTTTGTTTTTCATGCAATGGCTCTTGTAAGAATAAGAACCACAATTCTTTTTTTCTGCGATCTTTTTTTCAACCGGTTTAACTGCTTTATTGTTTTGCTTTTTAAAATAAACAGGCTTGCTGCTGAACTGGTAGCCACCTTCAAATCTGAATTGCATATCCCCGGTAGTAGTTTTATAATCATTTATTCCATTCTCCGGATTAGCAAAACTGAAAGGAACAGTGGAACGGCTGCTCGACCCACCCAGGAAAAGCCCATGTCCCAATTTGGTTCTGTAAGCAAACTGCAAACCCACCTGCGGAGAAAAGCTTATTCCGGCAGGCGAAAAAGACGAAGAATTGTTGTAACGGATGGTTGTTTTTGAATTTTCAAAACCTACTTGTGGAAGTAAGCTGAATTTCTGGCCTTTCGCTGCATAACTGAACACAACGAAAGAGAGGAGTGTTAACGTTGCTGTTCTCATAACAAAGGTTTTAGTATGATAAAAGTTAACAAATTTCAGGACTGGAAAAAAATTTAATACAGCAATGGTAATATGACCGGCTGGGGATATAAAATAGCGATGATGGGGCAGCGTTATACCTGATTTATCACACCGTTTGCCTGCCTGTAACCATCAATTATTCCACCAGTAAGTAGCTTTTAAAACAAAAGCCCTGTTTCGGACTGATAAGGGTGAGGAGTAATAGTTATCGGTATATACCAGGAACAGATCAGATGCCGGACGGTAACGCCATTGGAATCTTGTATTAAGATTAATATTTTTCTGCTGGCTATTGTATTGCAGAAAAGTGGTCAGAAAAACTTTGTTGGTAAATGTAATATCAATCCGTGGACCCACCAGCCAGAACCTTGTGTTATTCCACGGTGCCGGCAGGTGTATATCATTATACGTAGTGCTCAACGTAATGCCCACAAAAGGCTGAAAGCGGTAACCAACATCCGCTGTTACATTATATCGGTTGCCATTGGCATAATAGCCACCGAAACGGGTGGAGATATTGTAAGTTAATAAACGTTGTGGTTTGGAAAAATATTCCAGGCCAAATGCTTTCCACCTATGTTGAGTTCCTGTAGCCAAAGAATCTTTATTGTTATTAGTAGGATCGAAGGGTTGCAGTAATTGTGTGTAGCTGTCAGCCGCCCACACATCAAAAATGCTTTGGTCCCGAAGATTAAAAATATATAACAGCATATTTTCATAATCTGTTTTTTTGAACGAACTGCTATAGTAATAAGTGCTGTTATATCGTGGTCCATGACTTAATACCGGGCCTTTTTTCTTCGGGAAAAAAAGATAATTGACGTAGGGATTCAGTTTGATATAATCGTTGCGGGGTGTATACCCTACTTCGGCAGAATAATGCTTACCCACATACTCTTGCTGAAAAGCGATTATCCATTTTCTACTGTTGTATTGAAGAAAAGCGGCGTTGGTAAAACTGTTATCGTTTTTCCCGGGAGCAAAAGATTTTAACAGCATTATTTTACCTGTCCATACGTTATTGGAAGATGCCAGGTTATATTCAGCGCCAATGTTACGATTATACAAAGAGTATTGTGGTTTCGTACTATCCTTTCCAGGCTCATAGTTGAGCGATTGTTTATTGATGAAAATCATCCGGATATTTGATCTCGCAAATACTTTTCTTTGCAAAGCCAGAACGGTAAAGTTTTGTGCAGGCAGCCCGGTCTCTTTTACTTTTTTTGTCTGCATATCCATGATGCCGATACGCCAGTTCTTGTCAATGTTTCCGCTGAGTCTTGCACCAAAACTAATGGGTACTCCCAATCCAATTCGCCGGGAGAAAAACGGGCGAATATTAGTAAAGCCAAAATTGCCGAACAGATCATTGTTTTCGAGAAAAAATTGCCTTCTTTCGGGAAAGAATAACTCAAACCGATCAAGGTTAGTTACCTGCTTATCCACTTCCACCTGGGAATAATCCGGATTGATGGTAAGATCTAAATTGAGAGAAGAAGTCAAAGCAATTTTTGCATCGCCACCTACCTCTTTCCTAAAACTGGCTTTTTTGTCCAGGGAGTAATCTTTTGAAATTCCTGTCAAGGCATAAGGTATCACCGATACGTTTAAACCGGGGTCAGGAAGCGGTTGATCCCAAACCAGTTGACCAGTATGAGCTAAAGAGGCTGTAGGAAATTGCCTGGGGATGGGCGTCCATGATGATTTCTCCGCTGCTGTAATATCAAGTCGACTGAAATTGACACCCCACTCTTTAATTCCTTTTTTATAACGAATAGTTTTAAAAGGAATAGCCGCTTCAAATATCCATTTGTCTTCGTAATTTTTTACAACCGATACCCATTTGTTATCCCAGTTCAGATCGGCCTTACCTCCTTCATACAAAGTGCCATCCCATTGCGCCCCTGCAGCGTTAGCTCCAAATGTATAACCGTTGGTCAGGTCATTAAAAGGATCAAGGAAGAAAATAAAGTTGTCATTTTTCCCGAAATTAAAATCCCGGCGAAGCGACTCTACCATATAAGGTCCTTTTACCGGTAAGTGGCAGACGGCTATGATATAAAGATTCTCTTTATCATAAGCCATCTTTACTTCTGTATTGACATGGGCTCTGCTGGTATCCATCGGTAATACCATAAAGAAATTACCAGCAGTTTCCGCTTCCCGCCATGCTGCATCATTCATTGCACCATCAATGATTACCGGCTCTGTTGTTTTACTGATATGCAGTTCAAACTGGCTGTTTTTTTTCTGGGCATGAATGAAAAAATTTCCTAAACATAATAGTATGCTGAACAGGTATTTCAAAGCAGAAGCGGGGTTTAGTATTTCCTGAAAGTAAATACTTTTTAACAGCGGGTGCTTTAATACTTCGGTTTTATTTTTTAAACCCGATACGGTCTCTATCATCCCATTTTCGTTGCGCCGCTTTATCATCCAGCAGGTTTTCAATAGCATCATAAATGGCCGATAGCTGGGTATCGTGTTCACCAATGCGATGCTGAATTTGTTTTAATTGTTCTTTTATATCGCCTTGCAGTAAAACGATTTTTCTTATTTCTACAAAAGCCCGCATGATGGCGATATTCATATTGATGGCTTTGTCGGAATTTAAGACACCGCTGAGCATGGCTACGCCCTGTTCGGTAAAAGCGTAGGGCAAAGCAGTTTTTGGGCGTTTGTCTGGGTATGTCATCACAAATTGTGATGACATACTTGAAGCCGTAATTTGTGATCTTTGTCCTCCTGTTGATACTAATAATACAATGACGGATCAGTTTAAAAAATACTTTGCCTGTGAAATTAATAACCCCATTTCTTCATAATCTCCAAATTTTCTTTAACGCTTTCTAAAGGCGTTTTGCCCTGGTAGCTTTCCTGTTCAATAATTAAGTGAATAGCTCCTCCTGTTTTTATACTTTCTT
>JAKFEJ010000258.1:0-7272 GCA_036675745.1 Chitinophagaceae bacterium | reverse complement strand
AGGCACATTGGGTTGGGTAGATTGGCAACGACCTGGATTTGACCTGGGCTTACAACTGAAACAATGCCTGGATGAGAATCCTGGTATACGTGGCATCATGCTGGGTAGTCATGGTTTATTTACTTGGGGTGATACTGCTTACGACTGTTATATTAATACACTTGAAGTGGTGGAAAAATGTGCTGCTTATCTTGAGGCACATACCGGGAAGAAGAGGCCTGTTTTTGGTGGCGAGAAAATCGTTGCAGTGAAACAAACAGATCGCTTCAAACAAGCCGCGACGCTTGCTCCCATCTTACGTGGATTGTGCAGTAGCGAGCAAAAGATGATCGGGCATTTTACAGATGATGTGAGAGTTTTGGAATTTATAAATTCACATGATCTTGCAAGATTGGCACCATTAGGAACCAGCTGCCCGGATCATTTCCTGCGCACAAAAATTAACCCGCTTGTATTGGATCTGCAACCTTCTGATGATTTATCTGATGCTTCAGCAATAAAGAAAAATCTGCAAGCTCAGTTTGAAGCATACCGAAAAATGTATGCTGATTATTATAACAGTTGCAAACGAAAAAACAGTCCCCCCATGCGGGACGCAAACCCTGTCATCATTTTATATCCGGGTGTTGGTATGTTCAGTTTTGCAAAAGACAAACAAACGGCAAGGGTCGCAGCGGAATTTTATATCAACGCGATTAATGTAATGAAAGGTGCGGAGGCAATCAGTGAATACACTTCCTTACCAAGACAGGAAGCTTTTGATATTGAATACTGGTTATTGGAAGAAGCAAAATTGCAAAGAATGCCCAAACCAAAACCAATGAGTGGTAGAATTGCATTGGTTACAGGAAGTGCAGGTGGCATAGGAAAAGCCATTGCGAAAAAATTTGCAGAAGAAGGTGCCTGTGTGGTAGTAAATGATGTTAACCAGGAAAGGCTTGATGCTACTACCGAAGAGTTCAAAAAAATATTTGGCCAGGATGCTGTAAGCGCAACCCTGTTGAATGTGACAGATATTAACTCCGTAAAAGAAGCCTTTGATGAAGTTGCGCTTGCTTTTGGTGGGGTAGATATTGTAGTAAATAATGCCGGGATCAGTATATCGAAATCAATAGAAACACACACGCTGGAAGAATGGGATCGCTTGTATGACATTCTTGTAAAAGGACAGTTTATTACTTCGCAAAAAGGAGTTAGCATCATGCGTAGCCAGGGTTTTGGCGGTGATATTATAAATATTGTTTCTAAAAATGCGGTAGTGGCAGGTCCAAATAATGCAGGTTATGGTTCCGCTAAAGCAGCGCAGGCTCATCTTACCCGTTTGATGGCGGCAGAAGTAGGGCCCGACAAAATAAGAGTGAACGCGGTGAACCCCGATGCTGTTATTGCTGACAGTAATATATGGGCAGGTGGCTGGGCCGAGGGGAGAGCCAAAGCGTATGGCATAACAGTAGAAGAACTGCCAGCCTATTATGCAAAAAGAACATTATTAAATGAGATCATTTTACCGGTGGATATTGCCAATGCGTGTTTTGTACTGGCTGGTGGTTATTTAAATAAATCAACAGGAAATTCTATTAATGTAGATGGTGGTGTTGCGATGGCATTTTTGAGATAGTATAAACGTTTGATTAACCACTTTGAAGATGACAGTAGGTTTATTTATCCCTTGTTATATTGACCAGTTTTTCCCTGGCGTAGGTATTGCTACTTTACAGTTGTTGGAAAAATTGGGTTGCAAAGCAGTTTTCCCGCTACAGCAAACTTGTTGCGGGCAACCTATGGCAAACAGTGGATTTGCAAAGCTTACAAAAAACTGTGATGCCAATTTTGTAGAGAATTTTTCATGGTTTGATTATATCGTTGCCCCGTCAGGAAGCTGTGTGTTACATATAAAGGAACATCTTGCGGATGCCAACGATCCTGCTGCCGCAGCACATATCAGGTCTCATATTTTCGAGCTTACAGAATTCATGGTTGATATACTAAAGGTTTCAAATTTGGAAGCGAGATTCCCCTACAGGGTAGGGTTACATGTAAGTTGTCATGGCCAGCGGGGATTATATACATCTTCAATGACGGAACGTGTAGAACCATCCTTTTCGAAACCTGAAAAGTTATTGAGCATGGTGCAGGATCTTACCTTAGTGAAACCTGCACGTATGGATGAGTGCTGTGGTTTTGGCGGCACCTTTTGTGTGTTCGAAGAAGCAGTGAGTGTTAAAATGGGAAAGGATAGAATCAAAGAACATTTGGACAATAATGTAGAGGTGATTACTGCCGGTGATACGAGTTGCCTTATGCACCTCGAAGGAATTCTAAA
This sequence comes from Chitinophagaceae bacterium, assembly GCA_036675745.1. Taxonomy (GTDB): domain Bacteria; phylum Bacteroidota; class Bacteroidia; order Chitinophagales; family Chitinophagaceae; genus Terrimonas_B. The sequence goes on along the minus strand of JAKFEJ010000258.1, from coordinate 4,949 downwards.
AAGAAATGGTAACAATATAAAAGTCATGCATATTGCCGAAATCCTGAATGCCTGCGTATGAAGAATGTTTCCCATGCTGAACTGGCTGAAAAATTTATTGCCAATGAACCCAGAACAGATTGGCATGATCAGACACTTTGGTGGATAAGGCAGAAAAGGGATAAGGCGGTACATAATGTACCAGAGTGGGAGCAACTGCGGCAATGGGCATCGGAAATAAAAGATCATACCTTATCAAAGCTGGATGATTATTTGATCGAATTTGAAAAAAACGCAAAGGCAAACGGCATCCAGGTGCATTGGGCCATTGATGCAGCGGCACATAACCAAATCATTAAAGAGATCAGTGAGCGGCATACTGTTAAAAGGATCGTCAAAAGCAAAAGCATGCTTACGGAAGAATGTCACCTGAATGAATTCTTACAGGCAGCAGGTATTGAGGTGGTAGATACAGACCTGGGCGAAAGGATTGTACAGCTAAGAAATGAACCACCCAGCCATATTGTATTGCCCGCTATTCATCTGAAAAAACAAGATGTCAGCGAAACTTTTCATATTCATCTGGGTACCGAAAAGAATAATAATGATCCGCAGTACCTGGCCGCAAGTGCGAGAACGCATTTACGGGATAAATTTCTTCAAGCCGATATGGCAATTACAGGAGTGAATTTTGCTGTTGCAGAAACGGGAGGATTTGTTGTGTGTACCAACGAAGGAAATGCAGATATGGGAGCTCATGCTGCGAAAATTCATATAGCGTGCATGGGAATTGAAAAAATAATTCCTAAGGCTGAACATCTCGCCATTTTTACAAGGTTGCTGGCTCGCAGTGCCACCGGGCAATCTATAACTACTTATACCAGTCATTTTCATCGACCGCGTTATGGCCAGGAAATGCATGTGATCATTGTTGATAATGGACGTTCGAGGCAATTAGGGCGGGAAGATTTTCGCAATTCCTTAAAATGTATTCGCTGTGCAGCCTGTTTCAATACCTGCCCGGTTTACCGGCGTAGCGGTGGCCATAGTTACCATACGGCAGTAGCAGGTCCTATTGGTGCGATACTCAATCCGAACCTGGATATGAAGGCGAATGCCGATCTTCCATTCGCTTCTACACTTTGCGGTTCTTGTACACATGTTTGCCCGGTTAAAATAAATATTCATGAGCAACTCTGGAAATGGCGCCAGGTTATTGCAGAGGAAGGTCATGTCAGCGGATCAAAACAAAAAGCGATGCAGTTGATGGCTTGGGTTTTATCGAAACCAGCCGTCTATCGTTTTTCAGGAAGGATTGCCAGGTGGATGCTGAGAAATTTTTCTTTCCTGGTGAAATCGAAAAAACTAAATCCCTGGTTCAGGCAAAGAGAAATGCCTGCTGCACCAAAAGAAAGTTTCAGGGAGTGGTATATAAAGAACAATCAAAAATAATGGGGAGAGATCTAATACTTTCTGCAATAAAAAGGAACAGACCTTTACCAAAACCCTTGCCGGTAATGGATTATCATAGTTTTACCAAAGAAGCCGATAATAATGAGGAAAATTTAGTGAGCCTGTTTAGCCAACAACTTAAGTTGGGTGGCGGTGAGGTAATTACGTTAAATGGAATAACGGAGCTTCAGCATTTTATCGGCGAACAAAAGAAGAACGATGGCCTTATAATCAACACAGTTTTGCAAGGAGGTAGTTTGGATAAAATCCCAACCGACATAAACAGCCTGGATAAACTGCACCAGGTTTTTATTGCAGGCTCAGTGGCAGTAGCAGAAAATGGTGCAATATGGGTAAATGAATCTGCTATGGTCAACAGGATCTTACCCTTTATAAGTGAGCAGCTTTTTTTAATAGTCTATCCGGGTCAATTGGTTCGGAATATGCATGAAGCTTATGAAAGAATAAAAATAGACGAAGATGGCTTTGGTGCTTTCATAGCTGGTCCTTCTAAAACCGCGGATATAGAACAATCTTTAGTGATTGGTGCACATGGTCCAAAAAAGATGATCGTCTTATTAGTTTTAGAAGGTAGGGGATAATTAAGTGCTATGGTGTTTGGATATACCAGATGGCAGAAGTTCTTCGTAAACGGAAGTTAAGCCAACACGCCGTTTGGCAGCATTGGCAAAGTATTCAAGGCTATACCCGTGGCATCCACAATTGCATTGCGGATGGCTGGAGCAATACCAATGATACAAGCTTCGCCTGCGCCGGCGGAGGGCATGTCTTTCCGGTTGATTAAAACGATTTCAATTTTTGGCATATCACTAAAGCGGGGAACCCTGTAGGCAGAAAGCCCGGAGTTAAGGATTTTACCATTGGCAAATTCGACTGCTTCAAATAAAGCGCCGCCGAGGCCCTGCACAATGGAACCTATCACCTGGTTTTCCAAGTGATTTGGATTAATGATGGCGCCACAATCAAACGCCTGTGTTATGCGAACTACCTTTACTTCCTTGTCACTATTGATCAGTACTTCGGCGCAACAACCAACATAACCTCCTTTCTCAAAACCTCCTGCTATACCATAACCATGACCCGGAGTTTTGGAACCTTTCCAGCCAAAGGCCTTCGCTGCCCTTTGCAGCACTGCTATAAAACGATCGTCTTCTAAATTTTTGATGCGAAAGTCAAGCTGGTCCATTTTAATTAATCCTGCCAGGTCGGTCATATGGGATTCGCGGGCAAACACATTTGCTGTTGTAGCCAGTCCACGGTAGGATCCCTGTTTTAAGGGTGTGTTGGAAGGAAGATGCGCTATTTGTTTGTTACTGACTTTATATTGAGTATCCAGGCCGGCGCCGCCCGAATTGTAGTTGGTAAATTTCCAGGCTGTAATGGTGCCATCTTTATTAACTCCGGCACTCACTTCAACCACGCCACCCGGCCTGAAGTAAGCCCAGGCAAATTCTTCTTCTCTTGACCAAACAATTTTAACCGGCTTCTTTGCTTCCTGTGCAAGGCGTGCAGCTTCAATAGCAGCTTCACCACTGTGCTTTCCTCCATAACCCGATCCGGTATCAGGCATTATTACCCGTACCTTTTCTTTATTCATTTTAAAAATTTCAGCCAGTGTCTCCTGAACGCCAAATGGACGTTGTGTCCCTGTCCAGACAGTAAGCTTTCCATCCACCCACTCTGCCACCGCTGCTCTTGTTTCCAACGGTACATGTGCTATATAATGGATATTATATGTTTGGGAATGTTTGAAGTCAGCTTCGGATAACCCGCGTTCTATATCTCCCTTTGTATGGTCGGAATTTCTTCCGCCGCTTTCACCTGATACATGCTGAACCAGCCAATCAAATATGTTTTTGTTGGAGGGTTGCTCTTTAGTTTCCTCCCATTTGGCATCAATAGCCTGCAAAGCTTTTCGGGCAGTTATTATATCCGGCGCTGCTACGCCAACAAAATTTCCATCCTTTACTACAATCACACCGGGCATATTGCTGGCTTTTGTAATATCCGCTTCAAGCAATTTTGCCCCGTAGGAAGGAGCCCGCAACACTTTACCATACAGCATACCCGGCAACTTCATATCCGAAACATAAACATGTTTACCAGTGATAAAAGTCCGTTCATTTATCCTGGGCACCGTTTTTCCAGCGACCTTCCAATCTTTTGCCTCAATCAACTGCACTTTGTCAGAAATGGGCATCAGCAATTGCTGACCTTTTGTTAGTTCGCCATAACTTATTTTTTTATTGGCAGTGTTATGAAGGATCATCCCGTTTTCCGCTTTTAAATTGGTAGCCGGAGTGTTCCAGTTTTTTGCCGCCATTTCTACCAGGGCTTCACGGGCTGTTGCGGCAGCTTTACGCAATTGTGGACCCATTTGTGGAGTGGTGAGGCTGCCAAAAGTACCCCTGTCATAAGGTACAAGGTCAGTATCGCCCATTATCATGGTGACAGATGAGAGAGGCACCATCAATTCTTCCGCAACCATTTGAGATAATGATGTCCGTATGTTCTGTCCCACTTCCACTTTACCCGTGTACACGGTCACCTTTCCATCTTCGCCAATATGTATCCATGCGCCTACTCCGTTTACAGGCACCGGCGATGATCCGGGGGATAATGTTTCGCCGGCAAATGAAAACATATCCTGCAATACAAAGGCAACGACTAAACCTCCACCGGTGAGTTTAAGAAATTTGCGCCGGTCCAATGCAAAATGATGGTTTGGTTCGGGCGGCAGTTCATCGGTTGTTGGCTCAAACGGATGTGATGAATAATCTGGCTTTTCCATCGTGAGTTATTTAGATTTTGAAGCCAGTTTAATGGCTTTAATAATATATGGATAGGTTCCGCAACGGCAAATATTCCTGTTCATCGCTTTTATAATTGCATCTTCGGAAGGTGAAGGATTGTTTGTAAGGAGTGCCACGGCCGACATGATCATGCCGGAAGCACAATAAGAACATTGAAAGCCATCAATGGTCAAAAAGGCCTGCTGCACGGCATGGAGTTTTCCATCTTTTTCGAGGCCTTCAATAGTGGTCACCTCTTTGCCAACAACGGAATGTACGGGTGTGATACAGGATGGTGAAGGATTACCGTTTACGAGCACCATGCAGGCGCCGCAAGCTCCTTCGCCGCAGCCATATTTGCTGCCGGTTAAACCAAGATGGTCACGTAATACGGTCAACAATTCAACATCAGGATCCACCGTTACTTCATGCCTTACACCATTAATAGTTAAAACCATGATTCAGGTTTTTATGTGATTGTAATTTACAAAAAATGAAACTAAAACCGGTCCCTGCAGCAGGGCAAACGCATTAAAATTTCTAAAGCCTGAAAGGCTGATATTATTATAGAAAAACAGATCAAATATCTGCTTTAAACCCCGGAGGGGTGAAATTTCACCCCTCCGGGGTTTTTGAAAATCGGAAACACTTCATTTCTATAATAATTACATCCCTTCGGGATTCAAAACACATTTCTTTTTATTG
>JAKFEJ010000536.1:0-7291 GCA_036675745.1 Chitinophagaceae bacterium | reverse complement strand
CCATTTATTTCCATTTCATAATAACCAATACCGGCTACATAGGCTCTTGCCTTCACTACTTCTTTTGGAAAGGAAAATACTCTTCTGAAATAATGCACCTTACCGATCCACCCTGAGGGATAACCTACCCAGTCGGCATTCCAGTCAGTTTGTTGTAACAGACCCATTTCAAAATGGGCCGTTTCATCCGATAGGGCTTCTTTATTATCTGCGGTCCAAACTTTTATTTTCCAGAAATATTTTTTCCGGCTTTGCAGTGGTGTGCCTTTATATAAAATTCCGGATGACTTTCCGGATACTACTTTACCGCTGTTCCATACATTGCCCTGCAATTTTTCTAACTGTTCGGGAGAGTCTGCTACCAGCACCTGGTAAGCTGACTGCCTGAAATTTCTGCTGCCTGTTTGATACTCCCAACTGAATTGGGGACTAACCGCATCAATGCCCAGGGGATTAGCGGCATTATCACAACGAAGATTGATCAACTCAAAAGTTTGCTGGGTTTTTCCATCGATACTAAACCCGGAAAGCAAAAACGTTAACAGAAGTAAAAGCAGTGACGCTTTCCTTCTATGAATAAATATATTCATCAAAGAAATTTTTATATGGCAAATAAAAAAGGTTTAAACAATCAGTTTCCTTAGAAACTTTGAGGTTTTAACAGCGTCATTCTCTTTAACTAGTAATTCAATTTCTGCGTAATAGGTATCAACGATCTGTTCATATTTTTTCACCCACATAATGCTTTCTGAAATGGCATCAACAGCATCTTCACGATAAGGATACTGGTCCATCGATAACCAACCGGTATATCCTGTTTTCCTTAACCAGAATAACAATTCCACGTAACAAGTGAAATGCACACTACTTACGATCATGTCATCATCCCAGCTACCATGATTATCATTAAAATGCATATGATACAAAAGATTGCCGGCTCTTTTCGCAAGCACAACAGCCTCTGCTACATTTTCACCCGCATAAAAACTATGTCCTGTATCAATGGTTACTCCCACGTTATTACAACCGGTTTCTTTAGCAGCCAGTATGGTATCAGCCATTCTTGCATGGTAAGAGAAATTACGCGGCTCTTTAGGTTTGTATTCTAATGCATATTTAATGGAAGGAAATTCAAGTGCCAATGCTCTTGTGTTCTCCGTTAACCAATCCCGCTCCTGGTCGTAATCTGTCGCTAATAAATAATCATAACCATCCTGGCCCAGCCACAGGTTGACAATTTCACAATTCATTTTCAACGCTATTTCACTCATCTGCCGCAGGTAGTCCAATGCCCGCTGGCGAACAGCCGCATCAATATTGGTAATACTGCCCCGGCCAAATTCGGGGATGGTAAACGTATCGGGTATAATACTTGCACAGGCGATACCCGCATCATCCAACCGCTTCTTCATTTCACTTACGTTATCGGGCCGGATATCCCAGGTGCCTACGAGCTCAATACCTTCTATGTTCGGAACTCTCTCAATAGCTGCTTTCAGCATTTCTTCAGTCGAAGGATTATTTTTATATCCGGGGCAAAACCTGTCACGGGTATTTCCGAGGTTTCCCAAAATGATGGCATACTTATTCTTCATACTGCAATTTTTTCAAATATCATCGGGTCAGGAAATGAATTATTACATACTCCACTCATAATTTTTCCATTTACTCATTACTTTTCCCAGCTCTTCTACTTGTCCGTCACTGATTGGAATCATTTTTCCAAGCGTAGTCGACATCACAAGGGATTTAGCGCTGAACTCTCCTACTTCCAGGTAATCGAAAGCCTGTAGCAATTTATTACCGGCGACTATCACACATTCATTTTTTACAATCACCACCGGGTTTTCTGCCGAGATAATCGAAGGGATTTTATGCACACCTGCAAACTGTTCACCAAACTCAACCATCCGCACATTCTGCAGGTAGATCCATGTCTCCGGGATGGTTCTCACATTGAACTCCGCACCGGTGATAGCAAAAGACGTAAGATAAGGTGATTGGGTAATGATAATCGCATTAATGTCTTTATGTTTTTCATAAATTTCCTGGTGCAGGTATGCGGATTTACAGGGATATTTCCCTTTTTCTCTTTGACCTTTTTTGATTTGCACGATATCATCCAGTTTCAAATCCCAGTTAGAGCACCGGTCCGGTGTAATAAGAAAATCATTATCGCGCCACCTTGCTGATACAGTACCGAAAGCCCCCAGCATCAAACCCTGTTCACAGGCACGTTTTACTATCTTGCAGATCTCTGCTCTTTTTTCTCTCTCTGCTGATGGATAAGACACAGTTTTGGATTCAGGAAACACCGATAATGATTGAACGCCGTAAGCTGCTATCTTTTCGTCCGATAAATAAGCAGGCTTGCCAATCATATTTCCATACAATATTGACCTTGCAGTCATTTCCATGGATTCAAACTTTTGATATGCGTCGGATATATTAACGCCACCAATCACCGTTCCGTGGTTTTCCATGATCACAGCAGTAACTCCCTGGCGGAACTGGTCCGCAATATTTTCTCCGAGCTCCGCACTACCGGGAATGGCATAGGGCGCATAGCCAATCTCTCCGCATAGCAATCTTATTTGCGGAAGAATACTCGTATTTGGGGTTTTTCTGACAATGCTAAAGGCTACCAGTGCCGGAGGATGCGCATGCACAATCGCTTTAATATCTAATCTTGCTTTGTAGATGGCAAGGTGAAAGGGATATTCTGAGGAAGGTTTGTGATCCCCGATAATCGTACCATCTGCTTTCATGCAAATGATGTCAGATGGCTTTAGCAAACCTTTATCTACACCTGTTGGTGTGATCCAGATATCGCCGTTGTCATCCATGATTGATAAGTTACCGCCAGAGGTGGTGGTCAAAACTCTTTTATAAATGCGTTGCATTACCAGTGTGATCTGTTCCCTGGGATGCATAGAAGTTGTATTAAGCAAGCTATCCATAAATTAAAGCTGAATGTTATTCCCATCCAATCAAACAAACTTAAACCGCAATGTTAGCATTCCTATCCTGTTTTGACCTGACCCTTTAAAATATTTTTTTGGACTAAAAAAATTGTACCCGTTTTACAAAAATTGATCTATTTTGAACACCTGGTTAAGACTTATTCTAAATTAGTTGCACATGAAACGTCCATGATAAAATTTTCATTATATCACACAGGGGTCCGCCGCGGCGGATTATCATGGTAAGTTCCATCCCGAAGCGAGTTCGGGACAAGTACTGGCCAGATCAATAAAAAATAGACAGATGAAAGAGTTGAAAATAATTGACCTTATTTCGGTCGATCCGTATTCGAGCACATCAAAATATTTGCAAATAGCGAATGCTGTTTTAAAAGAAATTGAAAAAGGAAATATCAAAGCAGGCGATAATATGCCTTCTATTAATGAATTGAGCATTGAACTGGACATTGCCAGGGATACTGTCGAAAGAGGCTATAAACATTTACGAAAATTAGGTGTTATCAATGCCGTTCCGCGCAGGGGCTACTTTATCGAAAATACAGAGTTCAGGCGTCCACTCAATGTATTCTTGTTGTTTAACAAATTAAGCATTCCCAAAAAAACTATTTATGATGCATTTGTAGACACGCTGGGAGAACAGGCCGGTATTGACTTTTACGTTTACAACAACGATTTTCATTTGTTCAAACGTATGCTTGCTAATAATAAAGAGCACTACACGCATTTTGTCATTATCCCTCACTTTGTAGAAGGCGGTGAGAATGCGCATGAAATAATTAATACGATTCCAAAAGATAAATTACTATTAATGGACCGGACACCTCCTGGGGTTACGGGGGATTATGCATCCGTTTTAATAGACTTTGAAAACGATATTTACCAGGCGTTGAACGATGCTATTGAACAGTTAATTAAATACCACACCATCAAGATCATCTTTCCAAAGAAAAGTTATTATCCCAAAGAAATATTAAAAGGGTTCACCCATTTTTGCCAGGACTTCACCTTTCAATACAAAATAATAAATGATGTAAATGAAGCGGAGATCAATCCTGGTGAGGTTTATATTAATCTTATCGAAGATGACCTCGTAACCCTGATCGAAAAAATAAATACCACCAATTATATTATTGGTGAACAGGTTGGCATTATTTCCTACAATGAAACGCCGATAAAAAAAGTGGTGTTGCGGGGTATCACAACTATTTCCTCCGATTTCCATGAAATGGGCGTTATGGCCGCAAAATCCATTCTTTCGGGGTCTGCACAAAAATCGAAAGTACCGTTTAAGCTTACGCTGCGGGCATCATTATAGAAAGTTGCTTGTTAGTAAACATGCTTTCATCCAGGTTGCATAAAGATGATACCGATAATTAGCCGACCAAGCCTGCTCGTTTGCATTTAACGAATAGGCTTGCGATACTCTACCTCCGACCAGTCCTTGATACCAATAATCTGTTTAGCAAATTCGAAACAGCTATCTTCTGAAGCCGTACCCATGCATCGGAATACATGCCATACAGGCTTTCTTCCCAATGGTTCTTCTTCATCATCAGGATAACGGCGAAGGCCTAATCGTAATCCTCCATCAAACCGGTAATCACGCCAACTTTGATAATGAAAAACCTTAATCGCCTTCAACCGTTTTATCTTTTTCCAAACATACGCCATGCTTGCTGCCTGGTCTAACAAAGCCTCTTTGCTATAATCACGTGAATTGGGACCTTGCTCACTAAGGTGTAGTAACCGTAAATGTTTGCCCTTGTAAAAAGCATGTGGTTGATTTACCCATGCATCTATCACTTCTACATTACGGAAGGTTATCATTTGCGTATTAAAAGTAAAATCGGTACGGTCATCCAGCCAGGATCTGGGTTCAAACAAAGATTGTGGAAATGGATGATAGCCGATGCCCCAATCAAAATCTCCTTCCAACGAAGAATACTGAAGTAGTATTTCGAGCAATCGCCTGGGTTTATAAAAACGTTTTACCGGTACCCAGTCCCAGTCATGCGTTAAGGGTATAAATGTTTTGGCGTGTGTATTGTATTTCCTGGCAGTGAGGTGTATGAGTCGCATGGATGTGTGATATGCATCCATATACAAGTTTGGATCTTTCTCTCCCATGTTTGTCCAGGTCCATCCGGCATCCACTTCATTTTGAGCAATCCAGTGATGGATGCGTCCAAACTTTTTGTCTGGGTGGCTATAACGAGCTGCTAAAAAATCGAGTGCGGCTCCGTAATATTCCATGCCAGCTGCGTTAAACGTATTGGGCATACAATAAACGCCTGCCGGGTCACAATCAGGATGCGCCATTAACTTACCTATCGCGGTGTCACTAAACTGAAAAGCCTGATCCACTAAAATTATGGCCGACACAATCAACTTTCTTTTAGCAGCCTCCATCATTGTTTTATCCATCTCATTAACCCAGGATTGATTGGCATGATATGTTTTTCCGTTGTACATAAAGGGCATGGTCGTATCAGCCGCACTGCTATTAAGTAAACCTCTTATCCAGATATTCACAGTAACACTCGCAACACCTAAGGAATCAACATCCTTTATCATTTCAGGCTCTTTAGCGTTAAAATCACCAAGACCTTTCATATTGCCAGGTTGCTCATCCGGTAAACTATATTGGGGTGTAATGCTATCGGCATAGTGTGCATGAGATCGTAGCAGCATTTTTCCGTTATTCTTTTCTACAATTGCCCACTTGGAAAATAAAGCATCTCTTGTATGTTTTCCTTCCTTCACCTGTCGTTTTGCCCGGATAGAAAATGCGCCTTTAGCGGGGATTTTAAACAGCCGTTTTTCATCAATGACAATATGCGTACGAACATAAAGCGGCAATTCAGCCAGGTAATAATCTCCGTTATTTTTCAGGAAACCAGAAATCTTTATTTGTTTTTCACTGACAGTAATATCAGTAATTGAGTCCTGAAAAACAGTATTGAGATAGTTATTCAAATCAAACAATTCTTTTTCATCCCGCTTCTTATTGTTTTCTCTATTCATGGCCTGTTGCTGCTCAAAGGCATTCATTTCCCGAAAACGAATATTCCTTATTTGCATCCGGTAACCGGCTCTTTTCCCAAGACGAAAACGTAAAACATCACCGCGTTTACCCCACAATTTTCGCACTTCAGTAAGATCTGCAGTAAACATAGACCAACCTTCCATAATACTCAATTCTGAAAGCACTGAACCAACTTGCTTCCCATCTGACTCTAAGATCAATTCCCAATCATCTAAAAAAATGGGTGAAAAATAATCAAACGAAAGCTGCGTAAGACCAATTGGAAGATCTGTTTCCAAAGGAGAAAATGAGACGATAGGTCTACCTCCTTCTGTAAATATTTCATAGGTATTACTGGTTTGCAGTAGTCTGCTATCTTTCGTTAGATCGGGTTGTGGCCAAACAAAAACAGGCTCTTCTGCTTTTTGGGCCATTGTTATTACTGGCATACTTAGCAGTAATAAGCCAGGGAAAAAAAATCTCGCTATTTGTGCCAACATAATTCAACCGCATTTAGTAAATTAAATGTAATGCCCCCTACTCTTTTGCACTGATGAAGCTTGAACGAAACAAATATCCGCTTACCAACAAAATGCAGCCACTAATAACTAAAACTTAAACGTCCAACAGGGGCGCTATCGCCAGTTACGTAGTAGTCCATAATATCGCTGTATTGGGTTACGTTATCGGCAATTTTAAATTGAAAGGAACAATTATTCTTCTTTAATTCAAGTGCAGTTAATGGTATGGCAACTTGCATGATATTTCCTTCAACCAAATAGTTTACCTCGCCAACAACCTTCCAGTTGTAACCTCCCTTCGATCGTTCCAATGAAGTAGTTCCGTTCGCAGAAGGTACCCGATTGATGATATATTGATACCCCTCGAATGACTGGTCTTTTGCTCCGTTACCTATTAATATATTCATCCAGTTCAGGTCTTTGCCGTTGTGAGGAGTGATGTTTGCCACCGTCTTGATCATGAAGTATACATTCTTTTTATCGTGTGCCACCTTTATTTCCGTAATATCATTTCTATTGCTGTTATCTGTATAAACTCCGGTACCTGCAGCATTGCTAAAATTACGGGGCAAAGCGTCTCCCGCTACATCAACATAAGTAGCTTGCACTTTTTGCCAGCTCGCTTCTGTTGCTTTTTTGATATCAATCGTTTTTGTTGATCGTTGTTGCGCTTTGGTGCCTGACAATTTAAATTGCCTGATATTCCTTACCAATTGTAAATAGAAATTATCGTTATATCCGCCCTTCATCATTTCTATATC
>JAKFEJ010000573.1:0-7313 GCA_036675745.1 Chitinophagaceae bacterium | reverse complement strand
CTGGTATTTCCCAATGCTACAGCTATAGCATCGGATGCCACTAAGGAAGAAGAAGCCAACTTTTCAACCGGCAATACATATAAATAAGCCTGGTTTACCAAAACATAAACAACAATACAGGCAAACACACCCACTATCAGGCTCCGCGGAATATTTTTTTGCGGTTGTTTTATTTCTCCTGCTATAAACGTGACATTGATCCATCCATCATAAGCCAGGAAAGCACCTGTCATTGCAACTACGATACCGCTAAGCAAACTCATTCCCTCTTTAGGGTTCTCTGCCTGGAAGAAATTTTGAAAAGAGCCTTCACCTGAAAAAAGTATTCCTGCTATCAGTGCAACGATCACGACTATTTTAATAATTGTAGAAACCAATTGAAAAGAGCTTCCGGCTTTTACGCTCCGGTAATTCAATGCTGACAATCCTATTACTATCGCAACCGCCAATGATTTAACACCAAAATTTTGTAATGGATACAGATCACCGATAAAAGGTATATGCCAGGCAAAAGCCAATTCAGTTGCTGTATCAAATCTGGGCAAATGCAAAAAATAATCAGCATACTGAGCACATACAAACGAAATAGCCGCAACGGCTGCCGTATTGATAACCGCAAAAGCAGCCCAGCCATATAAGAAAGCAAAAAAATCACCGAACATCCGGCGGAAATAAGCATAGATACCACCGGTCTCCGGTATCATAGCGCCAAGCTCGGCAAAGATCAATGCCCCAAATAAAGAAAACAAACCGGCGATTATCCATACCAATGTCAGCCAAACGGGCGACCCGAGTTGCGCAGCCATCGTAGATGGTTTCATAAATACACCAGAGCCGATTATGCTCCCTACCACTATAGAAGTAGCAGACCAGAAACCTATTTTTTTTTGCAGTGAGTTTTGTGTGTTCATCATAAAATATTTTTGCCACAGATCACACAGATACTTCGCTTTGCGAAGTCCACGGATTTATCTGTGAGAATCAGTGTAATCTGTGGCAAACCAATAATTCAACCAGTTTTTAAATTATCATTGGAGAAAATGAGCCAGTAATTCATGAAAATGATGCGTGCCTTTTTCACGGGTTACAGAATATCTTCCCTGTTTATAATAACGTGATCGGATTCCTTTCTGCACCTGCTGCACAATCTCTTCATCTTCCATTTCCACTTTATCGAGTTCACCACCAGCACCGGTGCTTCTTAATTCTTCTTTCCATACATAAAGACGAAAAGAAACTTTTGTTTTATCAACTGCCAACGGTTGTATTATATTAATGGATAAACCCCAGGGATAAAAATTGAACATCATATTGGGAAATACCCAGAAATAATAAGCCGCCACTTTTTTACCATGATCAGGTGATGAAGCAGGCAGATCAAAATAACTTTCCCCGGTTTTACTGATACCTATCTGCAAACTTGAAAAAGGATAAAACAATTCCGTTGAATAATCAGTGAAATCAATGGCAGCATTCAACCCCGCATGTACAAAAGGGATATGAAAGCCTTCGAGATAATTTTCACAATACAAAGCCCAATTGGCATTGATATAATAATCTTTGGAAAGATCGGGACGATAATTGAATTCATTAAGCGGTAACCAGGAAACTCTTTCCATCATATCTTTAAAAAAAACTTCCGGATCATACTTTGGATGCAGTGAAGTGAATAATAATTTACCCCATTGAAATAAAGGAAGCCGGGTTAAATTATCATCAGCCGAAGGAAAATTTTTTACTTCTTTAAACTCCGGCATTGATTTAAATTGCCCGTCCAAATGAAATAACCTGCCGTGATATTTACACCTGAGGTTTGTGACTTTACAGGATTCATAAACCAACAAATTGCCACGATGTGTGCATACATTGGAAAGGCAATGCAACAAACCCTTTTCATCACGGGTGATAACTAACGGCTCATCAATATATTTTTCCAGCATGGTAAAAGGATAACATGATCCGTTGTCCTTAACCATACCAGTATTACCAGCCAGTTGCCATGACTCAGCAAATATTTTTTCTTTCGCCATTTCAAAAAACTCAGGCGACTTATAAACTTCTGTAGAAATAGTTCGGGCACGGGATATATCGGCATCAACAAAAAATTTATTCATGGCAACCCATTTATAAAAGGAAGATAAGAAAGAGTTGCTGAATAGCTCTTTATGAACCTGCGATGCTGACAGAACATGAATTGAAAATAGTGAAGATCAGGTGTAACAAAAAAGCTCTTCCCTATGATGAGGAAGAGCTTAAACTCGTTCTGCTTTCTGGTTTCAACCCGAATATTTCCATCTGGAGCTGGATACATACCTACGGCCCGGATACTAGTTTTTCCCGGTAGGATTAACAGGTAAAGGAAGGAAATGGATTCTCAGAAATTGGTAAAAAGAGCTGTGTTTTGCTTGCGGGAACTAAGATAGAAAGAAGATATTTATCACACAACAATGTGATTAAAAAAAATTATAGCATAACTCTTTGCAACGTTAGAAATTCTTCCACAATAACGCTGATTGATATTAAAAAGATATTAAGATTCTGAATCAGTTATCGTTCAAATACTCTACCTTAAAGTACTGGTAAGTAAACCAGTATCAAGTTTTACTCACACCTTAATTTTAAAAAATCAAATTATGGCATTCAATCTACTAGATGCAGCTAAAAATCTGCTGCCCAACGACCTGATCTCAAAGGCTGCCGGTTCTCTTGGAGAAAGCGAAGGCAGTATTCAGAAAGCGCTTAGCGGTGCTATCCCTTCTGTATTGGCTGGTCTCTTAAGCAAGTCTTCCGGTAGCGGAGGAGGTGGTATATTGGATCTTGTAAAAGGTGCGGCTGGCAGTGGCATACTAAGTAATTTAACCGGCCTTTTTGATGGTGCTGGCGGCGCCTCATCAGGAGGCGCTGGTGGTGTTGGTGCTACTGTACTAGGTTGGCTACGATCTATTTTTGGCGATAAACTCAATAATATCATAAACGCTATTTCCGGGTTTGCGGGGATAAAATCATCCTCCGCGAGTGCTGTTTTAAGTATGGCCGCACCCGCAGCATTAGCTCCTATAGGTAAATATGCTTCTGAAAATAATCTTAGCGCTTCGGACCTTGGCTCTTTTTTACAAAGTCAAAAAAGTTCGATCCTAAGTGCTCTGCCATCCGGATTCAACCTGACAGGAGCTCTTGGCATTAACAGCCTGGGAGATCTTGGTGGCAAGGCCACTGAAGCTATATCATCCGCCACTGAATATGCAGGAGATAAAATAAAAAATGTAAGTTCCGGCAACAAGTGGTTATGGCCTTTATTATTACTGGTAGCTATCGCGGCATTGATCTGGTTCTTTACTCAAAAGGGCTGTAAAAGCGATACAACTGCTACCGATGCGGATACTACAACTACCACTGTGGTAGAGCCTGCTCCAACTGTACCCACTACTACCGTACCTGGAGGAAAACTGGACACTGTAACAGGCAACTATATTTATGACTTAGGCAATGAAATAGATTTGAAATTAGCCGATGGAAGTACACTAAGAGTTGGCGAAAACAGTACGGAAGCTAAGTTGTTTAATATGCTTAGCAATGCAAGCTGGTCAATAGATACGGTAGATAAAACAAAGAATTGGGTGACGTTTAACCGGGTATATTTTGAAACAGGTAAATCAGTTCTTACCGCTGAATCCCAGGCCCAGATCAAAAATATTGCTGCTATTCTTAAAAATTTCCCTGCAGGCTCTATAAAGATTGGTGGCTATACAGATAATACCGGTGATGCCGCTGTCAATAAAAGGATCTCCGATTCCAGGGCTAAGATAGTGATGAAGGAATTGGTGAAACTGGGCGCCGGCGCCAAACAAGTAACTGAAGCCGTGGGTTATGGCCCTGATCATCCTGTTTGTGCTGCAAATGATACGCCTGAATGCAAAGCACAGAATAGAAGAGTTGATCTGAAAGTTGCATCGAAATAAAGTAACCCCTTGTTTTTCTGTAGCAGTAGCGAGTATCAAAAAAAGGGTTGCCAACTTTTTAAAAAGTTGGCAACCCTTATATCTCTTATCCCACTAGCCACTTGCAATACCCCACTCGCCTACTTATACATTTCTTCTTTCAATCCTTTCACCCTTTCATCTTCCAGGTATTCATCAAAGGTCATTAACCTGTCAATAATTCCTTTGGGTGTTAATTCAATTACCCGGTTGGCTACGGTTTGCATGAATGTATGGTCATGGCTGGTCAATAGTATTATGCCTTTGTAATCGGTGGATTGCTCATTAAAGCTTTGGATACTTTCCAGGTCAAGGTGGTTGGTAGGCTGATCCAGCAAAATAACATTCGGATTTTGCAGCATCATACGGCTAAGCATGCAACGAACTTTTTCTCCACCGCTCAATACATTTGTTTTTTTCAATACATCGTCGCCACTGAATAACATCTTACCTAAGAAACCTCTCAGAAATGGTTCATCTACATCCTTCACATGATCAGGAACATACTGGCGCAACCAATCCATCAGGTTATCCTGCCCTGTAAAATATTGACTGTTCTCCTGTGGCAGGTAAGCATGTGTAACCGTACTGCCCCATGCATAGGAGCCGCTGTCGGCTGTTGTTTCACCCGTAATGATATTAAAGAAACTGGTAACAGCCAGCGGGTCACGACTTAGCAATGCGATCTTATCGCCTTTATTTACGCTAAAAGTCACCTCTTTAAAAAGAACACGGCCATCTACTGACTTAGCCAGCTTTTCCGTATTCAATATCTGGTTGCCAACATCACGCAGTGGTTGGAAAATGATACCAGGATATTTTCTATAACTCGGTTCTATTTCTTCAATGGATAATTTCTCCAATGCTTTCTTACGGCTGGTCGCTTGTTTACTTTTAGAAGCGTTGGCACTGAAACGGGCAATAAAGTCAATCAATGCCTGGCGTTTCTCTTCCGTTTTTTTGTTCTTGTCATTTACCTGGCGGGCCATCAATTGTGAACTCTCATACCAGAATGTATAGTTACCTGTAAAGATCTTTATCTTTTGCCTGTCCACATCGGCTACGTGGGTACACACAGCATCTAAAAAGTGACGATCATGGCTCACAACCAATACAATATTTTCGTAATCGGCTAAAAAGTTTTCCAACCAACTGATCGTTTCAATATCCAGACCATTGGTAGGCTCATCTAACAATAAGATATCGGGATTACCAAATAAAGCCTGCGCTAATAATACCCGGACTTTTAAATTGGAAGGAATATCCTTCATCAAAGCACTGTGAAAATCTTCTTTTACACCCAGCTCACCCAATAGCATACCCGCATCACTTTCGGCAGTATAGCCGCCCATTTCGCCAAATTCACCTTCCAGTTCCCCCGCCCTCATACCATCTTCTTCGGTAAAGTCAGCCAATGCATAAATGCTTTCTCTTTCTTTGGCCACTTTCCAAAGTTTAGTATGGCCCATCATCACTGTATCCAGTACCGTGTGTTCATCAAACTCAAACTGGTTTTGTTTCAATATCGCCATCCGCTCACCGGGAGTAATATTAACCGAACCTTTATTGGGCTCTATTTCGCCGCTCAGTATCTTCAGGAATGTACTTTTACCAGCGCCATTGGCACCTATCACGCCGTAGCAATTGCCTTTAATAAAATTGAGATTTACTTCTTCAAACAATACCCTTTTGCCGTAGGCCAGTTTCAGATCTTTTACGCTTATCATTTTGTCACTGTTTTTGGAGGCGCAAAGGTAAGGGAGAAAGGCACAAGAGACAATAGACAAAAGACAAGGTACAAGGGCTAATTCATATAGTGAGCGTGTCGGAAAATATATTTTTTTGGATATTCTGACCTAATAAGCTTTCAAGCACCATTCGATTTGCATCATACAAACCGAGAAATTATCTATTGTACCCTTGTGCCTTGCACCTTGTACCTTAATTCACCAAAACCTTTCCATCAATTATTTTCTTCCCAAACGCATCACCAACTACAATAAAATAAACACCTCTCGCCTTTCCTCTTATATCAATATCATGTAATTCGTAAGGTCCGGAGAAAGTAAATATTTTACTGTACACTTTTGCGCCTTTGGCATCGTACACTGTAACACTTTGCCTGGTATTGCCGCCTGCGGAATTATAATACGATACTGAGAAACGCCCATCATTCGGGCTGGGATATATAAATAAGCTGGTACTTGCTGTAGCTGTAATGGCAGCAACCTGCGATTCATTCGCACATACATTACCATCCGCCCATGCTTCTTCTATTTTTACCTGGTAATTCCCGAGCCCTGTAACGTCAACAATTAAATCAGCGCCATGAACATTTACAGGAGTATCATCTTTGAACCATGATATTGAAACCGCACCACCTGAAGATGCGGAAGGTATTGCTGTCAATACGGTAGTAAGGCCTGGTGTAAGACTTGTTAAAGGAGCCGCATCAAGGCTTACGGTTGGAAGTTGATGAACAGTGAGCAAAGCAGCATCAGATACGGTTACATTGCACTGGCCTGTAACCAGGACACGATACAGGTTATTGGTTTGACCGGCATCCGCATCCGGAATAGTAAGCGTAGCCGAATTAGTATTTGCAGTATTCGCAAAACTTACACCGCCATTAGTGCTTACCTGCCATTGATAAGATGGCAACGAAGCTGGAGTAACAGCAAAGATGGCGTCTCCATTTTCGCATACTTTTTCATCTTCAGGTTGCGAACTAATAACAGGGGCAACACCTGGTAGCACAATAAAACTAAGTTCATGGGTACGGGTTATTGCACCTGATACGCCGGTAATAGTAACCTCATACGATCCATTTGACAAGTTGTTGACATTATGTAATGTAACAACGGTACTTTGACCCGGGTTTATCGTAGTAGCAGAAAAACTTACTGTAGTACCAGCGGGATTACCACTGGCTGAAAGTTCAATTGGTACAGCATATCCAAAGATAGATTCTGTTCCTAATGTTATTGATGCGGATGTTGTATTGGGATCTGCGCAGGTGATCTGTTTAGCCGCAGGAATAGTAAAATTAAAACCGGTTTGTTGCGCCGTGATTGAAAAATTATTATTGGAAATATCATAAAATACGTTGCCTGCAGCTATTACTCTTATCCGTGCCTTCGTGGTAATATTATCAGGTACGGTTATCTGTTGGCTACCGTCGTTGGGCGTACTGGCCAATATGGTTACTGGGAAAGTATAGCCGCTGTCTGTAGAAAGCTGGATACGCACATTTTCGCAGCTAACAGGTGCATTATTCGTATTGGCAACATCCCAGGTCACTGTCTGAACACTACCTGCTTCCCATGAAATGCCGGA
>JAKFEJ010000453.1:0-7320 GCA_036675745.1 Chitinophagaceae bacterium | reverse complement strand
GGCAGAACGCTTGCAAGCCATTGTAAACCGGACACCGCTTCAGTTAAATGTCAATCTTTCCCGCAAATACAAATGCAACGTGTATTTGAAAAGAGAAGACCTGCAGATAGTACGCAGTTATAAGCTACGTGGCGCTTATAACATGATGAGCAGTTTGCCGCAGGCTCAATTGGCGAAAGGCGTTGTTTGTGCCAGTGCCGGCAATCATGCACAGGGCTTTGCTTATAGTTGTAAAAAACTGGGAGTGAAAGGTGTTGTGTTCATGCCCATCATTACTCCCAAACAAAAAGTGAATCAGACCAAAATGTTTGGAGAAGGGAATATAGAGATCAAACTGGTGGGTGATACATTTGATGATTGTGCGGTTGCGGCAAAACAATTCACGGAAGAAAACAGCATGACTTTTATTCCCCCATTTGATGATCTTCGTATCATTGAAGGACAAAGTACCGTTGCAGTAGAAATAGTAGCGGATAAGCCGGATATCGATTATGTATTTGTTCCTGTTGGCGGAGGTGGATTATGTGCAGGTGTTGGCTCCTATTTCAAAACTTTTTCACCGAAAACAAAGGTCATTGGCCTGGAGCCTGAAGGCGCCCCTTCCATGTATGAAGCATTGAAGGCTGGTCATCCTGTCACCTTATCTCATATTGAAAGTTTTGTTGATGGCGCGGCGGTAAAACGTGTAGGCGATCTTACTTTTTCTATTTGCAAAGACGTACTGGATGATATGGGCCTGGTGCCCGAAGGAAAAATATGTACCACTATTTTAAAACTATACAATGAAGATGCTATAGTGGTGGAACCAGCCGGTGCATTATCAATTGCCGCATTGGATGACTATGCAAGGGAAATAAAAGGAAAGAATATTGTTTGCATCATCAGCGGCAGCAACAATGATATTGATCGTATGCAGGAGATCAAGGAAAGAAGTTTACAGTATGAAGGACTGAAACATTATTTCCTGATAAATTTTGCGCAGCGGCCCGGTGCATTGAAAGAGTTTGTAAATAATATCCTGGGACCTACAGATGATATCACCCGTTTTGAATATATGCAAAAGACCAATAAAGAAAATGGACCGGCATTGGTTGGTATTGAACTACAGAGCAAATCGGATTATGAATTATTGATGAAAAAATTAGAGGACTGTAAGATGAATTATACAGAGCTGAATAAAGATGATACTTTGTTTGGGTATTTGGTATAACCGGCCTCCCCCGGCCCCCATCCGACTTTCCCCGGTGGGGGAAGCCATCTAAGCACAGTCCTTGCTTTTCGGAAAGTATGAAATTATTGAGAGTCTCCGAAAGTATTGAGTAGAGGGCCTCACCTAACCTCTCCGAAGGAGAGGAACAGCACACAACCCTTGCTTTTCGGAGGTGCTGATAATGTTCAGCCTCACTGAAAATGCAGAGTGGAGATACGAAGTTGAAGTGGTAGTTCTATAGTTTGGATTTGCAATGCAGCGCCGTCCCTTCCCTTTTGAGGAAGGGAAAGAGGGATGGGGCTCACAAACATTCATTAGCCTATACCCTTTGTGGAAAATAAGTGGGCATTACATCCATTCCTTTGAAGAAAAAAAGGTAAATTACAGCCTTACTTGCCATACGTTTAACGATCTCTGTATTTTATTATAAATTATCTAAACTATTCTTTTGCCTATGGCAAGCAATTCTGGTTTATATCACCCTTCTTATGAGCATGATGCCTGTGGTATCGGCTTTGTTGCGAACATTAAAGGCAGCAAATCTCATCAGAACATTTCTGATGCATTGACTGTATTGGAAAACATGGAGCACCGCGGTGCATGTGGTTGTGATGCTAACAGCGGTGATGGCGCCGGCATTATGATACAAATGCCACATGAATTTTTCTTTGATGAATGTGTAAAGCTTGGCGTACATCTTCCCTCATTTGGAAAATACGGTGTCGGTGTTATTTTCTTTCCAAAAGAAATAAGACTACGTGAGGAATGCCGTGATATTTTTAACCGCACAGCGGAGATCTTAGGTCTTGAAATTTTAGCTTACCGGAAGGTACCTGTTAACACCAGCGATATCGGTCCTACCGCATTAAGCGTAGAGCCTGAAATGGAACATGTTTTCATCGCATGCCCTGATCATATTTCCAACCCGGAAGAGTTTGAACGCAAACTTTTTGTGCTTCGCAATTTTGCAAGCCATACAATTCTGAACACTGTAAAAAAAGATGAGATCGGTTTTTATATCGCTTCTCTTTCTTATAAAACAATTGTATATAAAGGTCAGTTGACCAGCAACCAGGTAAGAAAATATTTCGCTGATCTTGGAAACAAAAGATTGGTAAGTGCTTTCGGCCTTGTTCATTCCCGTTTTGCTACCAATACATTTCCTTCGTGGAAACTGGCTCAGCCATTTCGTTTCATCGCACATAATGGTGAAATCAATACCCTGCAGGGAAACCTGAACTGGTTAAAGACAAGTGAAAAGAATTTCACCTCTCCTTATTTCAGTAAAGAAGAAATGGAAATGCTGTTACCTATCGTAACAGAAGGTCAATCGGATTCTGCCTGCCTTGACAATATGATTGAACTGCTTACCCTGACAGGCCGGTCATTACCGCATGTAATGATGATGCTGATACCTGAGGCATGGGATGGTAATGAACAGATGGATCCATTGAAAAAAGCATTTTACGAATTCCATTCCGCATTCATGGAACCATGGGACGGCCCCGCCTCTATCTCTTTTACGGATGGAAAAATCATCGGCGCTACATTAGACAGGAATGGTTTAAGACCGTCAAGATATTGTGTAACTACTGATGAT
This sequence comes from Chitinophagaceae bacterium, assembly GCA_036675745.1. Taxonomy (GTDB): domain Bacteria; phylum Bacteroidota; class Bacteroidia; order Chitinophagales; family Chitinophagaceae; genus Terrimonas_B. The sequence continues at coordinate 4,510 of JAKFEJ010000453.1, read as the reverse complement.
CGTGTTATCATGGCGTCTGAAACAGGTGTATTACCCATTGATCCATCTACGATCAAAGAAAAAGGAAGACTGCAACCCGGAAAGATGTTTGTTGTGGATATGGAGCAGGGAAAGATCATCAGTGATGAAGAACTGAAACAACAAATATGCTCTAACAAACCTTATGCTGAATGGCTGAACAAATATAAGATCCGCGTAGAAGAATTGCCGGAGCCAAGGATCACGTTTACACATTTGGAACATGACCAGGTTTTTAAATACCAGAAAGCATTTGGTTACAGCACAGAAGACCTGGATTATATCATTTCTCCAATGGCTGTTGATGCAAAAGAACCATTGGGTTCAATGGGTTCCGATACGCCATTGGCTATATTGAGCGATCAACCCCAACATCTCAGCAGTTATTTCAAACAATTATTCGCACAGGTTACTAATCCTCCTATCGATCCGATACGGGAAAGATTGGTAATGTCATTAGCGAGTTTTGCAGGCAACAATGGCAACTTATTAATGGAAGACCCATTGACCTGCCATAGTGTAGCATTGAAACAACCGATTTTAAATAACCATCAACTGGAACAGATCAGGAGTATTGATACGGGCCTGTTCCAGGCAAAAACATTGCAATGTTATTTCCGGGCCGATAACAAACCCGGCTCATTAAAATTATCGTTGGAACGTCTTTGCCGATATGCGGTAGATGCTGTGCAGGATGGTTTTAAAGTATTGATATTACAGGACAGGGCCATCGACTCAGATCACGCCCCTATCCCTTCGCTGCTGGCCGTTTCAGCTATTCACCACTATCTTATCCGTAAGGGTATGCGTGGGCAGGTAGGTATCATTGTTGAAGCCGGTGATGCATGGGAAGTACATCATTTTGCATGTCTGATCGCATTTGGCGCAACAGCTATCAATCCTTATCTCGCTTTATCTTCTATCCGCGATATGAAGGAAATGGGAAAATTGAAAACGGAGCTTACAGAAGATCAACTGAAGAAAAATTATATCAAAGCAGTGAATGATGGGCTGCTGAAAGTATTTTCGAAAATGGGTATCTCTACACTCCAATCTTACCAGGGTGCACAGATATTCGAAATATTGGGTTTAAATAAAGATGTAGTAGATAAATATTTCACCGGGGCTACATCCAGGATTGAAGGCATGGGACTTGATGAGATAGCTAAAGAAGTATTAGCGAAACATTTCTTCGCCTTCAGCAGAAAAGATATACCGGTTGACCGTTTACCTGTAGGTGGTGTTTATCAATGGAAACGCAAGGGTGAATTTCATTTATTTAACCCGCAAACTATTCACCTGTTGCAGGATGCTACAAAGAAAAATGATTATACCATTTTCAAAAAATATACAAAGCTGGTAAATGACCAGGGAGAAAAAGCATGTACCCTGCGCAGTTTATTTCAATTCAAAAAGAACAGGCCTTCTGTATCCATTGATGAAGTAGAACCTGCAGAAAATATCTACAAACGTTTTGCTACAGGTGCTATGAGTTTTGGTTCCATCTCCTGGGAAGCACATACCACATTGGCGATTGCTATGAATCGCCTTGGCGCCAAAAGCAATACAGGTGAGGGCGGTGAAGATGAAAGAAGATATGATCCGCTACCAAATGGCGATTCCATGCGTAGTTCTATCAAGCAGGTGGCGAGTGCAAGATTTGGTGTAACAAGTTTATACCTGACTGAAGCTGATGAATTGCAGATAAAAATGGCACAAGGCGCCAAGCCCGGTGAAGGTGGACAATTACCCGGCTATAAAGTAGATGAATGGATCGGTAAAACAAGACACTCTACTCCGGGTGTTGGATTAATATCTCCGCCACCGCACCATGACATTTATTCTATTGAAGATCTTGCACAGTTGATCTTTGATCTTAAAAATGCAAACCGCAAAGCAAGAGTAAGTGTGAAGCTGGTGAGTAAAGCTGGTGTAGGTACCATTGCAGCCGGTGTAACAAAAGCAAAAGCGGATGTAGTATTAATAGCCGGTCATGATGGAGGAACAGGCGCCTCTCCTGTTTCATCTATTAAACATGCAGGTCTGCCCTGGGAATTGGGACTGGCTGAAACACACCAGACATTGGTGAAAAATAAATTGCGCAGCCGTGTAGTAGTACAAGCGGATGGCCAAATGAAAACAGGACGTGATATTGCTATCGCTGCATTGCTGGGCGCTGAAGAATGGGGCATTGCTACGGCAGCTTTGATAGTAGAAGGATGTATCATGATGCGTAAATGTCACATGAACACCTGCCCTGTTGGAGTAGCGACACAAGATCCTGAATTAAGAAAACGTTTTACAGGCGACCCGGATCATGTTGTGAATTTTTTCAAATTCATTGTACAGGAGTTGAGAGAAATAATGGCTGAACTGGGTTATAAAACAGTGAATGAAATGGTAGGCCAGGTTGAAAACCTGGAAGTAAGAGATAATATCACTCACTGGAAATACAGCAAACTTGACCTGTCTCCTATTTTATATAAAGAACCTGCGTCCGCTTATACAGGTCTTTACAATATGGAAGAACAGGATCATGGTATTGCCGGAGTATTAGACTGGAAATTACTGGAAGCCGCTAAACCAGCACTGGAAACTCAAGAGAAAGTAAAAGCGTCTTTTGATATTAAAAATACTGATCGGACGGCCGGTACTATTTTATCCAATGAAATAACAAAAAAATACCGGGCTGAAGGTTTACCGGATGATACGATCCATTTTAAACTCAACGGCACGGCGGGACAAAGTTTTGGTGCTTTCAATACAAAAGGTGTTACGCTTGAACTGGAAGGAGATGCCAATGATTATTTTGGAAAAGGATTAAGCGGTGCAAGATTGATTATTTATCCGCCGAAGAATGCATCTTATATTCCTGAAGAAAACAGCATCATTGGTAATGTGGCTTTGTACGGCGCTACGTCAGGAGAAGCTTTTGTCCGTGGCAAGGCAGGCGAACGGTTTGGTGTACGTAACTCTGGTGGCAAAGTAGTTGTAGAAGGTGTTGGTGATCATGGTTGTGAATATATGACAGGAGGTCTTGTCATTATATTAGGCGATACCGGAAGGAATTTTGCAGCGGGCATGAGCGGCGGTATTGCTTATGTATACGATGTAAATAATAAGTTCAAAGAGAACTGCAATACTGAAATGGTTGATCTTGATGAATGTGGTCTTGAAGACAAGAATGAACTTTTCACCATGATCCAGAAACATTTTGAATACACTGGAAGTACTGTAGCGAAATTTGTTTTAGATGATCTCGATAATCAACTGAAAAATTTTGTAAAAGTGTTCCCGCAAGACTATAAGAGAATCCTGAGTGTGCAAAAACAGAAAGTAGAGACAAACAAGTAGGCCGGTTCTTATAGCAGAAACTTAAACTAAAAAAATATAAACTGTAAACTTCGATGGGCAAACCAACAGGTTTTAAAGAATATACAAGAGAACTTCCCGGCAAAAGACCGGTGGAAGAAAGGTTGAATCATTACAATGAATTTGTAGATAAATTCAATGAGGACAAACTCAACCAGCAGGCAGCACGTTGCATGAACTGTGGTGTACCATTTTGTCATAATGGATGCCCGTTGGGAAATGTAATACCTGAATTCAATGATGCCGTTTACCAGAAAGACTGGAAAGAAGCGTATGATATACTCACTTCTACCAATAATTTTCCTGAGTTTACCGGTCGTATCTGCCCTGCTCCCTGTGAGTCTGCCTGTGTATTGGGTATCAACCAACCGCCTGTAGCCATTGAAGAAATAGAAAAACATATTATTGAGATCGCTTTTGAAAAAGGATTTGTAAAAGCTAAAAAACCAAACACACGTAGCGGAAAAAAAGTAGCAGTCATTGGCTCTGGCCCTGCTGGTCTGGCTGCCGCAGCTCAATTGAATTATGCCGGTCATACTGTTACCGTTTTTGAAAGAGATGATAAGCCCGGAGGTTTATTACAATATGGTATTCCTGATTTCAAGTTGGAGAAATGGGTAGTGAACAGGAGAATAAAACTGATGGAAGAAGAAGGCGTGGTGTTTCAATGCAATGCTAATGTAGGCGTGAATGTAAATGTCAATGACCTGCTGAGAGAATACAATGCAATTGTATTAGCTGGTGGTTCTACTGTTCCGAGGGATCTGCCTGTTCCGGGTCGCGAATTGAAAGGTGTTTATTTTGCCATGCAATTTTTAAAGCAGCAGAATAAAAGAAATGCGGGATTGGATCCATTTGCCAATGCAACGATAGAAAGTAATATTTTACCGGAAGACATTCTTGCCACCGGGAAAAACGTAGTGGTGATCGGCGGTGGCGATACAGGTTCGGATTGTGTAGGTACTTCCAACCGTCATGGAGCTAAATCAGTAACGCAATTTGAACTATTACCAAAACCTCCTGGTGAAAGGACGCCTTTCATGCCATGGCCTACTTACCCAATGGTTTTAAAAACAACTTCATCGCATGAAGAAGGTTGTGAAAGAAACTGGTCAATCGC
>JAKFEJ010000186.1:0-7358 GCA_036675745.1 Chitinophagaceae bacterium | reverse complement strand
ATAACAGCCAGTCTTGTTCCCAGCCCCAGCAGGATGAATACGGAACAAATGACCTCTGCAAAAACAGCAAGCCCAAGGGAAAGCCCCTGTCCCATTCCAAATATATTAGCGAAAGCAACGGGCTCACCGGAAAAAAGTTTTTCCATTTTTGGCAATCCGTGTACCAGCATGAATGCTGCAATAGCTACCCGTGCAATTAATAAAGCAATATCTATGTTAACAGCTTTATGCTCTATTGTCAATAATTTTTTCATTAGTTTTAATTTTTCAATTACTATTTAATTGGTGTCCTGATTGCACCTTGTTTCAGGTTAATTTTATATCATTTACATTGAAATCAATCTTCTAAAAAAGCTCTCCCTTTCTCCGTGCAGATACCGGACAATTCAAATTCTGTTAATTGCCTTTTTATTTCTTCCATAGGATAATTTTTTGTTTTTGAAAACCCGTCTGCGCTTTTTTCCATAACCAGGTTTACCAGGTGGACTGAGATCACATCTATATTTATACTTTGCCGGTAAAGACCCTGCTTTATACCCGCCGATAAATTTTTTTTACAAATCTTCAAAAGCCAATCTTCTTTAAAGTCCGTCCAATGCTGGTAGATCTCCGGGTAATATTTTTTCAACTCATAACGAAACTTTACAGAAAGTTTTTGCAATAATTTGTCAATGACCTTACGGGCAGCTAAAGCCTGCTCAACAGCGTTTCCCGTTTTCATCACCGTTTGCAATTCTTCTTTGTGTTGTTCAACCAGTTTTGAAATGACACATTCCACCAATTCATTTTTATCCGCGAAAAACTGGTGAAAGTCTTTCCTTGAAATACCCAGTTTACGAAAGATCACTTCAAGGTTCAGGCTCCTGACCCCATATTGACTAAATAATTCACCTGCTTTTTCTGTCAAAAGATCTCTATCGGAAATGAGTTCAACTGGCTTCATTGGTCTCAACGTTTTTTGGCGCTTTCTGAGCATTTACTGCCTGGCGTATTACCGGCGCCACTTTTGTTCCAAATAATTCTATGGATTTCATGGTCATTTTATGTGGTACGTTGCCAATACTCGCCTGCGCCATAAAACGGGTGTTGCCGAATAATTCATGCTCATACAAAATTTTATCAATTACCTGCTGCACACTTCCCACCATTAAAGCGCCTTTTGGCGAACGTGAATAATCAAACTGCTGGCGTGTAAGTGGCGGCCAGCCTCTATCGCGGCCCACACGGTTCATCATAGTGGCATAATAAGGATAAAATTCATCACCGGCTTTTTGTGAATCTTCGCCGATATAAACATGATTATTGACACCCAATTGCAAAGCACTCATATCGTGTCCTGTCTTTTTGGCCGTTTCTTTATAGAGATTTACGAATGGCACAAATTGTTCGGGTAAACCACCAATAATGGCTAACGTTAAAGGCAAACCAAGAGTAGCCGCTCTTACGGCAGATGCAGGCGTACCTCCCGCTGCCAGCCATATAGGAATCGATTGCTGATAAGGGCGTGGATACACACCACGGTTATCAATAGACGCACGATGCTTTCCTTTCCAGGAAATTTTTTCAGTTTTATTCAGCTTTAATAAAAGGTCTAACTTTTCTGTAAACAGTTCATCATAGTCTTCCAGGTCAAATCCAAACAATGGAAAAGATTCTATAAAGGAACCTCGTCCTGCCATAATTTCCGCACGCCCATCAGACAAATGATCTATGGTTGCAAACTGCTGAAATACACGAACCGGGTCGTCTGAACTAAGCACTGTTACTGCACTTGACAGTTTTATTTTTTTAGTAAGGACCGCAGCCGCAGCTAAAATAGTTGTCGGCGACGATACCGCATAATCCGGCCGGTGATGCTCGCCAACGCCAAAAACATCTAAACCTAATTGATCCGCCAATTGAATTTCTTCCATCAGATCTTTGATGCGCTGATGCGCATTGATTGCTCTTCCCGTCAGCGTTTGCGGCTCCATATCTGCAAATGTTATTAAACCTAATTCCATCATCAATCAATTTATTATTTATTGAAAAGCTGTTTAAAAATGAAAAATCAGAACACGGATTTGACGGATTGGAAGGATTTACACGGATATTATCTGTGTAAATCCGTTTGATCAGTGTCATCCGTGTTCCATCCGATAGCTATCGGATCTACAAAATTTAAACAGATTCTGAGAAAATGATATCCCCTTCCAAATTCCGCTAACGTTCATTTATTTATGTAATAGAATAACCACCGTCAATCGGCAGAATGGTACCTGTAACAAAAGAGGCTGCAGGTGACGATAAAAAAGCAACAACCTGTGCAATTTCCACCGGGTCTCCAAAACGATTGAAAGGAGTCCTGGCTAAGATCGGTCCACCTAAAGTATCTTTTAACGGAGCTAATAAAGGTGTGTCAATCCAACCCGGAGCTACAGCATTCACACGTATCCCGTCTTTGGCATAAGCTATTGCCAGCGATTTGGTGACCTGGTCAATAGCCCCCTTGCTGGCGCTGTAGGCCGGACCATCTGCGTTGCCAAAAATAGCCAGCATAGAAGATACGTTTACAATACTTCCTGTTTTCGATTTCGCTAAAAGCGGACGGGCCAGTGTGCTAATATGAAAAACAGAATTCAGGTTGATATCAATTGATTTTTTAAAGGATTTAATCTCATGCTGATTGGGCAGGTTAACGCCAGCGCCATTGAAGAGGATATCCAGTGATGTCAGACCTTTGAAAAATTTTTCTACCGCTGGTTCATCTGTCACATCCATTTCAACCGCTTCAATATTTAACCCGGATGGAATTTCCAACAAGTTTGATTTCAAACCCAGGGCATAAACTTTTGCGCCCAGTTCCGCTAAATAGATAGATGTAGCCGCTCCAATTCCGGAAGTTCCCCCGGTTACGACTGCAGTTGCATCTTTAAACAGATCTTTTCTGTATGTTGTTTGTGTCATGATATTATTTTATTAGTGATTTAATTGATCTTGCTTGCCGGTTCATTATGCATTCATACCACCATCGATAACCTGCGTAGTGCCAGTGATGAACTTGCTGTCATCACTTGCCAGGAACCGCACCAAATGAGCTATTTCAATTGGTTCAGCATACCTGCCAAGGGGAATGGAATTTTCAAATGTCTTTTTCATGCCTGCTGCATCGCCGGGGTCATAGCCTGCTTCCAGGGAACGCATCATCCTGTTATCAACCGGAGAAGGATTAATGGTGTTCACCCGTATTTTTCTGGGCGCCACTTCCAGTGCCAGGTTTCTCATCATCCCCACCACCGCATGCTTGCTGGCGATGTAAGCGGTTACATTCAGGCTACCCGCAATACCGGCCACCGAAGATGTGAGGATGATGCTTCCGCCATCATTCATCTGTGGCAACACATATTTATTTCCCAGGAATACACCCTTTACGTTTACGGCAATCACTTTGTCAAATACATCTTCGGGATAATCCACTGTGGGTTTCACCACGCCTTCAATTCCGGCGTTGTTGAAAAACACATCAATCTTGCCAAAGGCTTTTACTGCATCACTTGTATAACGCTGCACATCCGCCGATTTTGTAACATCGGCTGCTGTATATTTCACATTTTTGCCGCCTAATTCTTCTACTGCATTTTTAAGCGCATCTTCGTTCATATCCACCAGCAATACTTTTGCGCCTTCTTCTAAAAATAGTTTTGCAGTTGTTTTACCAATACTACCAGCACCGCCGGTAATAATGGCTACTTTATTTTCCAATTTTTTCATGATCATAAGTTTTAAAATTCTTTAAAAATATTTTTCCCAACCTAATCTCATCAAATTCCTGCCCGGATTATTTCTTACCAAACTCACCATCGGCTTTGATCCTTACTACATCACTGAGCATAGGTGCGGGGAAATTGGGACCTACATTGAAATCAGAACGTTTGATATTTCCTGTTAGTTGGAAACCGCTTACGTCCGCTTTCGACATTGGGTTGGCTGTTGTTCCCCTGTACCAAAGATCCAGGGTCACTGGTTTTGTAATACCCAGCAGGGTAAGATCTCCGCTTAGTTTATATTTGTTTTTACCGTTTTTCTTTATTGAAGTGCTTTTAAAAGTCATCTTCGGAAATTTTTCTACATTGAAAAAATCAGCGCTTCTCAGGTGATTGTCACGCATTTCAATTTCGGTATCTATAGATTTTACATCGGCGGAAAGTTCAAATGAGGCATCACTGAAATCAGGTTTGTTAGTTACTACGGTAACATCAAATGTTTTGAACGCTCCATCAACTTCCGATATGCCAAGGTGTGTAATGCCAAAGCTTAACCTGGAATGCATCGGATCTGATTTCCATGTCGTTTGTGCGAATACGGATGTAGCTAATAAAACGATTGCTAAAAGGGAAACTAATTTTTTCATACTGTTGTTTTTTTATTGTTTTTTTTAAAAGTTTATTTTTTATGTAATGCCGGTAGTTGTAAAAGGGTTACTTGTTTAAAGAACATATGATTTAAAATAGTTTTTCAAAGTCACAGGTTTCCTGCCCAGTAATTTTTCCAGGTCAGTAGTTGAAGTTTTAAACTCTCCTTGTTTAATGGCTTCACTAAAACTTGCAAACATGCCAATATATTCCATCGGTACCCCTGCTTTTGAAAGTGTATCGGTATATACTTCTGCAGTCGGGCTGGTATAGGAAACGGATTTGCCGGATAAGTCAGAAAGAATGGCTGCTGCATCCTGCAACGAATAATTTTCAGTATTGGCAATTTTATATTCTTTGTTTTCATGGCCTTCGGTTGTAAGCAGGTTTGCTGCGGCTTCCGCTATATCCAAACGTGTTGTATAAGCCGCTTTGCCATCACCTGCCGGCAGAAAAATACCTGTCTCCAATACTTTATCACCAAAGAACATCGGCAATACATCCGCGTATAAGCCATTCAGCATAATAGTATAGGGAATACCGCTTGCCTTAATCAGTTTATCCGTTTCGATATGGGATGTTGCCAAAATACCCAATGGGTTGGTATCACTCTCATTCCTGCGGGCAAAACTGGTGTAAATAATATGTTTAACACCGGCTTCTTTAGCAGCCCTCACTACTGCTTCATGTTGTTTTTGGCGGATAGCTACATCATTACCGGATACAAAAAACAATTTGTCTATTCCTTTAAATGCGTTAACCAGTGAACTATAATCGTTGTAATCACCAATTCTTACATCTATCCCTTTTGCTTTCAGATCTGCGGCCTTGCTTTTATCTCTCGCCAGTACGGCAATTTTATCAGCCGGGATCTTTTTTAGCAGAAAGTCAATCGTTGCTTTTCCTAATTGTCCTGTTGCACCTGTAATTAGTATCATAGTGTTTATTTTTAAAAATTTATTCGTTGATTAATTGTGTAAGATTTTCCATCCTGCCAGCCAGTTATAATTGTATTTCATGCCAAGGCGGATAAGCAAAAATTGCATGTTTTCTAAAGTCCGGCTAACCGTGAGATCACCAGCGATCATGGGATTAAACCCTGCCGTCTTTACTAACTCACTAACCGTCTCCAATGCGTCTTCGTCATTACCAGCTATAAATGCATCGGTTTGTTTTCCATCAATTATGGGTTGTGAAAAATCCGCAGCGAAGGTTGTATTGAAAGCTTTGACCACTTTTGAATTAGGCAGCAGTTTCTGCAATTCTTCCGCCGCACTCGTATCTGATGCTGTTAAAAGTCCATCGTATGTTTCATTCAGGGGATTGGCTATACTGATGACAATTTTCTGATTGGCTACTTCCCTGATCTTATCAGCTACTTGTTGTTCTGCAGTATAGGGAACCGCTACGATGATAATATCAGCTTCCCAGCTTGCGGTGTAGCTGCAGGCGATAGGTTCCACATCGGCATTTTTATGAACCGCTTTTATTTCTTTCTCCAGCTCTTTAAGCTTGTTTTTATTTTCTGTAAAAAGGAGTAAGCGGTAATTACCTTTAGCCAGGCTCTTCGCTATGGCTGATCCCATATTGCCTGCTGCCCCTATGATGGCTATTGTTTGTTTCGTTTGCATATCATTCAATTTGATAGTGCAAAGCTATGCCTGCATAGCGCCTCCATCCATTGAGTTAGGGCAAGAAAGACCATTGATAACCATCAATGAATGTCATTGATATATGTCAATACTATTTAGATTTCATTTTGCTGCGAATGCGGCATAATCCTATAAGGAGGATCACGTTAAATTAGATTCTTATTTATGCCCAGGGAAAAATGTATATATTTCTTCTTTTTAAAAAAACTATTACATCTTATTTAAATAACTGACAATGAAAACGGCAATTACTATTTGTGTTCTTATCCTGGCATTAAAAAGTTTTGCACAAGCCCCGAAGGAAAATATTGAGGCGATCAGAAAATTAGGATTCCTGGAAGGAATATGGAAAGGAAAAGGCTGGATACAGGGAGAGGAAAAAAAACAATATTTCAACGAAACTGAGACGGTCAGTTTCAAAGCAGGAAAAACCTTGCTGCAAATAGATGTATACGGCACTTCCGTGGACAATGACTCAATGATCATTAATATGGCCTCGCCATTATCCATTATAACCTGGGGTCAAAAGAATATGACATGAAATTTTTTCAAGCTGATGGTTCTGCTGTTGACGCAACCGTTAGCCTGCCAAACGAACATACGGCCGAAATTAACCTGCACAGAGCCTCAGGCTATACCCGTTTTATCATTGAAGTAAAAAATGCTCAATGGTTTGAAAAAGCATTTTCAAGTAGTGATGGAAAAAACTGGAACCAGTTTTTTGAAATGAAACTGACCAGGCAGTAAAGATAAAAATCCCGGCGTACACCGGGATTTTCTCAAAGAAACACTATTCAAACTAACTACCTTCCAATAGTTGTCTTCCTGAGATAGTATGAACCGTCCGTATTAATTATTGCTTAATGGCTGGCAAAAACAACCCATTGTTATCTATCAAAACCTTTTTTGTCAATAGATTTTCTGATAAGTACTTCACTTTGATTTCACCGTCATTTAATGGCCATGCCTTAATCTCCCCTTTTGCTTTTAAATGCACCATCGCTCCGCCATCAATGAATACATCAAGTTTAGAAGTGTTTAATATACCCACTGTTTTAACGGTAGTGTTGTTTTCAACAGTTATCGTTTTCAGATTGTTAACATACAGGTACACTGTTAACTTTTCTTTCCTGGAGGGTTGCCTTAATGATGAGATCGCCAGTGAATTGTTTAATAATCTCAGGCTTAGTTTTTCAGACGCTTTGGCATCCAGCGATATTGATCTGTCCCTGTCTGTTGAGGGCATGAGTACAATGTTCATATCGTTTGCAATACTGATATGTTCTACATTCCCGGTATTAACAACCAGCTTTTC
>JAKFEJ010000377.1:0-7386 GCA_036675745.1 Chitinophagaceae bacterium | reverse complement strand
TTGGTATAAATAAGAACGGTTTTACCATCGTTGCTAAAAAAGAAATCACGTACAGGCAGCGGTTTCTCTTTTCCCTGCGGTGTCAGTTGCGCTGGTTGTATTATCTCCATGCGGGTAAAAGATGGCAACTGGTATTTGACGAGAATGCCTTTTTCGTTTGCATAATAAGCCGTACCATCCGGTGTCCATTTAATACCACGTTGTGCAATACTCCCGATAGAAACCGAAATACATGCAACAAAAAAAAGTAAACGAAATAAAAAAATCATGGGTCAACTATTAAAACGGTAAATAAACATTAATGATTAGTTGTATCTTTTACAAGCTTAGGTGTGATGTAATACATCTTCTTAATAGCCTCTTCAGTAAACAGATCTGCCTGGTTGTCTGTTAATTTCAATGTATTCCATTTTTCTGAAGGAACAATTTTTACCGACACCCCTTTATTAGTTAAAGATAAAGGCAGGTTAAATCCTTTAATACAATTTGTATAGCGGTAAGAGACCTTGCTTTTAGCTTCATTAAAGTAAAATTCAAGCACCGGTACCTGGGTAGTTCTTAAATACTGGTCAAATACTTTGCTGCAATCAAATCCGGCATTGGTAGAAATATATTTTTCTACCTGTTGTGTTGTTACCGTTTTATGATAAAATGTTTTATTCAGCCCTCTCAGTATCTGGCGGAAACGTTCATCATTATTTATACTATGACGGATACTGTGCAACAGGTTACCACCCTTGGGATACATATCGCCACTACCCTGCGCATTGACGCCGTACGGGGGAATAACGGGTTTATCATTTCTTATTCCCCTGCGGATGCCATAGTTGTATTCATTGGCCGCATCCGTTCCAAAAATATAATCTACAAAAAGCGTTTCGCTATAATTGGTAAACCCTTCATGCACCCACATATCGGCAAGATCCTTTGTGGTGATATTATTACCAAACCATTCATGCCCGCTTTCATGAATAATGATAAAGTCAAATTTCATTCCCCAGCCAGTGCCCGATAAATCCCGGCTCCGGTAACCGAACTTATACCAGTTGCCATAAGAGACGGCACTCTGGTGCTCCATGCCTGTATGCGAGGTTTCTATCAACTGGTAGCCGTCTTCATAAAAAGGATAAGGCCCAAACCAATGTTCAAAACTCTTAAGCATTTTATGCACCTGGTCAGGCATATATTCTTTCGCTTTTTCCAGGTTATAATCCAACGCCCAGTAATTAAGATCAAGTTTTCCTTTTTCACCATTATATACTTCACTGAAATTGGCATACTTGCCGATATAAGGAATCAGGCAATAGTTACTGATCGGATTTACCACTGCCCATTTATAAGTAGCCGTTCCATCCCCATTCATTTTCTTTGATTGCAATCTTCCATTGGCTATAGCTACTAATGTGTCGGGCACAATCATGGTGAGTGAAGCACCGTTATCGGGTTCATCACTTTGATGATCCTTGCAGGGATACCAGATAGAAGCTCCCAATCCCTGGCAGGTAACCGTCATCCACGGACGGCCCAATGAATCTTTGGTAAAGGTCCAGCCGCCATCCCACGGCGCACGGACAGCTTCATGCGGCTTGCCACTATAATACACTTCCAGCGTATGAACAGATCCTTTTTGCTGAACGGGCATTTTTACAAACCAGGCATTAGCATTTTTAGCAAACGTTAATGATGTCTTTGCATTCAGTATAACACTATCAATCACCAATGGCGCCTGTAAATCCAACTGAAGAGATGAAGCATTTTTTGTACTTATCACTTTATAAGAAATACTATTTTTCCCTTCCGTGCTTTTATTATTGTAATCAGGTTTTATCGTCAGATCATAACGAAGTATATCCCACCAGGCCCGCCCGGCGGTGATGCTACCCCGAAGCGTATCCGCATGGGTAAATATTTTCGTTGATTTTTTTTCTTGTGCCGTACTAACCAGGCAACATAACAATGCTGCAATAATAAAAAAAGAGTTGAGCCTCATTTCGACAAACTATTTATTTTTTAAAAGAATCACACAAGTTAGTCCCAATATAATTATTATAAAATAAGGATAGTTATTTCTTCCGCCCGCTATCTTTTATCCGCAGGATATTGATAGAAAAAGGTTTCCACTCCATTTCAAACTGATGGCCCTCTATCACTATTTTTTCCTGCTGCGGTATATATTTTTTGGGTTGCGAAAAAGAATTTTCTGCTTTCAGATCATCAGCGGATAAGGTTGTCAATTGACCCAGGTCTCCAGGTTTCGATATTCCATCCAGTTTGACAGTTGTTTTAAAAGCTGTTTCTTTTGCATTCACTACTTTCAAAATAATATCACCGTTTCTTTGGTCACGACCCGCCAGTGCAAATAATTTTTTCGGTTCTTCGTAACTCATCAACAACGTATCATTGAGATAACAATCTACTTTATCCATTCCTACTTCTAATCGCACATCATACCATTTCCCTGTTTCCATCGGCCGGGCTAATCGTTTTTGATCAGTAAGGCCTGCCACTTCATAACCATTCTCCACTTTTTCAAATACACAGGCCGCATTCCACCATGAACCGATATGGACCCGCATATACGTATTACTGTCTTTTACGGCAAAAGGGATCATAAAAGCATTAAGGCCTCCCGTTCTTCTTGCTTTTAATTTTAATGTATAGGTTTCAAAAGTTTTATTGTTTAATACCGCCAACCGTTGAGGACCTTCTGCCGTTTGAGCCAACGCACTATCTTTTACAACCCAGCTTCCTCTTATCCTATCCCATTCTTCTGCATTATTGATGAAATCACTTTTATAAACAATCTTTCCATTTTGTATCACTTCCACATCTTTAAATTCCGATTGTGTATCCCAGGTACCAAAACCAATACCACCCGCAAACATTGGTTTATCTACTGCTACTTTATTTATTTCAACAGAAGTTGAAAGATTTACATCCGCCCGGTTATCGCTGAATAATTTAATTGCATAATAAGAGATGCGACCAAAACTTTTCGCCGCATCAAAGTTGATAAGGTTAACCGGCCAGTCCACATCATTTACATTTACCAGTAAGGGTGCATAGCTGCTCCATTTTACCAGGTCCGCATTTCGTTCCATTCCTAAAATATAAATCGCATCGCTTAATGCCGCCTGCATATTACCGGCGCCTACTCCGGCATTGGTGGCATATTCACCCACATACATTTCCCAATCCCCACGTTTATATTTATCAAAATGATCGGTATTGCGCATACTCCAGTAAGCATCTTTATAAGCATGCTCATCTACTATATCCACTTCCTTCATATCCTTCAGGGTCCGCTGGTTCACATCGCCGATACCCATACTGGCCATCAATCGTATCTGCGGATACTTTTCTTTTATAGCTTTATAAAAAATATTATAGCGGGTTGCATATTTCGGACCGTGTTGTTCATTTCCTATCTCGGCGTACTTTAACGGAAATGGTTTGGGATGACCGTTGGCCGCTCTCATCTGTCCATACTTTGATGTAACGGGACCAATGGCATATTCAATAGCATCCAATGCATTTTGTATATAAGGTTGTAATTCCGATTCGGGAACATAGGTGCCGCTCCTGTACTCGCAGGATACACCGGCATTAAATACATATAAAGCGTCAGCATGGATGTCTTCGCAAAATTGTAAATATTCATGATAGCCAAATCCATCACTGCTCCAATATCCCCAGGGACTGAAACTACCGGGTCTTTGTTCAATAGGCCCAATAGTTGTTTTCCAGTCAGGAGCACTTTCAATCGTGATGCCTTCCACATAGCAGCCGCCGGGCCAGCGAACAAAAGATGGCTGCAACCCCGCAATCAGTTGTGCAAGATCGGAACGCAATCCATTAGTTCTGTTCTTAAATGTTTTTGCAGGAAACAAGGAAACAAAATCAAGCCATACCGTTCCTTCACCACCCAATGAGAATACAAACTTTGCTTTTGGATTGGAAAGAGTTGGTTTAAATGTGCAGGAGTATTTTTTCCATGCATCACTCTTTATCGTGTTAAATGTATGCGAAGCCAATATTTTTCCATCGGGAGATTGTAATGATACGGTTAGTGGTTTTTTATATTGAGCACCTGTTCTTGCATAAAATGATAAATGATATTGATCACCGGCAACCGTATTGATTCCCCAAAAGCCATCATTGATAAGATTGGCTTTACCGTCGGGATCGAATGCAGTTAATTTTATACAAAGCGAATTGGGTGTAGCCTTGTTCAATGGTTTTTCTTTTGTCAAAGAAATTTCCATGGCTGTTTTTCCAGTAACAGCTACTGACCAGGCAGGCCATTCCGTTTTATGCGGCCATTCCAGCTTCCAATCTGTTTTCCGCGGCTCTATCATAAAGTGTGGCTTGTCCGGCGATGGAACCAAAAAACCATTTTGTAATGTTGTTCCCGCAGGAATACGGGTTTCCTCGAAGCCGCGGTTCCGGATCAGTTCCGCATACATACCTCCTTCACCAGCATGACTTATTTCTTCAAAAAAAATTCCGTGCAGTGTTGGAGAAATCCGGCTGCCCTGTTTAGCCACATCAATATTGATCGTGGCTTGATCCTGGCACCACCCGGTTAGTATAAAAGATAAACCAAGAGCTACTGCTATTCCTTTTTTCATGTGTCAATTTTATTGTTTTTTGGCCATCCCGAAATGCTTCGGGACAAGCTATGTAATTCACCAAAAAAATTTTCCCTGTCTGCCGACAGGCAGGATCGCGGTTAGTATATCCCGATAGCTATCGGGATGCTCGTCCCGCCATCGGCGGGATTATGGTTTATTTCATCTGTTAATTTGATAATTAATTTTTTGAAAATGCTTTAAGTCTCTTGCTTTTAGTCTTAAATAAACTTTTGTCAAAATTGTGAAGCTATTTTTTACCCCGGATTTTCTCATTGCGTTCCGGCTTTCAACCAATCCTTCAATATAACAGCCTGCAGCTCCGTTGGCTTTACTATGCGGCTTAATGTAAAGGGTATCTGGTATTTTGTAGCCAGCAGTAGCGGTATGTTTTTAATCCCGCCCTGTTGCACTACCTGCAAATGAATGATATCTCCCGCTTTTTTTTCTTTTCCAATTGTCTCTATCATTTTCGCAGTTGCCGGTTCGCCATTTACAGTCAGTATAGATTGCTTTGCTCTTATTCCTGCATGCCATGCAGGGGAATCCCATTCTACAGCACTAATGCTCAACGTATCATTTTTTTCCCGCACCGATATTCCTAACCATGCACCGGGGAGGGCTATTGCTTTTGTATCAATACTCAAACCTGCATAGGAAAAGTATTTTGCATAATCTATTTTTTTAACCGTATACACATATTCAAAGAATTCAGCCAGTGAAACACCGGCGATCCCTTCACAAACTTCCCGGAACTCATCTTCTGTATAACCTCTTTGCTTTTCCTGGTAAAATTTTTTATACAACGTTCTCATCACATCATCCAACGATTTTTTGTTTTTGGCTTCATGCCTTATTTTAAAATCAAGTAACAGGCCCAACACCGGCCCTTTATCATAATAGGAAATCGTTTTATTAAAATCATCGCCTGTGCGACCAAAAGGACCGTCAGACCAGGTATCATAACTGGCTTGCGTAACCGATTGAAATAAACGGCCGGGCTTATGTTCATAAGCCATGATACCGGATCGCCAGGCTTTCAATAAATCATCTTCGCTCATCAGCCCTGCTCTTCTCAGCAGCAGCTCATCATAGTAAGCGGTGATGCCCTCAGCTACCCAAAGCATATTGGTACGGCTGCCCTTGTCATAATCAAAAGGGCCCAACTCTATGGGGCGGATACGTTTAGCATTGTAATGATGAAAATATTCATGCGCTAAAAAACTGAGCGTCCTGTTTCTTCCGGGGCCATCCAATCCTTCACCGCTAAAACTGATGGCAGTTGAGTTAAGATGTTCAATGCCACCGCCACCGGGACCAATGGCAATAAAAGTATAATGTGTAAAAGGAATATCACCCATCATATCTACAGCCGCTTCAACTATTTTTTTCAGATCAGCTATAAACTTTGTCTTATCAAAATTGCCGGGCTTATACGCCATAAAATAATGAGGCACGCCTTTTACCGAAAACGATGGCAATTCTTCAAGGTTGCCAATCAAAAGCGGGCTATCATATAATATATCAAAATCAGGAGCTGTGTATGTATAAGCTTTACCAGGAACAGGTTCAAGACCTGTCGCTATTTTATTCCATTTAGCATAAGGCTTTATGGTGACAGATACCGGGTGGTTGATATATCCGTCTACATGCATAAACAAACCAGTGGGAGCAATAAAACCACGTTCTTCATCCAGGTAATTAGTAGCTACAAAATTGCGGGTAGCTGTAACATTGTAGCTGATGGTTATGGTAGAATTATTATTGCTGTAAACCCGCCAGGTATTATTAGCAGCCTTTTCCCATTTGATGTCCGTCCCATTTTCATCTTTTGCCTGGAAGCCGGCAATATTATCCGCATAATCCAATAGTTGGTAATAGCCGGGCATCCATACCGGTATTTTAAAATCAAGCTGGTCCTTTTGAATTCCATCGCACTGAAAAGTCACCTGGTAGACATGTGCGGCAGGATTATCCATAGCAACAGTAAATTCCATTTTGCTTTTTAGCTGTTGGGTAAAGCGTTCCGGCATTTCACTACGGGATGGGGAATACGCAGGCAAGCTATTTTTCTTTAATGCCTGCTGCGCAGGGAGGGAACTACCAAGAGTCAATGTCAACAATAAAGCTGCTATTTTCTTATAATAATACATAGTATGGCCTGGGTATTTAAAAAGATATATGAAATTAGCACAGCTTGCCGTCAACTCATTGCCTATAATTAACTGATATTTTTCAATTATTGACCTGTACCCAGGAAGAAAGATATTTATTACCGGATTGCCGAATGATGAATGGACAAGCATCCCCCAATAGAGAAAGGGGGCTCCCCTTTTTTTGATAATTAAGACTGCTTGCTAATACTTATGTATAGCCAATCAAAAACTTCATTTAAAAGGATACTGTCAGACCCGAACGGCTCTTCTTTTAATAATCCAGCCCCTTTTTGCTGAAATCCGGATATTCAATGCATCGCTTACAGAAATAAGATTACTAAGATGCTATTCATTTTAAGAAACAAAACTGAATATCTCCGAAAATACAGCTCGCTTAGAACCATTTAGTCACGGAGCCCTTAAGACTACCAGCTAATTCATTGATAAAGGAATACTATTTCTGAAGGCCTCAACATTCAGCTGATAAAGATGGTATCTAAAGAAGTCAGCAGCGTGGTCCACTAATCTAACCTTTATAAAGTACGCTTTTACCGTGGCTTTGACAGGGAGCATCTATACAACATCCGTACAGGAAACCG
>JAKFEJ010000351.1:0-7419 GCA_036675745.1 Chitinophagaceae bacterium | reverse complement strand
TTCTTTGGCATAATTGGTTTGTTGGCTAAAGATAGTGCAGAGCGATGATGTTTTTAATCGAAAGAAGAAATTGGGAGTACAGCTTTTATTCAGATTTGAAGCCGATCCGTTTTCTGTTTTTAAGATCTTCTTCTTCCTGCTTTTCCATCAGCAGCAAATCCAATGCTTTGAATATTTGCTGAAAGTTATTGTTATACTTTTTTCTAATTTTTTGATCTTTGATTCAAGCTCTTTATAGTTTAATGCATATTGCCTGATTACTACAAAGGTCCGGATGATAGCAATGTTTACGCTGATGGCTTTTTCACTGTTTAGTACACTGGAAAGCATAGCCACGCCTTGTTCGGTGAAAGCATAAGGCATGTACCTTGTTCCGCCTCTGTTTGAGGTCGCAATTTGCGACCTCAAACCCTGAAACTCTTTCTGGGTAAGGGTAAACATAAAATCAGCGGGAAGCGACTGGCATTCCTTTTAACAGCTTCCTTGAGGCGTTTTGTTTCCACTTCATACATTTCAGCCAAATCAAAATCAAGCATGACTTTCAATCCACGAATCTCATAGATCTTGTTTTGAATTTTAACAACTGATAGTTCCATTTTTTCGCAAATAGAAATTTAATTTGTAAAAGGTTCTTCGAAATGGTATCACAATTTGTGATACCAACTTAAACAATTTTTCCCTTTCTCTAAGGTGCAAGTTTGGTACCTTAGAGAGTTGTATTCTTCACTTTACCAATCGCAATTTATTTTCAACAAAGTTTGAGGTCACAATTTGTGACCTCAAACTCAAGCACATTTTTTTCCTACTCTGGCTTTTCTTTTTTCCGCATAGGCAGTTGCCGCTTCCCTCACCCATACACCATCTTCCCATGCTTTCTTTCTTGCCGCTAATCTTTCTTTATTACAGGGTCCATTCCCTTTTACTACATTCCAGAATTCATCCCAGTTTATTTCGCCAAAATCATAATGCTTTCTTGTTTCATTCCATTTCAGATCGGGATCAGGCAATACCATATTCAATACTTTCACCTGTTCGGCACACATATCAACAAAATTCTGTCGCAGCTCATCATTGGTTTTTCGTTTGATCTTCCATTTCATACTCTGATCGGAATTGGTGGATTCGCTGTCTTTCGGTCCAAACATCATCAGCGATGGCCACCACCAGCGGTTGATAGAATCCTGGCACATGGCCTTTTGTTCTTCCGTACCTTTCGATAAAGTCAGCAATATTTCAAAACCCTGGCGTTGATGAAAACTTTCTTCTTTGCAAATTCTTACCATCGCCCTGGCATAGGGTCCGTGAGAGGTACGGCAAAGCATTACCTGGTTTAAAATAGCAGCGCCGTCAACCAACCAGCCGATAGCACCCATATCAGCCCATGTTAATGTAGGATAATTAAAGATGGAAGAATATTTTGCTTTACCACTGTGCAGGTCATTGATCATTTGTTCACGGGTAGTGCCCAAAGTTTCAGCTGCGGAATATAAATAAAGACCATGACCCGCTTCATCCTGAACCTTAGCCAGCAATATAGCTTTTCGTTTTAATGAAGGTGCTTTTGTTATCCATTCTCCTTCGGGCAACATGCCTACTATTTCACTGTGTGCATGCTGGCTGATCTGCCGCACCAAAGTTTTGCGATAAGCATCGGGCATCCAATCTTTGGGCTCGATCTTTATTTCATTGTCGATCTTTTGCTGAAATATATTTTCAAGATCCTGAACAGGCATAGGAAATGCAATTTTTGAAAAACAAATTTACTAAAAACTAACGTGTGTATTTATTATTGATTGTTCTATTGCTCATCGGAGCCGATAGCTATCGGCTTACTGTGGTTTGCAAAAAAATTGCTGCCATCAGCAGCAATCAATATTGTTTCGGTTCCATGCTTGTATGCCTAACCCGGGTAATAATAATTTCCTTTTCAGTAACCCTGTAAGATATCCGGTAGCGGTGCAGCTCATAAGCCCTAAAACTTCCATCGTTATTTTTTCTGTATTTGTCCGGCGGATACATTTCAGGATTGGCAACAAGCTTACGGGTGGATGCGAAAATATCAGCCTTTACTTTCTCTGCATTTTGATAAGAGTCTAATAAAATATACCGGTATACTTTTTCCAGTTGATGCTGTGCCCTGGGCGGCCATCTTACTTCTCTTACCATTTAGCCGCCCTTTTTTCCATTTCCTCCTGGGTAATATAATTGCCTGCCTCTGCTTCTGTCAATGCTTCATCAATTTCTTTATTATACTGCTCTATACTTATACGGTCGGTATCTTCATTGCGTCGTTGCAAAAAAGTTTTCAGCATCAGCAAGACGGATTTTCTTTCAACTTCATTCAACTGCATAAAATAACTATGCCACTCCTGTTCTAAAACGTTTGCCATATAATTTATGTTTTCACAAATTTACTTCTTTAATCTGTTAACTAAAAGCTACGGTAAAGTTTTTCCAGGCATGACGTGTTCATGTACTGCAATTATTCGATATGAGTAAAATGATTGATAAATTAATCAAAATTTCCAGGTGTCAACTTTATAAAAAACTATCACTAATCCTGTATGCTTCTATCAAAGCCAGTTCACCTTCTTTACCCGGTTTTGAATTCCCATGTTCCATTCCCATTATTCCCCTATAGCCTTTGTTATAAATATATTTGAATACATTTTTGTAATTGATCTCGCCGGTTGTAGGCTCTTTGCGGCCGGGATTATCGCCTATCTGGAAATAAGCGATCTCATTCCAGGCTAACTCTATATTTTTAATAAGGTTGCCCTCATTCTTCTGCATGTGATAAGTATCATATAAAACTTTGCACGACGGACTATTCACTCCCCGGCATATTTCATAAGCCTGGTCCGTAGTTCGTAAAAAAAGATTAGGGGTATCACTTAATGCTTCCAGTACCATGATGATGCCATGCTGTTCCAGTATCTCAGCACCTCTTTTCAATCCATCAATTACATGCCCCGTTTGTATGCCAATGGGTAAATTTCTTTCAAAATCACCGGGCACAACAGTCACCCATTTGGCATTTACCCGTTTAGCTACTTCTACTGACTGACGGCAACCCTGCAAAAAAATATCAATGTATTCTTTTTTTCCTGCAGCAAGAGAATTGGCGGAATTACCACCCTTGGGCACAACAAAAACACCCATCTTCATACCCAGCTTAACAAGTGTTTCTCCTATTTTGGTTTGTTGTTCCACGCTACGCCCCGTCATACCATTGTCTTCAATGGAACGAAAGCCTTTGTCATAAGCAAACTTTATCTGATCTGTAAAATCATTGCCACCATGATTTTTGAACATCCCGTCATGAAAGGCATAATCAAGATTGAAAGGCTTGTCTTTTTGCTGTGTTTTATTTTCTTTGCCAAAAACTGTAGTGGCCGAGGCTATTGATACGCCTGCAAGCATGCTGTTACGAACAAAATTTCTGCGATTCATAATTTTAGTTGAGGTTTCAATTTAGCTATATATTTTAGTTTAAAACAAATTTTTAACAGGATAGTAGCCGTGCAAACGTTTGATAGAAATTGAGGGATTCACTTTATCCTGCTTATTCAATTAATATCTTGTTTATCTTCGAAGCAATGAAAAGGATTTTTTTGTTTGTCTTGGCGGTGAATATTTTTTTTTATTCATGGGCTCAATCTTCAACTGATACTTCTTTTAAAAAATATGAGCAACCGATACCAGGCTCTGCCATTCAATTCACGATGGTTGCTATACCTGCCGGAACATTTATAATAGGCAGCTCTGCAAAAGATAAAATGAAAGAAGACGATGAAACACCTCAACGTACAATAACGGTTAGTCCCTTCTGGATGGGTGTTTATGAAGTGACCTTTGATGAGTTCAATCTGTTTTTTAATGATATTTCTCTTAGTCAGAATATACCTACCGATGCAGTGACAAGACCCAGTTCTCCTTATATAGATATGACGCTTGGAATGGGAAAAGAAGGTGGTTTTCCAGCCAATAGCATGCAACAGTTCGGCGCATTGATGTATTGCAAATGGCTGTATAAAAAAACCGGTATATTTTTTCGCTTACCAACAGAAGCAGAATGGGAATATGCCTGCCGCGCCGGTTCTACAGATGCCTATCCTTTTGGTAACGATGCTTCAAAATTGACTGAATATGCGTGGTATGGCGGCAATAGCGAAAATAAATATCATAAGGTTGGGCAAAAAAAACCGAATGCATGGGGATTGTATGACATGCTGGGCAATGTAGGCGAATGGGTGCTGGATCAATATCAACCCGATTATTATGCTACCCTTTCTGATAAAAGTACTGACCCGGTCCGCCAACCGGATGCAAAACATCCCAGGACAGTAAAAGGTGGTGCTTATAGCGATGAAGCGAAAAATTTGAGAAGTGCGGATCGGCTGATGTCGGATAAAGTGTGGAATCGCCGGGATCCGCAAATACCAAAAAGTAAGTGGTGGAATGCTGACGCCCCATTTGTCGGATTCAGAATAGTAAGGCCTTTAAAGCAACCAACCCCTGAAGAAGCGGAAACATTTTTTCAAACATATCTTGGATTTTAAAAAAATAAAACATGGATAATAACCAAAACAACGGACGGAGAGAGTTTGTAAAACAATCTTCGTTGATTGCAGGCGGATTACTGGCTGCGCCTTTTTTGAGTAATGCCAATTTTTTCTCAGGTGCTGAGGATACTATTAAAATTGCATTGATCGGTTGCGGTGGCCGGGGTACCGGTGCCGCTATGCAGGCATTGCTTAGCAAACAAAATGTAAAGCTGGTAGCAATGGCCGATGCTTTCAGCGACAGGTTGGAAAGCTGTTATAAAACCATCACTTCAAAAGATGCAGATGAAGGCAATAATCTTAAAGGAAAAATCGATGTGCCAGCCGAAAGAAGGTTTACCGGTTTTGATGCTTACCTGAAAGCTATTCCGCTGGCTGATGTGGTAATATTAACTACTCCCCCCGGTTTCAGGCCCATTCATTTTGAAGAAGCGGTCAAACAAAACAAACATATATTCATGGAAAAGCCGGTGGCTACTGACCCGGCCGGAATAAAAAGAGTATTGGATGTTGCTGAAATAGCCAAGCAAAAAAAACTGAATGTAGTAGTAGGCTTGCAACGCCGTTATCAGAATTCATATCGTGAATTATATAAAAAGAAAGATCTTATTGGTGATATTACTTCAGCACAGGTGTGGTGGAACAATGATGGAGTATGGGTGAAAAAACGCCAGTATGGTCAAACAGAAATGGAATACCAGATGCGTAACTGGTATTATTTTAACTGGCTTTGTGGAGATCATATCACCGAACAGCATATCCATAATATAGATGTGATGAACTGGTTCAAAGGAGGCTACCCGGTAAAAGCGCAGGGCATGGGCGGCCGCCAGGTAAGAAAAGGAAAAGAGTACGGAGAAATATTTGATCACCACTACGTGGAGTTTGTATATGCCGACGGTTCTGTATTGAACAGTCAATGCCGTCATATTCCGGGTACTATCAGCCGTGTGGATGAAATGTTGATCGGTACAAAAGGTATTATCCGTGGTGATGAAGCGACCATCAAAGATTCCAAAGGCAAGGAATTGTTCCGCTTTGATAAGAAAAAGGAGAACAATCCTTATCAAAACGAGCATGATGAATTGTTTGCCGCTATTGCTAAAGGTGAATATAAATTTGCCGATGCCGAACATGGCGCTAAAAGCACGATGACTTCAATTATGGGAAGAATGGCTACGTATAGCGGCCAGTTG
Source organism: Chitinophagaceae bacterium (assembly GCA_036675745.1). Lineage (GTDB taxonomy): Bacteria > Bacteroidota > Bacteroidia > Chitinophagales > Chitinophagaceae > Terrimonas_B. The sequence continues at coordinate 1,658 of JAKFEJ010000351.1, read as the reverse complement.
ATAGAGTGGGATAAAGCGATTAATTCCGGGATAGATATAATGCCGAAAAAGTTTGATTTTGATGCCTTACCTCCGTTGCTTCCTGATAGTGATGGTTATTATCCTATTGCCGTTCCCGGTAAGACGAAATATTTCTGAGAACTAAGATGAGCGGGATTTATCCGGATTAAGATGATATTGGACTATAATAAACGAATAAGCCGTCGCATTAGATTGCGACGGCTTATTTACATTTCTTAAAAATCTATACAATCATGAAAATCTTAGAAGCTGTTTAAATTTCATGGAATGGAACACGGATGACACTGATCAAACGGATTAACACAGATAAAATCCGTATAAATCTTTCAAATCCGTGTTATCCGTGTCCTGATTTTTCATTTTTAAACAGTTTCTTAGTTCTGTCTTATTTAGTTGCTGCTGCATAATGCTCAGCTACTTTTTTCCAATTGATCACATTCCAGATCGCTTTCAGATAATCAGGACGTTTGTTTTGATACTTAAGATAGTAAGCATGTTCCCAAACATCAATACCTAAAATCGGTGTTCCTTTTACTTCGGCTACATCCATCAATGGATTATCCTGGTTGGGAGTAGAGCTAACTTCAAGTTTACCGTCTTTTACAATAAGCCAGGCCCAACCCGATCCGAATCTTGTAGCGCCTGCCGTATTTATTTTTTCCTGCAATGCTTCCAATGATCCAAAAGTGGAATTGATATCATCTGCTAATTTTCCGGAAGGTTTTCCTCCTTCGGAAAAAAGTAATTCCCAGAAAAAGCTATGGTTCCAGTGACCACCGCCATTATTGCGTACAGCCGGGGATATTTTTCCTGCACCTGCTACCAGTTGTTCCAGCGATTTATTTTCATGTTCAGTGCCGGCAATGGCTTTATTCAGATTGTCAACATAAGCCTGGTGATGTTTGCCATGATGAATCTCCATTGTCTGTTTGTCAATATGCGGTTCCAATGCATCGGGTGCGTAAGGCAGCGCCGGTAAAGTAAATGCCATAATTATGAAATTTTAAAAGGTGAAAAATATATATCTTGTTGTATTTACAAGGATAACAAAGCTAAGCTTCAAAAGTTGATTGCTCAAAAGCTATGCCTTAAAAACATTGAAACCAGGGAAGAAAAATAAAGTGCAAAGCGATTTCGTTTAATCATGCGGGATCTCCGGTTTTATCAGGCAGGATACGAGGCTTTGAGGTCTTTTCTCCCGGAATAGTAAAAATCAAATAGTTCTGACTATTTTTGAAACCAACGAATCCTATTTAAAATTAACGGATGAAAACTGCTTTACTGCTTATTCTGTCTTTTACACTTTTTTTATTTTCCTGCCGGAAAGATTCATTTATTACTTCTCCGGATGCGGGTATATCCATTACTGCTGACACGCTTCATTATGATACTGTATTTACGGCGGTTGGCTCCGTTACACAGTCTTTCAAGATCATCAATGACAATAATCAAAAGTTGCGATTGTCTTCTGTAAAACTCATGGGCGGAGCAGGTTCGAAATATAAAATGAATGTAGATGGCGTCGCTACTACTGAAGCCAGCGGAATAGAAATAGAGGCCAATGATAGTGTCTATGTTTTTGTGCAGGTAAATGTAGATCCCAATGCGGGTAATCTCCCTTTTATTATCCGGGATAG
>JAKFEJ010000348.1:0-7421 GCA_036675745.1 Chitinophagaceae bacterium | reverse complement strand
ATATCTTCTTTCTCCAACTTACTGATCTTGCGGTCAAGCCTTATCATATACCCTATAAGCCCCGTTAAAATAGTGAGCATTACCGCTATCACTACATAGATCTTTCCATTATTGCGCATCAGGTCCGCCATTACGGATTTCTGGCTTGCCGCTTCCTGTGCCTGTATCATCAACACAGAGGAACTGAAAAGGATGGTTGCGAAAAATTTCTTTATCATCATTAACTAATTTGTCATTCTTTTTTCTTTCAGAAAATTGAACCGAACTTTCAGCGTCGTGATCCATACACCCAACAGCGTCCATCCGATAATGGCCGGATAAAAAACCAATCTCATCCTGCCATCAATATCATTGGTATCTAATGCAGGGTTGCCATCCTGTCCGGGGTGCAGGCTGGGCAGCATTCTCGGTATTATCCAGATCGTTGGAAATAAAAACGCAAATGCGAAAATGTTATACACGGCGCTGATGCGGGCCTTTTTATCCATATCCGGAATTGAGTCTCTTAAAACTAAGTAGGCGACATAGATCAGTAATGCGATGGCTGTCCCTATCAATTTGGGTTCTCTTGCAACAGAGCTATACGACACAAAAGAACTATTATTAGGATCGGCCCAGGTATAACTCATCCAGATAGCACCGGTAGCATATCCTAAAAGGCCGAATACAATACCCACTACGGCAAACTGGCGTGAATAAATATCATGTTTCAGATTATTGCTTCTTAAAAATTTCACAGCATAAACAACAGAAACAATAAAGAGGATCATCATGGAAAACCACATGCAAACATGGAAATACAAATTGCGGATAGTTTCCTGTAGCTGGGGCAATTCAGGAACTTTCAGTAAAAGCCCTGCCGTAAATGTATAGACCAGCAAAACAACACTTAATATTTTCCACCACCGTTTCTTCATAAACTTTCTTATAATTTTATCCGCCTTTCACATAGTAATAGAGTAGTTAAGAGTAACAAAGGTTACACGCAAGAAAATATTTATCTGAATGTTCGTTCATGAATAAATTTTTTACTCATTATTTAAAAAAGGCTTAAGTATTTCCGTAATCAACGGAAATACTTAAGCCAGTGAATCAAAACAAAACGAACTACTAAAGCGATTTCAGGTATTCAACCAGGTCCTGTTTTTCTGTTGATGATAAATTCGTTTTTAAGTGAGTATCATAATGGTTAACAACATCGTTCAGGGTAGCGAACCTGCCATCATGATAAAAACCACCTTTCGTCTTTGTGAACAATCCGCCCAATGGCATAGTCCGGTATTTACCAGTTGGAGAACGTTTAGCTTCAAAATCATCAATACCTATTTCCCCGGCCGTATGCAGGACATTATCCGCAAACAATGGAGCAGCATGGCAGGTCGCACATTTGGCTTTGCTCAAAAAAACTGCTTTACCACGGGCAGCTGCTGTCGGGTTAAAACTTCCTGCCGGCGGCTTGGGAGCAACTATTGAATGCTGATAAGCTTTCAAGGCAGGCAGTTTAGATGTTAGCAGATCCGGATTATTCGTTACATTCCAAAAACCATTTTCCACTGCGATCGGGTAGTTTGAATTATTTAAACGGTCATCATGAAAACTACCTTTCCCATGCATTTCAAGCGTACCCACAAACGCATTCCAGTAACTGATATCACCAAACCCGGTATAAGTTGTAAGGTCTATTCCTCTAAGACCAAAAGCGGCAGGTATCAGGTTAGCAGCAATTTTTCCATCGGGGCGGAATGCTTTTCCGTCCAGAAAAATCTGCGCTGCAAATTTGCCCGGCCCCCACATACCCAATACGGTTCTTAATGTTGTTTCATCAACATGCAGTATGTCTGCTATGGGTTGCGCATTATCCGTTAATGAAATAATAGTACCAACATTAAGGTCCCTGTTGGGCCACCCGTCAAGGCGTTTACCAATTCCGGGTGCGAATGAATCATCAACGGTTGAATGACAAACTGCACAGGTAATACCAATAGATTTTAATCCACCGTCCGTATTAAAATTCCCTTTTACACCGACTACTGCATTTAATTTTAAAAGTGCCAGTGTTGTAGCCGGATCATCGAGGTCAGCTGCTCCGGATTGTATAGCGTCTACTACAGCCGGAGGCAACGCTTCGGCATCCACTTTTAATCCGACAGCCAATGCTGTTTTAGGGCTGACGCCCCCGCCAAATCCACCATTATTAACTCCTGCAATCGCTTTATCAATATGCAGCAATCCACTCCAGAAATCCTCGTCGCCAAATGTATCAAAACGAAATATTTCTTTTCCGTCCTTTACCAATGCCGGATCCAAAGGCTCTTCCACTACCGGATCATGCTTATCGTTTTTTGTACATTGTGCAAGCGTAACAACAGCTACCAGCGATAGCACAATAAGGATCTTTTTTTTGTATACCATAGCAATATTTTTTGGGTTAAACAGTGTTGTAACCGGGACAATAAATTCAGTGTAGTGACTTTTTAAGTTCCCGTTTAAAAAAATTTATTCGTCAATCAGACTAAAGAAATTAGAGTCGGTAGTAATTAAAAGGTTACAATAAATCGAAGTATTTTTCTTTGAAAATTATTGGCTGATTAAATCAGAGGTACAGGTTATATTCAAAAAAACCGCCTCAAAAAGAATTTGCGGCGGTTACCTTTCATACCAAAACCAAAACTTAACTACTAAACTTTGAACTTGCTGTGTTCTTTAAAAAAATTATTCAACGATTATCTTTCCTTTCATTACCGGATGAATACTACAGAAATAATTGGCGCTTTCTGTCGCGATCAAAACCCAGGTCTGATCAGTTGCCATCGGTGACGAACTCCAGGCTTTTTTTGTTTCTTCTGTTACATCATGTGTTACCAGGTCATGATTTACAAAAACTATTTTATCTCCTTTCTTCACTTTCAACTCAGCCGGGAAAAATTTCATCTGCGTTATTTCAACAGAATGCATGGCTGGCTTAGGTTCTTCAATTGCCGTATCCGGTTCAGGTGTGGCTTCTTCCGATGGAGATGAACAACTGCCCAGGATCACTACCACTAATAACAAACAAATAACTTTCTTAAAAACTATCCATTGACTTTTCATGTGCCGATTTTTATTGATCTTTTTGTCATCCCGAAATGTTTCGGGACAAGCTATGGAATTCGCCATAAAATTTTCTTCGCTCATTAATATAATAGCTCGAAAATTTTATGGCTCATTTCATTTCTTCATACTTTTTTGAAGCATTTCAGCATGTCCAAGGTGTGCTTTTAATGCGGGTACAACATTTTGCAATAATCCTTTCAACTCAGCATTATCCGTTTCAGGAATTAAAAGACCTTCTACTGCCGCGATCACAGCTTTATGATAAGCGACTTCATTATCTACATAAGCTTTATTAAAAGCATTGCCTGATTTTGAGCGAAGCGTTTTCTTTGTTTTTTCTGCATCTTTCAAAAGACTTTGACTTACCGCGTTATCCTTTGGAGTAACGCCTAATTTTTTTGCCAGTGCGGCAGCCTGTGCTATCACAGCATTATGGTCATTGATCATCGTTTGTGCAAACTTCAATACTTCAGCGTCTTTTGATTTCTTCTTAGCGATCTCTGCATACGAAATATCGATCTGGTTGGCAACTACCGCAACCGAAGCCACTTCAGCATCTGATAGTTTTGGGTTGGTTTGCGCAAAAGCCGGAGATACAAACAAAATACCCAGTACAGCAGTACCGATACACAGGACCTGAAAGGTTTTATTAATTTTCATTGTTTTACTTTTTAAAATTTGATTACTTAAAGATTAGAGTTAATCGCTTTAAAAAGGTTACAATGAATTAAAGATTATTTCCGAACGCTTTTTTCTTTTTAATTTTTGGTTAAAGCCAGTAATTTAAAACTGTATTGCCACGCCCCTGCCTACCGAACAAGCAGGTTGAAAGACGTGGCAATACAGTACAATTGCAAGAGGATTTGCGCACAGTATCCTTCATGTGCAAAGGATGCAAGAGTTGCCAATTTTTTAAAAAATTGGCAACTCTTGCAAAAATATTTTGCCGCTATTGAAGCAGCCAATGAAAAGATTAAATTTCTACCACGACAGAATCATCGCCAACTCCCAGGTTGGTCAAAATCTTTTGAATGGCATCCATCATAGGTGGCGGGCCGCATACATAAAATTTACTCCTTGCAGCCAAAATATTTTGTTTCAAAAGATTTTCTGTAATATATCCATGCTCATAACCTGCAATGGATTCATCCGATAATACATTTATAAATGACTCTCCTAATAAACGTTTAAACTCGTCTTCATGTATTATATCGGCTTTTGTTTTGTTGGCGAAAATCAATTTATTACCCTTGATCTTATTTATCGAATTTAAATACCTGAAGATGGAAAGGAAAGGCGTGATCCCTGCACCACCTGCAATAAAGATCCCTTCGCCCTGGTAAGAAATAGCGCCCCATACATCATGTATGATCAATTCATCACCTGGTTTCAAACTCAACAATTCATTAGTAACCCCCTTGTGTGAAGGATAAGTTTTGATAGTAAATTCCAGGTAATCATCATCGGGTAAACAGGTAAATGTAAACGGTCTTCTTTCTTCCTTCCATTTTTCTTTATTAACAGCCACTTCTGTAGCCTGGCCCGGAGTAAATGTGTAATTGTCCGGTTTTTCCAATACAATTTTCACTACATCATGCGTTACTTTACCAATCGATTTTATTTTTACTATATGTGATTCCATATCTATTAGCTGTTATTAGTTTTATTTTATTCATCAATTAATCCGGGAGAGCTCTATAAATTACTCACAAACTGTTTCAATTATTTGTTTAGCCACAGAAGTTCACAGATTTACACAGATAAATCTGTGAACTTCGCTTGCGAAGTATCCGTGCAATCTGTGGCAAGACATAACTCAAGCATCTTAAAGAATATTCTATAATTATCTCAAACAGTTTTTTAATTGATTGCCTGCCTATACCAGAACAAGACTCTCACGACTCACATATCACGACTCACTTTATCAATGCCAGGAATTCGTTTTTGATATCTTCCTGCTTGAACTTGCCGGAATAATAAGTCGTTACAGTGCTGCTGTTTGTGTCTTGTACACCTCTTGAAGATACGCATAAATGCACGGCATCGATCACGACAGCTACACTTTCTGTTTCAAGAATTTCCTTTAATTCGTTTGCTATCTGCATAGTCAATCTCTCCTGCACCTGTGGCCTTTGTGAAAAGTATTGTACCAGCCGGTTCAGCTTTGATAAACCAATAACTTTTCCCGACGATATATAAGCGATATGTGCTTTTCCTACAATCGGAACAAAGTGATGTTCACAATTTGAATAAAGCGTAATATTCTTTTCTACCAGCATCTGATCATACCTGTATTTGTTTTCAAACAAGGCAATAGCCGGTTTGTTTTTGGGATTTAACCCGCTGAATATTTCTTTTACAAACATTTTCGCTACCCGGCGTGGCGTTCCTTTCAAACTGTCATCATTCAAATCCAGGCCCAGCGTATTCATTATTTCCCTGAAATGTGAAGAAATGATCCTGATCTTTTCTTCATCTGTTATATCAAATGCATCATTTCTTAAAGGTGTGTCATCTGAGGTGCTTACATGCTGATCTCCCAACAACTCTTCCAACTCTTCCGCAGACAATTTATTTCCAGTTTTAGGTAAGGTCGTTCCGTTCTGATTCATAAAGTATTTTTTATTAATTTAATTGACCAGGTGGATTTAGCATTACACTGCTAAAAGCTGAACCTGGCTGTTGTTTTTCTATTATTATCCGTGATTTTTCTATCCCAAGGGTCAGCAAATGTTTAATAATTATGATGGTGAATTTTTCGGGGCCACAGATATAGTAGTAAGCTTTATCAGGGGTTGCATATTGCTTTAGTAATTTGCTCCCGATAAATCCATTTTTCATATTGGGGTCGGCTGTTGTTTCCAATATATTCACATAATTGTTACCGAGCATTCCTTTCAATTCATCTTTCAATATAATATCACTTGCAGCCCGGTTTGCAAACAGCAACGCATTGCCGGCTAACCGGCCCTGTAATTCAAGCTGTCTTAAAATGGCGATAAATGGAGTGATCCCCATGCCACCGGCTATAAATAAACCGGGACCCTGGTAACGGATCGTACCAAATGCTTCATGAATAATTAATTCATCACCAGCTTTTACTTCCTGCAACTTTTTTGTCACTCCATTGCGTTCTGTATAGATCTTTATGATGAATTCGAGATGATTGGACTGACTAACCGAAGTAAATGTAAAGGGCTTTGATTGGTTCGTGAGCTTTGGTTCGTTGATGGAGATAGTTGTTGCCTGGCCGGGTATAAAATGATACCCGGCCGGCTTTTTTACTACAAATCGTTTTACACCAGGGTTTAGAAAATCGGTTTTCAACACTTTTACTACATGGTTCTTCATTGCTTGCTTCTTTTGCCATTAAATGCCCCCGAAAGTTTGGCTAGTACAAAAGCGCCAACCGCCATAACCAAATCCCGTACAGCTACATCAAAATACTTTCCTCCCAATATCAAAGTCAGCGCAATAGCAATCAACCAGGCCATTACTACATAAGCGCCGATGCGGGGACGTAATAATACCAGCATACCGGCAGCAATTTCTATTATTCCCACTATCACCATAAAAGTCCCAGCGCTGAAAGGCAATATACTTAGTACCGGTTCACTTAAATAATCTTCCCAGTTGGTCAGCAGGTTAGTGAATTTGTCTAATCCGGCTACAATAGGTACCAACCCGTATGTAAACTTCAGGATATTTTGGGCGTTATGTGTCTGTTGAACAGCTATATCCATGCTATTTGTTTTTGATAAATAAATGATTTAGCAGGAACTTATCCTGCCTTCCGCATTAATTGGAGCTGAAACCAATAAAAAGGTTACAAAAAATATCAGCGTAATTTTGTAACCTTATTCTTCTTATGTACTCTAATAAACCAGATTGACGAACAAAATGGACATGCGGGAAACTTTTGTAACAGATACCATCTCTGATCACGAGATTATTACCAGGATACTTCATGGTGAAAAGAACCTGTATTCACTTATTGTACGCAGGTACAACCAGCGTCTTTACCGGGTGGCGATGTCCATTATTAATGATGATGCAGAAGTGGAAGATGTGATGCAGGTAGCATATATCAATGCCTATGAAAACCTTGGGAAATTCGCCTTTAAAGCCAGTTTTTCCACCTGGCTGACCAGGATCCTGATCAATGAAAGCCTTTTGCGGCTTAAAAAAAGAGGAAAGTCAATCAATATGAATGATGACACAATGGATAAGGAAATTTATCAACAACATAAAATAGAAGTACAAACTCCTGTTGCGAAGATGCTCAACTCGGAATTAAAATTTGCTTTGGAAGAAGCTATCCGCCAGCT
>JAKFEJ010000676.1:0-7437 GCA_036675745.1 Chitinophagaceae bacterium | reverse complement strand
ATACTACCGCCGGTAAACAAATTCTCTTTTTTAAATCCCCCTTCCTTTTCTTGTCTTTCTTCATCCTGCGCCGATACTGATATCATAGTAAAGCAAAGACACAAAAGAATAAATCCGATTTTTTTCATAGTATCACTATTTGATTAAATATAAATTATTCCAGCTCTTTTTGTTGTTGTCCATCCAGTTCAAGCTCCGCAACTACTCTTCTCCTGATGGGTGCTACAGCCAGCATAAAACCTAAAAAAATTGCAGCGTAAACCTGGAAAATAAAATTGCCGGTGAACATAAAAAGTATGATACTTACGAATGCCGGCACTTCACATAAAGCCAGGTACCTGATCAACGCTGAGCGATGCTGGTTTAGTTTGTCATTTAAAGAATTTAAAGATTTCTTAGCATCGCCTGCTTTTTTACTGAATACACGTTTTGCTGCAAATAAACATACGAACGAAAGAGCTGCCATCCCCCATATAAAACCGGTGTGGTATTTCTTCAACTCCGGAGCCAATGGGCCTTTGGCCTGGTTGATAAAAACAGCTATCAACATTAACAGAAAAACACCTGTCACAATAAATGAAAAAAGAATCAATGTACCCTGCAGGTTTTTTTTAGGCATTGTTAACGAATCGGGCTTCTTCATGCATCAAAAATTTTTCCCGCATTCAAAATATTATTGGGGTCGAATATTTTTTTGATTCCTCTCATTAATCGCAATTGGGTGTCGTCAAAAACAATATCCATATAACCTTTTTGAATAAGACCAACGCCATGTTCACCGCTGATAGTGCCGCCTAAACTTTTAACCAGTTTAAACAAAGCCCTGAGGCTTTTGGTCATTTCCACATCACCATAGCTGTTAGGTGTTCCTTCTTTTTTGATTCTTATATGCAGGTTACCATCACCGGCATGTCCATAACAGACTGCATGAAAACCATGTTCAATACCCAATGCTTTTACACCTTTTACCAGGGCAGGTAATTCCGCACGGGGCACTACTGTATCTTCTTCAATTGTATAACCCGCTATTTTTACCGCTTCGGCAACACGTCTGCGCAGTTTCCAGAGTTCTACTTTTTGCTGTGCATCATCCGCAAAAAATACTTCGCCCCCTTCATATTTTGTCATCAGTTCTGCCATCTGTTCCATCTCTTTCATCAAAACATCCATATCATTGCCATCTACTTCAATGATCAGGTGAGCAGCAATTTCATCCGTTACCGGTACGGCATAGCTATCCACCATCTTGCTTACAATTTTCAACGCATCTATTTCTACTAATTCTAAGGCACTTGGTGTAAATCCTGCACGAAAGATGGCACTTACGGCTTCACTTGCTTTTTCTAAAGAAGCAAAAGGAACCAGCATCAGTAAGTCATAAACAGGGAGTGGAATTAGTTTCAATACAATTTTTGTAACAATCCCCAATGTTCCTTCGCTTCCTACTATTAACTGTGTCAGGTTATACCCGGTAGAATTTTTTAATACATTGGATCCTGTCCATATTATTTCACCTGATGGCAATACTACCTGCAGGTTTAATACATAATCTTTTACAACCCCATATTTTACAGCCTTGGGACCACCACTGTTCGCAGCTATATTTCCGCCAATAAAACAAGAGCCGCGGCTGCTGGGATCAGGTGGATAAAACAATCCTTTTTCTTTGACAGCATTCTGCAATACTTCCGTGATCACCCCCGGCTCAGTTGTCACCTGCAGGTTGCGTTCATCTATTTGTAAAATAGAGTTCATCCTTTCAGTAGAAAGCAATACGCCGCCCAAATGCGGTAAGGCGCCACCACTTAATCCTGTACCTGCGCCACGTGGAGTAACGGGTATTTTATTCTCATTACAGATCTTCATGATGGCACTTACTTCCTCTGCTGTACGTGGCTTGAGCACCAGTGCGGGGAGATAGCTAAGTGTTTCTGTTTCGTCGTGGGAATAATGCTGAAGAGATTCCTGGTCTGCGAAAACATTTGAATCGCCGGTTATCTTTTTAAATAATTCAATATGTTCTGAAGTAAGCGCTGCGCCTGCAAAAGTCTCTGTCATTTCTAAACTCATATTGCTGTAAAAATCGGAAAAAAAAGAGAGAACTACGATTTTAGTATCAGAGAAGATTATTGGGAAAAAGTTTATTTCAAAGAAGATGAGGATTGCCAGAATTCATTTCCTCATAATCTTTAATAATCATGCGAATCTTAGTTCTCAGTTTTTAAAGGAAGGACACATTGATTGCTGGCGGTTGCCTTTATAGCGGTCAAATACGCCTTGTTTGATCAATGAAAATTCAAAAGCGCCACGGGTATTATTATAATTTTTCAGCGTTGATATTGTAGCGTCGTATGTAAAAGTGAAAGTAAAATCTTTATACCCAAGGCCTACCATTGGTATCACTGCATCACCACTACGGTAATACAAGCCACCGATCAGTATATTTTCACCATCGCCTGACAAATTGTAATGTGCATTTGCGCCTAACAGCCATTCATACGATTTTGCCTGCAATGAAAAATAAGAATTGGGATTCACGATCCATTGATCATTCAATTTAAAACTGCCATTGATAAAAGCGGTATGCCGTACGGGTATCCGGTTATCTATACCGGGTTGCTGATCAAAGAAAGACTCACGTGGGCGATTAATATGTGCTGTAGAAAAACCAGCATTAAAATAAGTATTCTCATCAGGAAAATAAGCATAATTCATACCTGCCTGTATATCCAGGTAGTTGATATTATTTGCCGCCAGCGATACACTGGTAGGAAGGTGGCCATCAAAAAAATGTCCGTCAAACTGATCAGGAAATTTAAGATTGGTAACATTGATCTGTTTATTAGCTAATCCAACATTAAATCCTAAACTCAACAAACTCCCAAGATTAAGCATTTGATGATACGCTACCGAACCGTATACTTTTGTAGAAGTAAGATTACCGCTGCCTGCCACATCCCTGAGAATAAGGCCACCCACGCCTACCCAACCATCACTGTTTTCATTTTGCAATATCTGGGCATCACCAAAAGCACTCATTGTTTTATAGGGTACCGACATGATGGAAGACCACTGGTTCCTGTAATTAACACCCAACCTGTAATCGCCTTCGGGCATAAACCCGGTATTGGCAGGATTGGTAGCCAGTGGCGAATTCATGAATTGAGAAAAATGAAGATCCTGTGCAGAAGCAGAAGGTGCAAGGAACAAGGCACAAGGGACAAGGAACAAAGTACGAAACACAATCCCGATAGTTGTCGTGGACGAAATACAATTGATTGCTGATCGTATAATTTTGCTGTTGCTCATTTTCATATTTCCACATTTATCACATTCTGTTCCAAAATTTCCACATTTGCATATTAGCACATTATCCTATCTTATTAACGTTATATCGCCCTTCCTGGTTGTTTTTGTTCCGTCAAAAAATTCAACATCCAGTGTATAAGCGTATACATCCATTGGTTGTACTACCCCTTTCACTCTTCCATCCCAGCCTTCAAAACGATTGCCTGTTTCGAAAACCTTCTGCCCCCACCTGTTCCAGATGATAAAACGCATTTTAGCAATGCCAAATCCACGTACGAATATTTTACTGTTTACATCATTACTGTTTGGCGTAAATGCATTAGGCACATCCAATGCAGGCACCACGATAGTGCTTACCGGCATACATAAAGTATCAGGGCACCCCACAGCGTTGAAAGCAACCAGGCAAGCATTAAAAGTACCTGTTGAATTGTACTGGTGTTCTATATTACTACGGGATGCAGTGGCCAGTGTATCCCCATCACCAAATATCCATTTAAAACTTATTGCATTTGCTGATGATAAATTGGTGAAGATATTGGGTGTATTTTCCACCGGCACTGTTGGGGTATAACTAAAATTAGCTGTTGGCCTGTCAGAGACGGTAATGGTGAGGCTGGTGTCATCTGTCTTATTACAGGTATTCGGATCGTTAGCTACCATTCGGATAGTATATACACCTGGATTTGCATAGTAGTGCGTTGGATTGACGAGGGTAGACGTATTATCAGCACCGGATGATGGATCGCCAAAATCCCACTGGAAGGTTTGCCCGCCAATTGATGTGTTGGTAAATACAGCCGTATATGGAGCACAAACACCAGCAGGCGTTTCAAATTTAGCTTCCACATTGGCAGCTACGCTTACAAGCGTATCAAGTATTTCAGGATTATTACAATAGGCAGTATCATTCAAAATAAGTTTTACATGATAAGAACCTACTGCCGGAAAAGTATGCTGCACACTATTTAATCCCGCCACCACCTGCGGGCTTCCATCTCCAAAATCCCAGATAAAGGAACTATCGGTAAATGGTCTCACCGGAAGGGTAGTAGAAAGATTATTAAACTGGTAATCTAAAGCAGTACATGCACCTACCTTCGCAAAACTCAATTGGAGGTTTGCTTTCAGGTCACCTACTTTTATATTTATATAAGAAGTATCACGTATGTTGCAGCTCGCAGAATCAATGGCAATAAGCATCACCCGGTAAGTACCTACATTACTGAAAGTATGTGTTTGTGTATAACCGGTAGTGGCAGGAAGAGGTCCCAATCGTGGGGTTCCATCTCCAAAATCCCAAATGTATTGCTGAGCATTCCTGACCAATTCAGTGAAAGTAACATCCAATGGAAAACAACCGGCAGTATCAGCCGGCACACCGCCAATAGCTGACGAAACCTCTGAACCAACACCTGCCAGGTTAAAAGCTATTTTGATCATTCCGAGATTACAATTAGCACTTGCCGGTTTTGCAGTAGCCCAGGCACCGGGAGTAGTAGGAAATACAGCGCCGCCACCACAGTTGGCACAAACGGCCTGGTAGATCACTCCATTTTCATCGAAACGGCTGGTACCTCCATCCACATGGTCTGAGAACCCTCCATTTTGTCCAAAATAACTGGCATACAATGGACCCGGACCAGCTCCATCACGTCTTAATACAAAAAAATAAAAATCTCTCCCATCCGATGAAGATTGGATAGCATCGGAAGTTATTGCCATACCAAGAGTTCCTGCATTGGGATAAGCAGTACCCGGATCATTCGTCATACCGCTGCCCCATCCTGAAACGTATACATTTTCACAGCGATCAACCAAAAAGGCAGTAGGTGAAATATTAGGACGGGATGCTCCTGAACCAAACGCCGTTGAATATACATAAGCCGATAGATCAGGTTGAAGTTTAGCTATAAACTGTTTTCCGTTCGCCTGATTATAAATACCTGCCGGACTTACAGGCCAACTTCCCGTTGTCTGCCCCATTATATATGGAAATCCTTTGTGGTCAAACTGGATACCATATACCTGGTCGATACCGGTGGTACCAATAAAGGCTGATCTTATGATATTCCCTCCATTACTGATTTGGGCTACGAAGCCATCAATACCACCACGGGGAGCTGTACCTACTGTTCCTGCCTGGCTGCCAGGTAAGTTTGAACTCTCAGTGCCTCCTGCAACATATACATCTCCGGATGGTGCAAGCGCCAATACATAAGCTGCATCGTTTTTGTCTCCTCCAAGATAACTACCAAATAAATAGGCTGAAAGGTTGGGTGAGAATTTTAATATAACTCCGTCCTGCGTGCCCCCACCAAAATCAGGTTGAAATGCACCTGCGGTAGTAGGAAATTTAGTAGCAGCATTATTCAGACTGGTAGATTGAGTACTGGATGCTACATAAACATTACCGGCAGCATCAAGAACTACCTCACTGCGTCCATCATCTCCATAGTTTTGTTGTAATGACGATGTTCCGCTCCTGGTTGCAGTTATATTTACTCCATCAGCACCTCCACCACCTATTCTCCGGGAACCAATCAGTCCCGTACCGGCCGCATTAAGTTTTGTAACTACGATATCATAATTACCGCCAGAGCCAATAGGAACCCGACCACCAGGATAGCTGGTGTCAGAATTTGTTCTACCCGCCAAGACAAGATTACCTTGCCCATCAACAACAAGACTATGTGGTTGTTCATTTCCTTTACCACCGATATAAGTTGCATATAACCTTGCGCCTCCATTGGATGATAATTTAATAATACCAATATCCATTGGTCTTGGATCATTAACACCTCCCTGGAAAACTGTTTGAAAGGCACCCGGAGAAACAGGCCATGAATTACCAGCATACACAACGCCACCACCATAAAAGCTGCCATCGGGGCCATAGGTAGCTGTAAATCCCCAATTATCGGCGGTGCTTCCTGCAAAAGAGCAAAACATTAATGTTGGGTCAATGACCAAAACAGCAGATGGGTCATAACCCTTTACCTCAAAACTTACTATGTTGCCTTTTATCTTGTATTTGCAGCTTACTTCTGTTCTTTCTTTTCCGTTTGTTTGATAGGTATAGGGATAAGATTCTTTCAAATCGCCAACAGATGTGCTTACTACCAGTTCTTTATTTTTTACCTGGAGCTTATCGGCGCCTTCGTATTTCAGGGCTATTTTACTGATATCAGCCCCGGGCTTTGCGATAATATCATACTTGAGCATTCCATTATAGGTATAATAACGAATATCTACATTGGGATAAACATCTTTTAAAGTAAGGGCCTGGTAAATACGGCACCCACTTGCCCATTGAGAAGGGTCACTACCCAAAAAATAATTGTTATAAGTAGGAATGACTTTATCTGGTATAACCTGCATGGCAGGAGAAGCACCAACGAAATCAATATTATAAGAATGAGACCGTAGAACAAACCTGTTATCAGATCTGGCAGAAATAATAGTACCGGGAGGCCTGTGATTGTTATGGCCATGCGTCATAGATTGCAAGGCCGCATATTCCTGCTGGTTGTGTTGTAAAATAGTAAACCCGGTAGAACGGACAAAAACAGCGCCGGCATTCACCTCACCTTTGAACTTTACACGACTATCCCATTGACCTTTATTTTCAATAAACTCAATGTTATTATAATCCTGGGCAATTGCCGGGAGGATGGAAGCAAGGAATGCTATAAAAAATATATAGGGCTTAAGGCTTGTCATTCTTTCTATTAAATTAACGCAAATATTCGGTAAACAGTCCGAAAATTTATGTTAAGAAAAACTTGATAGTAAGCAGTTACTGATTATAGGTTTGGTAGTACTGATCGGGACTCCCTGGTAACAATTCCCTGGGTAATTTATACCGTATCATTACGATATTTTGCTCCAGGCCATCTTTCCTTTTTGTTGTTGCAGGAACTTTTTCAATCGCAAATTTTCTGCCGAAATAAGATCCGGATCATTACCGATAGTAGTTGAAACCATTGATTTCGCTACTTCCAGTAATGCCCGGTCATGGACTATATTGGCTAATTTAAAATTGAGCATTCCACTCTGTCTTGTTCCTTCAATATCTCCCGGTCCTCTCAATTCCATATCCTTTTCTGCAATTTCAAATCCATTATT
>JAKFEJ010000004.1:0-7470 GCA_036675745.1 Chitinophagaceae bacterium | reverse complement strand
AAACTGGAGAAAAGCAGGTAAGTTATATTTCTATATTGAGTCTTTTGTTCAATTCTTTTTTGCCTGTCCTGGCAAAATGAAATGTAAAATGCATTCTGTTACATTATGCCATTCCGCTATGATTCAAATACCACCCGGTTTTTTTAAATAGTTACCTTCGCAGCCTGGCAATTGAAAAAATACATATCGATCGTTTCCTGGAACTTGGAAAAAAACACCCGGTACTGGACGTTCGTTCCCCGGGAGAGTATGATCATGCACATATACCCGGAGCCTGTAATCTTCCGCTATTCACCGATGAGGAAAGAAAAATAGTAGGCACTGCTTATAAACAACAGAGCCGCGAAGCCGCTATTAAAATCGGTCTTGATTTTTTCGGACCAAAGATGCGGTCAATGATAGAGTATGTTGAATCATTGATCGGCTCCCGGCTCCTGGCTCCTGACTCCCGACTGATATTAATCCATTGTTGGCGCGGAGGTATGCGCAGCGCAGGCGTTGCATGGTTACTGGATCTGTATGGATATAAAGTTTATACATTGGTGGGAGGCTATAAAAGTTACCGTCATTGGATAATAGAAACCTTCTCTTTTCCTTTTTCCTTTAATATACTTGGCGGGTTTACCGGTTCAGGCAAAACCTACCTGTTAGATGAATTGAAGAATAAAGGCGCCGCCGTGATCAACCTTGAAAAACTGGCCGGTCACAAAGGTTCGGCCTTCGGTAATATCGGCATGCCCGAACAACCGACCCAGGAAATGTTTGAAAACTTATTGGGACTTGAATTAAGAAGCATTACCGAAAATAATGCTGTATTGATTCCCGGCAATGGTAATGAGCCTTCATGCAATCCCGGTTGTATCTGGTTAGAAGACGAAAGCCAGCGCATCGGCCGCATTAACATTCCGCATGAGTTATGGAATAATATGATGCGGTCACCCCTCGTTTTTATCGCTATCCCTTTTGAAGAACGTTTAAAACATATTGTGCAGGAATATGGTAACCTGGATAAAGAAAAAGTGGCAGATGCTATTGTAAGAATTCAAAAAAGATTGGGTGGGCTGGAAACAAAATCGGCGTTGCAAACACTGGCAGCGGGAGATATTGAATCCTGTTTCCGTATTTTACTCAAATACTATGATAAATTATATCGTAAAGCGTTGAACAACCGGGACGGGTCAACAATTCCGTTAACGAACCTGGAATGTACAAGCGTAGATGTTCAATTGAACGCTAATAAAATAATGACAAACGAACTTTTAATAAAATGATCAGCGAAGAACAGACCATAAAACTCACTCACTATTCACATGGAGCCGGCTGCGGATGTAAGATATCTCCTAAAATATTGGATGAAATTTTATCCGGCAGTTTCGCGATGCCTGATAATAAAAAGTTGCTCGTAGGCAATCATAGTAAAGATGATGCCGCCGTATATGATATGGGCAATGGTACAGCCATCATTTCAACCACCGATTTTTTTATGCCCGTAGTGGACGATCCATTTGAATTCGGAAGGATAGCCGCCGCAAATGCCATCAGCGATGTATATGCTATGGGTGGAAAGCCATTGCTGGCCATTGCTATTTTGGGCTGGCCGGTCAACAAACTTTCTCCATCTGTTGCAAAGAAAGTAATTGAAGGAGGAAAAAGTATTTGTGCAGAAGCCGGTATTCCATTAGCCGGCGGGCATAGTATTGATTCACCGGAACCTATTTTTGGATTGGCAGTAAACGGCGTCGTTGATATTAAAAACATCAAACAAAACAATACAGCAAAAGAAGGAGACATATTATATCTCACCAAACCATTGGGTGTTGGTATATTAACTACTGCTGAAAAAAAAGGATTGCTGAAACCGGAACATGCGGGCATGGCCGCTAAACAAATGATGCAATTAAACAAAGTAGGAGAGGCGCTGGGAAAAATGAAAGCAGTAAGCGCAATGACCGATACAACCGGTTTTGGATTATTGGGCCACTTAACAGAAATGGCGGAAGGAAGTAATCTGAGTGCCGTCATTTCTGACATGAGTCTTATCCCACTTATCAATAATGATCTTGAATATTACATAAGCAATCAATGTGTGCCTGGTGGTACACAACGCAATTGGGATAGTTACGGACATAAAATATCTATCAGCAATATTTCTGAGGCGAAAAAAGAAATAGCCAAATGTATCCTGGCTGATCCGCAAACAAGTGGTGGGCTGCTTATTGCTGTTGAGCCAGGTGCCGTGAAGGAATTAGAATTATTATTGAAAGAATATGATCTTGAAAAGCATATTGCTCCGATTGGTTATTTTACAGAAAAGGGAGCAGTGGCTGTTTTAGTAGAGGAGATAATTAAATAATATAAATGATGAAATGAGCCATAAAAATTTTCGAGCAAATTCATACCGACCGCGATGAAAATTTTTATGGTGAATTCCATGTGACCAAAAAACAATAAAATTAATACATGAAAAAGTTGCTCTGCATCTTCGTGCTTATACTGATAATTGTTAACTCTTACACACAATCACTTTCCAAAACTGAACAGCAGGTAGTAAAAAATATAGATGCAGACATGGCAGCTACTCTTGCTTTGTTGAAAGAATCGGTGGACATCAACAGCGGCACATTTAATACAGAAGGTATTAGGAAAACAGGAGAACTGTATGGAAAAGAATTGGCGGCGCTTGGCTTTACAGTAGAATGGATAGCGATGCCCGAATCATTGAAAAGAGCGGGTCACCTGGTAGCTTACCGCAAAGGAAAGAAAGGAAAAAAACTTTTCCTGGTCGGGCATCTTGATACGGTGTTTGAACCTGATATGCCGCCCAATCCTTTTACTATGCTCAACGATAGTACAGCGACAGGCCAGGGTGTTGTTGATATGAAAGGAGGTGATGTATTGGTAATTGCAGCATTAAAAGCATTGCACAAACAGGGAATGCTGAATGATGTGAGCATTACGGTATATTTTACCGGCGATGAAGAAAATGCCGGGCATCCCCGTACTATAAGCCGTGGCGATTTTATCGAAAGAGCAAAACAGCATGATATTGCTTTAGCATTTGAAGGTGCTGCGGGTTTGCATACTGTTGCTACAGCCCGCCGTGGCGCCAGCGAATGGAAACTGGAAGTGGAAGCAAAGCAGGCGCATTCATCCGGTGTATTCGGTACTGCAGGCTATGGCGCTATTTATGAAGCATCACGTATTATCAATGCGTTCAGGGAAAAATTAAGCAGGCAGCAATACCTCACGTTCAATCCCGGTTTATTCATTGGTGGATCGGAAGTTAATTATGATCATGCTGCACAAAAAGGAGAGGTGTCGGGGAAAACAAATATCATTTCTCCCAAAACAGTAGTGATCGGTGATCTGCGTTTTTTAAGCGAACAGCAAAAAGAAAAAGCAAGAGATGCAATGCGGCAAATTGTATCGCAGCACCTTGCCGGAAGTAAAGCCACAATAAGTTTCAAAGATGGTATTCCTGCTATGCCGCCCACACCCGGTAATGAAGCACTGGTAAAAGTGGTTAACGATGTTAGTATGTCGTTGGGTTATGGTAAAGTAAAAGCGGGTGATCCCGGATCAAGAGGAGCGGGAGATATTTCTTATATCGCTGCTTACCTTGATTGTTTGGATGGGCTGGGAGCATCAGGTAAAGGTTCTCATGCGCCAGGAGAAATAATTAACCTGAAAGAATATCCAAAGCTGATTAAGAGAACAGCATTACTTATTTACAGGCTTACAAGGTAAATTCCAACTACATTACACTTGCGATACGTCTTTGCGATCCGCCGAAGGCGGAGAACCAATCTGATTTATAAGTAGTACCCCGTTTCACTTAGATTGCTTCGGCACTTAAGTTACGGTTATACAATTACTACTTGTGCCTCGTAAGACTTACCTGATGATTGGTTTCACTATTTCATTTGGGGTTATTCTACCTAATCCAATAAATAAAAATACTGATTGGTTATGCATCATGCTATTGGGTGTTTATCATTAACTTTCAAGGAGAAATCTTTATCATGCAAATACCTTTCATTATCCGCTTGTTGCTTATTGCCGTTTTTTTATGCAGCATATCCGGTGCGGTTGATGCACAGCAAACAACGCAAAAGACTAAGAAGATCACACAATGGCTGACTACCGGCGATAGCACGGTTTTATTTAAAAAACAATCCGCTGTTATTTCTTTTTCAGGTAGTTCATCTTTGACACAAGTTATTACTGTTGATGAAACTCAAACTTATCAATCCATTGATGGGTTTGGATTTGCTCTGACCCAGGGGAGTGCTATGCACATTATAAAAATGAGTACGCCCAAACGGGCAGCTTTACTGAGAGAGTTGTTTGATACAACCGGCAACAATATCGGGATCAGTTATATCCGTCTCAGCATCGGCGCTTCGGATCTCAACGAAAAAATATTTTCGTATAATGATCTGCCGTTGGGAGAAACGGATACTTCACTCACCCGTTTTGATCTTGGCCCTGATCGTGCAGATGTAATACCCGTCATGAAAGAAATACTGGACATCAATCCATCTATTAAAATATTGGGATCGCCATGGTCGCCACCGGCCTGGATGAAAAACAACAATGATACAAGAGGCGGTCGCCTGAAGCCGGAATACTACGCTGCTTATGCTACTTATTTTGTAAAATATATACAGGCGATGAAAGCGGAAGACATAATCATTGATGCTATCACCATACAGAATGAACCTTTGCATCCCGGCAACAATCCAAGCCTTTTAATGACGGCGCCGGAGCACACTGATTTTGTTAAAAATAATTTAGGGCCATCTTTTAAAGCTGCCGGTATCAAAACAAAGATCATTGTGTATGATCATAATGCTAACCGGCCCGATTACCCGATTTATATTCTGGATGATCCTGAAGCCAAAAAATATGTGGATGGTTCCGCTTTTCATTTGTATGCAGGAAATATTGAAGCATTATCGGATGTACACAATGCCCATCCTGATAAAAATATTTACTTCACCGAGCAAATGGTGGTGCAGTTTGGGAGAAATGAAAATCCCGCTCGTCCAAAGTTTAATATCGCAAGACCGGTTCAGCGATTAATGATCGGAGCAACACGAAACTGGAGCCGCAATGTATTGCAATGGAACCTTGCTGCCAATTCAAAATTTACACCTTATACGGATCGCGGCGGCTGCGATATGTGCCAGGGCGCCGTTTCAATAGATGGTGATATGGTAACACGGAACCTTGCTTATTATTCGATGGCGCATGCATCAAAATTCGTAAGGCCGGGTTCTGTGCGTATCGCATCAAATGAAACAAAGGCCATTTCCAATGTTGCGTTTAAAACTCGTGGTGGAAAAAAAGTATTGATCGTATCCAATACAACCAATCAAAAACAAGGTTTTGCTATCCGGTATAAAGGAAAAATAGCCAGCACATCGCTTCCGGCAGGATCGGTTGCAACTTATTTATGGGATTAATAAATTAAATTATGAAAGGAATAAAATATTGTTTATTGATGTTATGCTTTTTGTTTATTGCATTCTTTAAAGCAAACAGCCAGGGATTTTTAAAAACAGATGGGAAAAAAATAGTGAACCCAAAAGGAGAAAATGTATTGCTGCGTGGGATCGGCCTGGGAGGATGGATGTTGCAGGAGGGTTATATGATTCGCCTGAATAATGAAGGACAGCAATACCGTATCCACGAACGCATAGAAGCCTTGCTGAGTAAAGAACAAACCCGGGATTTTTATGATGTATGGTTAGCTAATCATACGACAAAAGGGGATATTGATTCGATGAAAGCATGGGGTTTCAATTCGGTGCGATTGCCTATGCATTATAATTTATACACGTTGCCGGTGGATAAAGAACCTGTTGCCAGTCAGCATACCTGGTTAACCAAAGGATTTGAATTGACAGATAGTTTAATAGCCTGGTGTAAAGCCAATGATATGTATTTGATACTGGATCTGCATGCAGCACCGGGTGGACAAGGTAATGATCTGAATATCTCGGACCGTGATCCTTCAAAACCATCTCTCTGGGAAAGCGAAGCAAATCAGCAAAAGACAATCGCATTCTGGAAAAAAATAGCTGAACGATATGTAAACGAAACAACCATTGCCGCATATGATATCATCAACGAACCCAACTGGGGATTTGAAGACCCGGTGAATGATAAGAACGGAATTAAAGAATCAAAAAATGAGCCTTTAAAAAAGCTGATGGTTGGTATTACAAAAGCTATCCGTGAAGTGGATAAAAATCATATCGTGATCATAGAAGGAAATGGATGGGGTAATAATTACAAAGGTGTTTTGGATGCCGGCTTATGGGACAATAATATGGTTTTAAGTTTTCACAAATACTGGAACTATAATGATCAAAAATCTATCGAGCATATTTTGAAATACAGGGATCAGTATAATGTACCTGTATGGCTGGGAGAAACAGGAGAGAATTCCAATACGTGGTTTACGGAAGCCATCCATTTGCTGGAGACAAATAATATTGGCTGGGCATGGTGGCCATTAAAAAAACTGGGCTTTAATAACCCGCTTCAGATAAAGTCTAATCATAATTATGACAACCTGGTTGACTACTGGAACGGGAAAAAAGAAAATCCGCCTAAAGAAAGTGATGTGTACAGTGGATTGCTGGAACTGGCTGTCTATTCCAATATAAAAAGTAATATCAAACATCCTGACGTAGTTGATGCTATGCTGCGCCAGCCGTTCAGCAATGAATCAAAACCCTTTTC
Organism: Chitinophagaceae bacterium; assembly: GCA_036675745.1. GTDB lineage: Bacteria > Bacteroidota > Bacteroidia > Chitinophagales > Chitinophagaceae > Terrimonas_B. The sequence continues at coordinate 717 of JAKFEJ010000004.1, read as the reverse complement.
AGAGAATAAGATATTTAACGGAGCCGTTTTAAAAGCAGTTAATTATGATTTGGGCAGAAATGGTGTTGCCTATTATGATAAGGATACTGCCAATTACCGGATATCGTCAGGCAAAGCAAGTGTGGGCAATCGCGGTGCCATTTACCGGAATGATGGGATTGATATATACAAGGACTCAAGTGCTTACGAGAGTTATTATATTGGAAGTATCGAAGACGGGGAATGGTTGCAGTATACTATTAATGTAACAGAAGCGGGAACTTATACACTTTCGCTTACGATTTCAGCAGAGCATGACACTGGAAAAATCACAATCACTGACAGTAATGGTTCCCAGGCAAAAACAACTTCAATACCAGCAACTGGTAGTAATAAAAAATGGGGAATAGTAAAAATAAAGAATATGGTTTTGAGTGCGGGTATTCACAAATTGAAAATATATGCTGACAGGGGAGGATTTAATTTGAAAGAGATCTTGTTTTCAAAATAGAAAAAAATATTTTAAGCCAATGATGTAAATAAAAAAGGGGTGAATAGAAATTCTCCCCGGAAATAGCGGTTATACTAAACACACATTAAAAAAACAACCCCGCCTCATCAGCGGGGTTTATACATTTTTGATAATGGTAAAGAAAGAAGTTGACCGATATCAGATTTCCAGGTATTTAACCTGTTGGTTTTTACAAGGATAATTTGGATCGGTTTTACAAGGAATTG
>JAKFEJ010000111.1:0-7485 GCA_036675745.1 Chitinophagaceae bacterium | reverse complement strand
CTTTCAACTGCTGTATTAAAGATCTCTGCTACCCATACAAAGCCGGTTACCACAACTAAAGAGATCATTTCATTATTTGACACCTTAAAAAACATTGCTGCCATAAATACAATAATGGTAGCACCCAGGTGTATCCACGCATTTGGTTCCTGTTGAAAGAATTTGAAAATCCCTTTAAAGGCAAATTCAAAACTGTTCAACCTTGCTTGAAATGAGAATATTTTTTGTTTCATTTGATTATTTTTTATTGTTTTTAGCCAAATGGAATTTGCCAATAATCATCACGGTTGGTGATCAGCATTATCATGGCTCATTTCATTTGTCAGAAGTTTTTTCTGCTACCCACTTCCACCAGAAGACAGTGCAGGTGGCATATACAAATATTTCGAACAGGTCATCGTTAACAGAGTGACCGTTCCTGATTACCGATATACAAACCGGCACCATAAAGCCAATAGCGGCAAGCGTAATAAGTATTCCTATCGCATGTATTGGCAGGTAGATCCAGCCGGTTTTTTTAAACCAGATTTGTTTCATGATGTTCAATTTTTGGTGTATGAACAAGTTTCTTGAATTGTTGGTATCGGATCAGTATAGATGCGCCAACTGAAGCAATTCCAGGGAGCAAAAACAATAAAATTTCAAGCTCTATTAAATTAAACAAGGTTAGGATGACCAGGAATTCCAATATGATTAACGCAGGTCCTGTTACCAGCCAGAGAAAAAACTTTGCATCACCTGAATAAGATGATACAAGAATAAGATAAAGAGTGAGCCATCCTAATAATAAACAAGGAATGGAGATGCAAAATGAATAAACCAAAAAGAGAAAATAACTTTCAAAAAGTCCCAGATCAAATCCCTGAGCATCTCCATCTCCAATAATAAATGCTGCCGCTAACAACATTACCGGGTGTAGCAGGTTAGCTAAAACCCAGGTATAAAATGTATGCAAGAACATAACTGCTTGTTTAAAATTATTTACACTTAAATTTTTATGCTATTGCCGGAAAGGGTGATTTTCTTTCATCACTTTTATTTATTCCCTTTTTGGATAAAATAGATTCTAACAACGGTAGCATCTTGTTGAGCCCCTGTGTCTTGATCATAAAATTCCAGAGCGGCTCAAACTTTTTCCATCCTCCTGCATAAGCAAAATGTTTAATACTATGCATTAACTTATCATGTTGTCCGCTGGCTCTCCAGATATTTGACCAACTGTAAAAAGACTGGTAGGCCCAATCATACCCCTTCTTTAATTCTTCAGCTGTTAATCCTTTTGTTTCATAGACCACATGACGTGTATCATATAAACTCCAATCTTCATGAAGTATCCTGCCTTGCTCTTTCATGGATTTGTATAGTCGTGTGCAGGGGTAAGGTGTGAGAATATGATAAGTGGAAGTAGTAAGGCCTTGCTTCACGCCCCAATCAACTGTTCGTTTAAACACATCTTTATTATCATCATCTAAGCCAAAGACAAAACTGCCATTAATCATAATACCTAAAGAATGCAGACGCTGGATTGCTTCTCCGTAATCTTTCCCTATGTTTTGTTTTTTGTTACTCTGTGAAAGGTTAGCATTGCTCAATGTTTCAAATCCAACAAATATGCTTCGCAAACCGGCTTCTGCAGCCTTTTCAATGAAATTTCCCCGCAGAATCGCATCAATAGTAGATGCGCCCTGGAAAACCCGGTTCATCCCTTTCATACCATCAAACAAGGCTGAAGAAAATTTTTGATTGCCTAATAAATGGTCATCTAAAAAATAAAGATGTTTACCTGGCAAACGTTCAATCTCTTTTAATGCCGCATCTACACGTTGTGTATAAAAAGATTTACCACCTTCAAAAAAAGCATCTTTATAACAAAAGTCACAATGATGAGGGCAGCCCCTTGATACAACGATTGAATTTGGAACCAGGTATAGATTACGTTTGATCAGGTCACGACGTATAGGTGGAATGTCTTCTATATTTCGCTTTGCATTCTGATAAATTCTTTTTGTTCTTTTAGTTTTAAAGTCAGCTAAAAATTGCGGGAACGTATCTTCACCAGGCCCGATAAAAATACTATCAGCATGTGGCAAAGCTTCATTGGGCAAAGAACTTACATGCAGTCCACCCAGGCAAACATAAATCCCTCTTTTCCTGTAATGTTCAGCCAGCTGATACGAACGAAAAGCATTAGTAATATATACCTGTATCACTACTATATCCGGGCTATCATCGCTATTTATTTCTTCTACATGCTCGTCCTGTAATTCAATCTCATCATCCGGCGAACAATAAGCAGCCAGCGTAGCCAATCCTAACGGAGGAAATAAGGAATATTTTATGGGTCGCCAATAAGGGCTTTTAGCTTCCATAAGAGCCGGGAGTATCATTTTTATTTTCATAATTAAATTTGCTTAGTGAGTTATTAAAAGCGATTAAGATATAAGTCAATATTTACGTGTTACGTTAAGTACGATTTTTCCCTATCCTATAAATTGTCAGAACAGCTAAAGACTAACACTAAAAGCAGCTACGAGTAACGGAAATAATTTTTTCGTGATTGTGAAATGAAAAAGAAATTGCTCCCTTGTAAAAAGCCAACCGGTCTTCAATAACTGGAAAATCGTTACCAGGACAGTGGCTCCAAGGCCTAAAAGAATAAGCAGGCTCCAGCCAAATGTTTCTTTAATTCCCATTCCAGAAGTGGAGCAATCGCATCAAAAGGTTTATCAATACATAGTTGGTATTTCAAAATAGCGATACAAATAAGATAAGCCGTTGGCGGTGCCAGTAAAAGGGATGATATTGCAATTCCATTTTGTTTTGCATACTGTTTCATATTGAGAGGTTTTTATTGATTAATTTTTCTACTTGTATAATCTTACTCAGGCAAATACTCAATGGTATTATTCCTATCACCCCAAATGAACAATCGATCAATCGCCAACCAACCGGAATACCCCTGAAATGGCCGGCGATAAATGCAAACGGGATAATGAGCACACAGGCGATCATACCAAATTCGATCACCCATTTGTTCCGAACAGGATCTTTTAAAGGGCCAATGAAAAGAATAGCTAATACGAAATGAGCAAAGGCAAGCCAGTCATAGCCGTAAGCTAAAAAAGGAAACTGCTTGTTTGTATGTACAATAGCGAGGTATACTTTATCCATCCAGGCACCGATCATATTTGCCGGGGAAAAGCATCGGGAAAGAAAAGCCAGTTCTTTTTCAAGTGGTATAGCTGTTAAGCCGCTCAGGAAAAGAACGATCATAAAGAAGACGATCCATTGACGGATTTGTTTTAGTTTATTTTCCATAATTAGAAAGTACTTTGTGTTTCAAAGTGAATAGATAAAAAAAATTATTTTACCCCTTTTATCATATTTTCCAATGCTGTGATATGATCTGTAAATGCTTTCTCTCCACTTTTTGTAACTGAATAAGTCGTATTCGTTTTTCTGCCGATGAAACCTTTGTGAACTTTGATATAACCATTTTCCTCCAGGCTTACCAAATGTGTGGCCAGGTTGCCATCCGTTACTTCGAGCATTTGTTTCAAATCATTAAAACTTATTTCATCGTTGACCATAAGGATGCTCATCACACCCAGCCGGATGCGGTTATCAAAAACTTTATTTAAACCTGTTATCGGATTCTTCATGACACCCTCTCTAACTCTCCCTAAAGGGAGAGGACGCCACCCACAGCCCTGAGAGCAGTAAGTGAACTATTGTTTTTATTGTTGAGTAAAGAACAGAACGTTGAAGAGTGCGACGCAACAAAAGTTCAATCAGGGAACTGAAGCTGGAAACACAATCATCAACAAACTACTATAAAGAACTATTAAATAAATAATGACTCAACGGCCTAAGTCACCCCTTCAGAGGGTTTGGTTTTCTCTCATATTTCCACCACATGACGATACCATATACAATATGCAACACCCCAAAACCAAAAGCCCAGAAATATAATCCATGCCCGATCCATTGCATATTGATAAGCCCGACAATTATTTCGCAATAGCCCAGGTAACGGATATCCGTCAACGTATACTTACTGGCATTGACCAATGCCAGGCCATAAAAAATAAGACAGGCCGGCGCAACAAACCGCCATTCATTGTGCTGCAGCATACCTGTAATAAACAGCGCCCCTGCTAACAAAGGAATAACCATGTTCCAGAATAAACGCCGGGATGTATGATTCCATAATGAAAGTCCCTGTTGATTTGACTTTTTCCATGTAAAATAAAAAGCTGAGAAAAAAGCGGCGGCAAAAACGCCTGCAGCCAATACCAGCAACTGCAACTTTAAAGCAGCGAAATCATTCTCTTTAAAAAAACCACGGGCATTGTAATCGATGTAATACTGGTCAAATAACACATACCTGGCAACGGCGGCGCCGATGATAGCAAAGACACCTGCAGCTACGCCGCTGAGTCCGCTCAATGAAATAAACCGGCTTGATCGCTCCATTAAACGCCGGATGTCTTTGACATCCTGTAAACTGCCGGATGATTGCCCGCCCGGATGACCGGGTTGGACGGGGTTTTGATCGCTCATAAAAAGCACTTTGAAGTACAAAGTAAGTAACTGGTTTCTATATTTCCAAATACATTTCCTAAAATCATGATAAATAAACCGGGCTGTTTTATAAATGAGTGCCAGTCAGTAGATTTGCAGTTCATGAACCTTGAAAAGCGGTACTCCTGTATATTGTTCTTTTTCACAATAGCCTTGTTTGTGAACCAGGCTTCGGCCCAGCATAAACGCATAAGCGGATCTGTAAGGGATTCGCACAGCGAAGAAGCTATTCCCTTTGCTTCGGTCACTTTTCAACATACAACAATTGGGCAGCTTACGGATTCAGCCGGTGGCTTTTCTTTTCATTTCGATAACTGGCCGGCTGATACATTGATCATTACTTGCGTAGGTTATCAGCCCTTTTTATTTCCTATTGATAAAAACAAAGATTCGGTATTGGCTAACCTGATGCTGGAAAGGGGAACCTATAATGAAGGAGTAAAAGTAAAAGCAAAAGTGAATAAGGGCTTATTGATATGGCGGAAGATCGTTCAGAACAAACCAAAGAATGACCGCTATCGTTTTTCTAATTTTTCTTACGAGCTATATAATAAACTGGAGCTGGATATCAAGAATTTCAATTTTGGAAAGATCGCTAAATTCAAACCTTTAAGATCTGTAGGAAATATTATCAAACAAAACATTGATAGTGCTGAAGGGGTGAAATATCTGCCTACCTATCTTACAGAAACTATTTCTGATTATTATTACCAGAAAAAACCACTCAAACGACGGGAAACAATAAAAGCCGTAAATACTAATGGTGTAAAAAATGAAAGCATCATCAAGTACCTGGGCGGTATGGACCAGAATGTAAACGTTTATAACAATTTCGTTCCTGTATTTGATAAACAATTTGTAAGCCCGGCAAGTGATAATGGCGATCTCTATTATAATTACCGGGTGACTGATACGCAACAGGTAAATAATAACCGTTATTACCATCTCGTTTTTGTACCGAGGCGTAAAGGCACTAATACTTTTGAAGGTGATTGCTGGGTGCATGCCGGTACATTCGCTATTCAAAAAATGAACCTGCGTTTGGGAAAGGAAGCGAATATCAATTTTGTTGAATCGCTTAGCCTGATACAGGAATATAAACTGATCAATGACACGACCTGGTTCCTGGCAAAAGATAAGTTTGTAGCTGATGTAACGCCTATTGGTAAAAACAGCCCGGGTTTTATCGGGCGCAAAACAACCACCTACCGCAACATACAGGTGAATGACACTTCAGTGATAAGGGAGCTGGATAAAAACAAAGTACTGGAAGAAATAATTACGCTGCCGGGAGCCAATGAAAAAGATAAGGATTTCTGGGTTGGATCCCGCCATGAAGAACTGACCAAAACAGAAGCAGGCATTATTAAAATGATCGATACTTTGTTGAATGCGCCCAGCTTTCAACGTCTTACACGCCAGATCAATTTTATAGCAACAGGCTATTTGAATTCCGGTAACTTCCAGATCGGTCAATGGTATAATTGGGTGACGGCTAATTCATGGGAAGGTTTACGGGTCCGGTTTGATTTAGCTACAAATAAAAAATTTGATAAAAGATGGTGGTGGCATTGGTATCTTGCTTATGGATTTGGCGATAAAAAATTCAAAGGCAAGGCTGAGCTGTTTTACCTGCCTACAAAACATCCGCGCCGGTTCTGGTATGCTTCTTACACCAATGATCTTGACTATGGACAAAATTATTATGGCGAAGTGTCGGCCGATAATATTTTTGCATTGGCCATCCGAAAACAAAATGTTCCTGTAAAATTCATCAAGGTCGAAGAAAAAAGATTGGAATTTTTTAATGAACATCGTTTTGGCTTATCAGAAATGATCGCTATTACGCATAAAGGTTATACGCCTTTAAAAAATATTCCTCTGAAAGATTCTTTTCCGGCAATGAGGGGTCGTTCACCACTTACTACGTTTGAAGTATCATTACGGCTCCGGTTTGCTTACCTGGAAAAATTTCTTGAAACGAATTTCTTCCGCACCAGTTTGGGAAGTCCTTATCCTATTGGCGAAGTATATATTTCAAGAGGTGTCTCCGGTATTTTAAAAAGCAATTATAATTACACCAAAGTTTCCGGCAGTATTTCAGATTATATTAAGATACCGCCTTTTGGAAATATTTCGTTCCAGGTATATGGGGGAAAAACATTTGGAACATTGCCCTATGTTTTATTAGACATCGCTCCGGGTAATGAATTGTATTATTACAACAAATATGCGTTTAATATGATGAACCGGTATGAATTTATTCATGACAATTTCGCCGGTGTCAACTTTGAACATAATGTTGGTAATGGTATATTCCGTCTGTTTCCTAAATTAAAATTCCGGCAGTTCTGGACCGTCAAAACATTATGGGGAAGTTTGTCAGATGCAAATAAAGCGCTGAACTTTAAAGAAGGAAATACTTTTCAAACGTTGGATGGCAAAACCTATATGGAAATAGGAACCGGCGTAGATAATATTCTTCGGGTGTTCAGGGTTGATTTTATATGGCGGGTATTACCAAACTCTTTACCCAATGGTACTACTAAAAAATTTGGTGTGTTTGGAAGTTTCAGGTTGGCATTTTAAAAAATTATGTGATCGACAGTTGTGCTGTCCTGAAATTGTCGAAGGATGAGCAAGAGCAAAGGGATTAATTTTCTGCTGGGAAATCACATCAGTGAAATATAAGGGCTAAGGGAAATAGCGATAAATTTCTTTCCTGTTCATCACTCTGCTGAGTTTTATTGTATTACTTTCAAAAAGAAACCCTATCCGATATTCACCAAACCTGATCCTGTAAGCGTTTTTATAACCTTTCATCCTTTTCAGGTTGGGTATTTCCATCAATTGATCTGTCTGCTGAATTTGTTCAATAATATCTGCAAGTTGCAGTTGAAG
>JAKFEJ010000081.1:0-7522 GCA_036675745.1 Chitinophagaceae bacterium | reverse complement strand
GTAAACATATTCATCATGACCCCAGGACATAGTTACATTGCGCAAACCACAACCTTTCTTGTATACACCATATTGAGTTTGGTATTCAGGGTTGGAGTAATCAGGATTATTTTTAAAAAATTCAGGATAAACAATCTTATCAGAATAAGCGCAGCCTACCGGGAAAGTATCACCCACCACCGCCCATTGCGGCTCGCCAAACAAACAAAGCGTTTTTCCCATATCATGCATCAGGCCTACCAACACCATCCAGTCAGGATGACCATCCCTGCGTATAGCTTCCGATGTTTGCAGCAAATGCTGAAACTGGTCAAGATCCGTATCAGGGTCTGAATCATCTACCAATTGATTTAAAAATTGGAAAGCATCCCAGACAGGCATTTCTTTTTTATCAAATTTCAGGTAGTTGCGCCGTTTCTCCTGTACAAACTCATAGGTTTGATAAGTATGGTTTAACCGGTAAAACTCTTTTACCGTATCTCTTGCGGGTTCGTCGTAATTGCGGTATTCTTCAGTCGTTTTAGCAGTAGCAATTGTGCCGGGATCCGGGTAGCGTTCCAAAACATCATCCTCCCATACATCAAGACTGGCTAAAGGATTTATTTCTTGCGGAGTAAAAGCATTTTTTTCAGAAGCCATGGCAAGTATAATTGTTAGTTATGTAATAAAGCAATTGCAAACTCTAAATTGGTTTTTTTTGACATACTATTTACAGAATGACTTAGCTTTATTTACGAAACCGTTTTCGCAACCAGGCAGTTTTTTTCCGTTTAGTTGTGTAGCCATTACAAAAACTAATAAGTATTGACAGATAACCCATGAAAAATATCAATTTAAAAGAACTTGCCCGCGAATTAAAATTATCGATCTCTACCGTCTCAAAAGCATTACACGATAGTTATGAAATAAGTGATAAAACCAAGCGGCTTGTATTGGAAACAGCAGCCAGGCTTAATTACGTTCCCCACGCCTATGCCAGCAGCTTACGTGGCAGGAGAAGCAAAAATATTGGCGTGGTGATACCTGAGGTGGCAGATAGTTTTTTTTCCCTGGCGATCAATGGTATTGAATCGGTAGCCAAAGAAAAAGGCTATCATGTATTGATCTGTTTAACACACGAAAGCTTTGAAAACGAAAAAAATATTTTAAAAGAATTCCAGGGAGGAAGGGTTGACGGTGTACTGATGTCAGTATCAGGACAAACAGCACAAAGCGACCATATCAACGACCTGATTTCAAATGGTGTACCGCTTATTTTTTTTGACAGGGTCTGTGAAGATGTAGAGGCCGCAAAGATCACGACCAATGATTTTGAAAGCGGTTATAAGGCTACAGAACATTTGATACAACAAGGCTGTACTAAAATCGTTTTTCTTACTATTTCAGCAAGTTTATCCATCAGCAACAAAAGACTCGAAGGTTACTTACAGGCACATGAAGATCATAAAGTGAAAACAGGCAAAAAACAAATAGTCCTTTGTACCGATGATGCAAAAAAGAACTATACACTGGTTAAAAAATTGCTGCAACTAAAAGAAAGACCTGATGGCATTGTGGCGTCTGTTGAAAAATTAACTACACCTGTTTATAAGGCTTGTGTCGATTTGAAATTGAGAATACCGGAGGATGTAAAAATTGTTTGTTTCTCCAATCTTGAAACTGCTTCAATTCTCAACCCATCGCTTACTACAATTACCCAGCCTGCTTTTGAAATGGGTAAGACGGCTGCAACGCTTTTATTTAATTCATTAGAAAAAACAAATTTAAATTTAACAAAAGAAAGCCTGGTGATTCCATCATCGCTTATAATAAGAAATTCTACCGTTAACGATAAAAAAACCAAATGAGAGATTTAATAAAGACCTGCTGTCTGCTCGTATTCATTTTCACCGGTAGTTTTGCGATAGCACAATCAAAAATATTTAGCAATACCAATGCCCATTCACATAACGATTACCTGAATGATCAGCCATTTCACAGGGCTTATAAAAATGGCTTCGGTTCAATAGAAGTTGATATTTTCCCGGTTAACGGGATTTTATGTGTGGCGCATAGTAAAAATGAAATTCAGCCGCGGCTCACACTTAAAAGTTTATATCTTGATCCTCTTTTAGCAGCGTTAAAAGCTGATAAAGCCCACCCCGTTAAATTACTTGTTGATATAAAGGAAAATCATGAGCTAAGTTTAGAACTTCTCATCGGCGAAATAGAACCATTGAAACCATACTTATCTACTCAAACGGAGACTAAGCAGGTAACAATTCTTATCAGCGGCAAAAGGCCTCAACCTTCCGAATATAAAATCTATCCCGGTTACATTTTTTTCGACGACGATCTTAAGTTGCCGCATACTGCCCCGGAATGGAAAAGAGTTGGCCAGGTAAGCCTGCAATTCACAAAATACTCAGCATGGAAAGGCGAAAGTCCGATTGAACCTAAAGATAAAAAGCTACTGAGGCAAGTCATTGACAGTGTACATAGGGCTGGTAAAACTATACGCTTCTGGGCAGCTCCTGACAATAAAGTGTCATGGCAACTACAAATGAAACTTGGTGTTGATCTGATCGGAACAGATAAGATTGATGAGTTGGCAAACTTTCTGCGTAGACGATCAAAAAGAAATAATTAGTAATTCATCCTGAACAAAAAATTTATTACCTATAGCAACACCGCCATCAAATATTCATCATAATAGTCATTGGTGGTGCTTAGCCGGTAGCTTTTTTTTATCAGCCCTTCTACTTCGAACCCGGTTTTCTTATAAAGCGCTATAGCTCCTGCATTATTAATATCAACGGTCAGCTCTATCCTTATTTTATGTTGTTCCGATGCATAGGCTTTGATATATTCCAGGATCTTTTTTCCAAATCCTTTTCCCTGGAAATCTTTTTTTATTGTAAAACTGCCTAAGTAAATGGTATGTGCCTGCCGGTCTGTTTTGGGTATCAGGCGATAAGTGGCTATTATTTCTCTTTCATTTTCTACTACAAATACTGTTTCTGTTTTCAGCAATTGATTATAGATAGAAGTAAAATCCTGTTTACTCATAGGGTCATAAGTAAGATAAGGATTGGCAGATTCTTCCATGTACAGATCGTAAATACTTTCAAAGTCCCGATGAGATGCAAGACGATATATCATAATTATTATTTACCATAAAAACTATGGCAAATGTAAAACATCAACCTTCCTTTCCATCGTTGACAGATGGCATTTATTTTATGGCAACTGCGGAAGTTTCGCCGGGTCCTTTGAACATAGTTGTATCTATTGCAAAATGACGGCTATCCCTATTGGTTTGAATAAAAAGATTTTTTAAATGAATGGCCGATGCTTCCAGGGCCTTTCCATCTCTTGCATCGTAATCATTTAATACTAATGCACTCGCCTCTTTTTTCATAGCTTGCGGATCATCGAGATAATAATATAGTTTGGCGAGATTATAATAGCTGGCATAGCGAAGTTTCCTGTCGTGTTTGCTCGTTGAAGGATATTTCTTTTTTATACTTTCAAAATAATTAATAGCGGTTTGTAATTGTTCACGAACCCCATCCAGCGGCCTGTTGGCGCTGATACTGAATAATACTTCGCTGATGGTTAAAAATGCCTGCCGGTGAGCCTGGTACTCTGGATGCTTTTTACTGCCGAGTATCCACATCTGGTCGGTAACGGTTCTTTCAGCATAACCAAAATCATCATTGATCCTATTGTTTAAATAATTCATCGCCCTGTTGACGCAGTTCTTATATAATTGTTCAGTAACAGTCAAACTGTTTATTAAAAAATATCCTTCTGCAACATGCCGGATAGTAAATTCAGGGCTTCTGTAAACCTGCTTGTAATTGCGGTCGGCAAGAAGAATATTTTCAATATGAGCTCCCTTATGATCAGTGATATCTGCAAAAGCGGAAAACGTATACACAACTTCCTGGCTGTATAATTTGCGCCTCCCTGTTTCCTTACCTGCCCTGTCTTTTATGATCTCTTCTCTTTCCTTTACAGAAAAAGATTGGGGTAAAAGGTCTTCCAGTTTCACCTGTATAGCTAAATGCCCGTTTTTATTCAGCATTCTCCATCCTTCCAGTATCACCGATTTTTCCGGTGACATTCCACTAACATAACCTTGCATAAGCCTGGAAGCTTCAACAGAAACATGGTAGGTGCGATAACTGCTGTCTAAACGAAAAGCCGGAAGAGAGCGATACTGGGAACTGAATTTAAAACGATCCAGGTCTACTCTCTGGCTTAAAGCGATTAGTGGCAGAAGAAATGCGGCTATAAGTAAATTTTTTTTCACGGGTTTTGGTTTTATTCGTTAATGACTTGTAAAGAATTATCAGGATTTATTAACTAATCTTAATGACATAAACTCAAAAACTTTTTTTCATCACTTTGATCATCGTAGCCCCACTCCAACTGCCCGGAACAATAATGCGCCGAACACTGAACAGCGGATCATTCTCATCACGTTTGGCGGATAACTGGAACACGGCTTTGAAATCATGATCTTTTAATTTGGCAATTGCCTCTTTATTCCACAAACCAAAAGGATAAGCAAAATATTCTACTGGTTTGCCGGTGATAGTTTGTAATTGCTTGGAAGGCTTTTGTACCTGCTCTACCCAATCATCAACAGTGTATGTTTTTACATTTTTATGATCATAAGTGTGTGAACCGATAGTGTGTCCATCATCAGCTAATTGCTTTACCTGCTCCTTACTCATATATCCTGGCTTGCCAAGTGATACCGTCATAATGAAGAAAGCAGCTTTAAATCCGTGCTTATCAAGCTCAGGCAAAGCCGCAGTAAATTGATCCAGTCTTGTATCATCAAATGTGATCAGCACAGGCTTATCCGGCAATGGGTTTCCTGTAATTAGATATTCATGCAACTGACCTGGCAATATAGCATGATAGCCACTGTCAGCCAGTAATTTCATTTGATCACGAAAAGCATCAACAGGTACAATATAATCTTTGGCCGTTTTGGAATCAGAAGGTTTATAATCCCTGACCTGATGATAACAAAGAATGGGAACCTCGGAACGATTTAATATAGTGGCCGCATCGGCAATAACAGGGAGAACGGGTTCAGGAATTTTTGCAATAGCGGCGATTGCCGTTTCTATTTTAGCAGGTTGTGTAACAGCTTCGCCACAACCGGTTTCTAATGTCAGCGCTAAAATGAACAATATAAATACGCTGATCTTTTTTACAGTTAGTTTCAGGCAGGTTCTCATAGTTGGATATTCTCGAAAGTCTTATATAAACGTAATAAGAATAATTTTATTTCTTATATATACAGGCAAACAGCATAATACTTTTCATGGAATATGTAAGAATCACTAAGGAAAAACACGATTATCGCTTACCTTCCCGGTTGAATAACCTGCGCCTTCAATAAAGCTCTTGCTCCCTCCCACGCATCCTTGTCTGCTACCGTTTCCGGAAAAAACTTTCCTTTCTATGCAACATTCTTCAAATATCTTTTACTTTATATAAAACCGGAAACCTGGAGCTGACCGTCACTATACCTTCTGCTGATTCATTGGTAGAACAATGCATCAAGGGCGATATGTCCGCCTATCGTTTATTGTATGAACGATACTCGAAAGCTATGTATAATACGGCCCTCCGGATAACCAATAACCGGGCGGATGCTGAAGATATGCTGCAGGAATCATTTATTGATGCGTTCGTTCAGATCCGTTCATTTGAAAACAAAGCAACGTTTGGCGCCTGGTTGAAACAGATCGTGGTTTTTAAAAGTATCGCTTTGTTGAAAAAGAAGCGATTGAGTTTTACAGACCTGGAAAAAGAAACAGAAGAACTGGCAGAAGAACATACAGTAGATGAAAATGAGATTGCATTTACAGTAGAAAATATTAAGAAAGCAATGAGCCAATTACCTGATGGATACAGGACCGTATTGTCATTGTATTTGCTGGAAGGATATGACCATGAAGAGATCGCAGATATAATGCAAATAAGCCAGTCAACTGTGCGTACACAATATAAACGTGGTAAACAGAAACTATTACAGTTACTGAAAAAGGAGGATTCATGAGTAAAGAATTGAAAAATTTTATTGATGAGAACCGCAGGGCGTTTGATGACGATCTGCCTTCTTCTACCGCCTGGCACCCAATCGAAAGGTCGATAGGCCCTAATAAACCGGTAAAACAATTTTCGATACGGGACATTTATAAGTGGACGACTGCTGCCGCTATTTTTTTTATAACAGCCACTTGTTTTTATTTCCTCGTGATAAGAAAAAACGATAATAGAATAACGAAGACGGAAACTCCTGCTGTTAAAAATGGTAGCAACAGCACTGATATCAGCAGGATAGCACCGGAATATGCCGCAGAAGCAAAAAGAATATACGAGTCTATTGAGAACCAGCAACAGCAATTGAAAGCAATCGCTAAAGAGCAACCGGAATTGTATTCACAATTTTCTGAGGACCTGGCTGTATTGGACAGCTCTTACAGGGTTTTGAAAACACAGGCGGTGCAAACGCCCAACAGGGAAGTTATTATCAGGGCCATGCTTCAAAACCTGCAGCTACAAGCCGAATTGCTGGGCAAACAGTTAGGAATATTGAACGAGTTTAAAAATAGTAAAACCGAAAAAAATGAAAAAAATAACTATCCCCGTATTTAGTATGGTATTGCTTTTAAGCAGTGTAATTATATATGCCCAGGAAGGAAAAGAAAAAGGAGATCGAAAAAAATTAGAATTCGTAAAAGAAAAAAATATTTCAAAAACCTATCCTGCATCCGGCAATAAATTATCCATAGAAAACAGCTTTGGGCATGTAAAATTCATTGCATGGGATAAAAATGAGATCAAAGTTGACGTACATATAGAAGCCAGCTCCAATCAACAGGATATGGCGCAGAAAATATTTGATGCGATCAGTGTAAGCGATAAACAACAAGGCAACGATATCCAATTCAAGACAACGATTGGTAATAAAAATAATAAGAGCGATAACTGTAAAAATTGCAAATCCAACATGCACATAGATTATGAAGTGCATCTGCCAACTTCCGTTGCACTCGATATTGAAAATAGTTTTGGCAATACTGAATTACCCGACTATTCCGGGGCCGTTTCCCTCAGCAATAAATTCGGACACTTAACAGCAGGCTCATTAGCCAATGTAAAAAATATCACTGTAGAATTCGGTGAGGCTGACATTAAAAATATTTCGAACATTGACGCCACGTTTAAATTTTCCAAAATCGATATCGCCAACCTTTCAGGAAAAAATAAGATCAAACTGGAGTTTTGTGATGCTACAAAAATTAACCTGGACATCAATCTTACTTCCCTGAATCTGAATGAATCTTATAGCACCGTCAATATAAAACCCGGCAACCTGTCTGCCAGCTATAATATATCTACCAGCTTTGGCAATTTTGTTGACAGAAGCTCAATAGGGGTTAAACGTACTGATACCCCTGATAAATATGGCCCTGATTCCGACAAAACATTTGAAGGCAAATCAGGAAAT
>JAKFEJ010000411.1:0-7571 GCA_036675745.1 Chitinophagaceae bacterium | reverse complement strand
ATGAAACTTGATGATTCGTTTACATCAATCACCAATACCAATGAATACTTTAGAAGTAAGTATGGAAGAATGCGTGACCTGTGTATTTCACCCGATGGCAAAGTCTATATCTGTACCAGTAATGGTGGTAATGATAAGATTATTGAGATAACGAAGAAATAGTTATACATAAAACAAGAAAGGTTCCTAACTTCTACTCAGTCAGGAACCTTTTCTTTAAACACGATAGTTGTAAGAAAATTATTGGCGTTTGAATTTCATCGTACTTTCAAATTTTATATCGAATGTAGCAGGGATACCTCCTTGTGAAATCGTTTCAGTTATAGAGTTCTTCGTAAACACTGTAAGTGTATCAGCAACAATACTAACTCTGGCACCTAAAGGGCCGGCTGGTGCTGATGTAGTGCCACCTGAAGGATCTGGGAGCGTCATCATTGCATTGGTGAAAGTGAGAGAATCATTATTATTCCGGACATAATTAATCGTATTATCAGTAGGAGGAGTTGTTACATCAAAAGGCATATCCGAATCGTCAAACAACACCCCATTCAGATAGGTCTTCACATTGGCTTCATCATTAACAGTGTGACTGATGCCGGTAAAGATGAACTGGTTGGCAGTTACTTTTAAAGTGCCTGCATTATTCTCCGTATTATAATCGCTTACAGTTACTGTTTTTGCGGATTCCCCACCTTGTGAAATAATAATGCCCGTATAAGTTTTTGCATTTAGCCCGATAAATTTCCAATCGCCGGTTATGTTGGTATTATTAGTGTTTCCCTGACCTCCCAGGTTCTGTAAACTCACTTCTTTTTGGCAAGAAACTAGAAAGATTCCCAATGCACAGATCAAATACAGAGTTTTAGTTTTTCTCATTTTCATAAAGAGTAAGTATTTGGCAACAAAATAATATAAAATTTGAAAGTTTTATAGCTCTATTGCTGAACAGCTGCAATTCCCGGCAATGTCTTTCCTTCAAAATATTCCAGCATAGCGCCGCCGCCGGTAGATACATAGCTAACCTTGTCCGCAAATCCAAATTGATTGACAGCGGCAACCGAATCCCCACCGCCGACTAATGAGAAAGCTCCTTTTTGTGTTGCTTCAGCCACAGCAGTTGCAATAGCCTTAGTACCATGTTGAAAATTGTCCATTTCAAAAACCCCCATCGGACCATTCCATAAGATGGTTTTTGAACGATGGATCACATTTACAAATTGCTCCACAGCATTAGGGCCGATATCCAGTCCCATCCAGCCATCCGGAACTGCATTACTTGGCGACGATGAAGTTTCTGCATCAGCAGCAAATTTATTCGCAATAACGGAATCAGAAGGAAGATGAATAGAAACACCTTTTTCTATTGCTTTTTTCAATAATTCCTTTGCTGTATCTACCCTGTCATCCTCGCAAAGCGAATTTCCAATCCTACCACCTTCCGCCTTCATGAATGTATAAGCCATACCGCCGCCAATGATAATATCCGTTGCCCTTTCCAGCAGGTTTTCGATGATCAGAATTTTATCAGATACTTTCGCACCGCCGATGATTGCTAAAAAGGGTTTTTCAGAATGATGTAAAACCTTTTCAGCACTCGCCACTTCTCCTTCCATCAGCAAACCAAACATCCTTTTTTCTGCAGGAAAAAATTGTGCAATAACAGCCGTAGAGGCATGAGCCCGGTGAGCTGTGCCGAATGCATCATTTACCCAAACGTCACCCAGCTTTGATAATTTTTCAGCAAATTTCTCATCTCCTTTTTCTTCTTCTTTATAAAAACGGAGATTTTCTAGAAGCAATACTTCACCTGGACGCATCATACTTGCTGTCAAATAAGCTTGTTCACTAATGCAGTCATTGGCAAACAGAACCGTTGCTCCATCCAATAAATCACTAAGGTGCTTTACAAGGTGTTTCAATGAATATTTTTCTTCTGGTCCTCCTTTCGGCCGTCCAAAATGTGACATCAGGATAACAATACCGCCATCATTCGTTATTTTTTTGATAGTAGGAATGGCTGCTTTCATTCTTGTATCATCCGTTATCTCGTATTTATCATTAAGGGGGACATTGAAGTCAACCCTTACAAGAACTTTTTGTCCGGCAAAATTGTGATCAGAGAATTTTGACATATGCATAAAATTTAAAAAGAGTTACTATTTTCCTTTGTATTAGTTTCTTCGAATAATAAATATCCATTTATAACGTCCATTACTTCATCTGTTACATCTTTTCCACCCTGCCAATTAGTTCGTAATGCCAGCATCGTATATTTCGGCCCCCATGGAATTCCCCACCACCCAATTAGAAAAGAAACAATAGTAAATAAAAAACTTTTGCCAACGGTGCTTTCGCCCGGACGTATAAGATAAACACCGGATACATCTCTGAATGTTATTATTATTAAAGATATAGTATATGCAAAATAAACAAACCTGCCTCCATCACTCACCTGCTGCTGAAGATCATTAGCGGTAAGTCCATCAATATTTTTAATCTTCATAAACCATCCAGGCAAATAATGAAAGCCGCAATGATACAACGGCAATTATCCTGTTGTACCATTGCGGCTTCTAAAGCTATTACTTACTTACTTATCAATTTTGCAAAATAATGCACCGTGCGAACCAACTGGCTTACATAACTCATCTCATTATCATACCAGCTCACCGTTCTTACCAACTGGGCATCTCCTACAGTTTGTACCCTTGTTTGTGTGGCATCAAATAATGAACCATAGGTAATACCAACAACATCACCACTTACTATTTCATCTTCGGTATATCCAAAACTTTCATTGGATGCAGCTTTCATGGCAGCATTCAATTCCTCTACAGTAGTCTTCTTACCAAGTATTGCTGTCACTTCAGTTAAAGAACCGGTCAATACAGGAACCCGCTGAGCACTGCCATCCAGTTTTCCTTTCAGGCTTGGTAATACTAATCCAATGGCTTTTGCCGCCCCTGTACTGTTAGGAACAATATTCTGTGCTGCTGCTCTTGCCCGGCGAAGATCACCCTTCGGATGCGGAGCATCTTGTGTATTCTGATCGTTAGTATAAGCATGGATCGTTGTCATCAGTCCATTTATAATACCAAATTTTTCTTCCAGCACCTGTGCCATTGGCGCCAGGCAGTTGGTAGTGCAAGATGCGCAGCTGATGATCGTCTCGCTGCCATCCAGTATATTGTGATTTACGTTAAATACAATCGTTTTCAGATCGCCTGTAGCAGGTGCGGAAATTACCACCCTTTTAGCGCCGGCTGTAAGGTGAGCTGTAGCTTTATCTTTATCTGTAAAAAAACCTGTACATTCCAGCACCACATCAATCCCGTGGTCTTTCCAGGGAATTTCCGCCGGATTTTTCTGAGCATATATCTTAAGTTCATCACCGTTGACAGTAATAGCATTTTCTGTAGCTTTTACTTCGGCGTCAAAACGCCCTTGTGCAGTATCGTATTTCAGCAGGTGTGCCAATACTTTTGGGCTTGTCAGGTCATTGATTGCGACTACATCAATTCCTTCCATTTTATATATCTGGCGGTAAACGAGGCGACCGATTCTTCCAAAACCATTGATAGCTACTTTAACTGTACTCATAGTTGTAAGAAAATTTTAGTTTAAAAATGCGGGGCGAAGTTAAGAAACCGTTTCTGGTTTATGGTTAAGAGTTGCAGGTTTTTGTAACCAACTCCTGAAATTCCCAATTTGCTTTAGCTTATGGCTTGCTTTGTGTGCCGTTAAATAAAGAAAATTTTTTGGCAGAAAACTGCTGCACTCCTATCTTTGCCGTCCCTTAAAACGGCCCGTTCGTCTAAGGGTTAGGACACCACCCTTTCACGGTGGTGATACGAGTTCGAATCTCGTACGGGCTACAAAAAATCTCAGTACAGTACGAATCCCCACAAATAGAATGTTTGCGGGGATTTTGTATAAAATAGAATAGTATTCAGAAATCCTTCGATCTTCTGCGAAATCTTCAACAATCATTATACATTGTTATTTTAAAGTGGAATTTATTTTTGTATACTTCAGGTTTTTAATTGAAATGCCTTTTGCCGATTTCAGATAGATCCTGGATATAAGACTTCGTGGAAAAAAAATATCTGTCATCACCGTCAAACCATCATCAGCAAATAACTCTACAGAAGCAGCATCGGCTATCAACTTTAGTTTGATCATTTTATTAACAGATACACGGGGAGCTGTATGTCGTTTTGCAAAGCCTGGCTCAAAATCCTTTTTACCTGACTGTGTACGGTCAATATAATATTGGTTGCCTGCTTTATCATAACCGATAACCATTTCATCCCCTTCATCATTTGCCATTACAATGGAGAAATCATTCAACGGCATATCTGAAAGTTCAAGTTGAAACAGTCCCGTAATTTTTCCCGCTTTTACACCAAGGTCATACTTGTTTTTCGCCTTAATATCTTTTAGTGACACTGTTCCTTTCAAAAGATTATTAAACTCTTTTACTGGCTTTGAAACCAAAAACATTCTATTTTTTACAGCTTTTATCTCCAACTCACGGGGAATTGTCATTGCACTTCTCCAGTTGGTGGTTGGTACATCCTGTGCATATTGCCAGTTACTCATCCATCCCATAAAGATGGTTCGTTTACCTGTGTTGGAGAAAGTAACACCTGCATAGTTATCAGTTCCATAATCAACCCACCGGGTTGTTGTATCAACAGGTGTAAACTGTTTGCCATCAAAATTTCCTAAAAAATATTGTGTGGCCGATCCACCGTTTGGTCCACCCGGATTGATGCTTACCAATAAAACCCAAACTTTTTTTCCATTATGTTCCAACGGAAACAGGTCGGGGCATTCCCAAACACCGCCATGAGCTCCCAGGTCTTTTCCAAAATCACTTTCACGGTTCCATTTTTTTAAATCGGGAGAAGAATAGAAGGTAATACGATCTTTAGTCGCTAATGTCATCACCCATTTTTTTTGCGGCTCATACCACATCACTTTAGGATCACGGAAATCAACAATACCGGGGTTATTTAAAACAGGGTTGCCTTCATATTTCGTCCATGTTTTTCCTTCATCCAGGCTATAAGCTATACTTTGATATTGATAATCTATTTTCTTTGCTTGTTCACCAATAACATTGTGATGGGTGAAGATAGCTACCAATGGCGCCTTCCCGTTTTTGCCAAAACCGGATGTGTTGTTTACATCAACCACGACACTGCCAGAAAAAATATAACCCAGGGTATCAGGATAAAGTGCGATAGGCTGTTCTTCCCAATGAATAATATCTTTACTGGTTGCATGTCCCCAATGCATCGGCCCCCATTTAATACCACCGGGATAATATTGAAAAAATAAATGATAGACGCCGTTGTAATAAACCATTCCGTTCGGATCATTCATCCAATATTTTTTTGGGGAGAAATGAAATTGAGGACGGTGAGGTTCAGTTTTATAATCCTGGCTGATGCCATATTTGATACAAACAAGCAAGCATACCAGCAAAACAATTTTTTTCATTTGTGTATTTTTAATTCTTTTTGATCAACTTTTCCAATAATGAAATTCGCCTATACTTTATTTTAATTTTTTCAATTTATCGGCCAGTTCATTTAGTGGAATATTTTTTTGATAAGAAGCAATTAAGTTTCCATTCTTATCATATAAGGCCGCAAAAGGCATATCCATAATTTGATAGTAATTTCTTACAAAAAAACTAAGCCCCTCCGTTCCCACTATAATATTTGGATACTGCTTTACTTTAAAATCCTTTTCAAATGTCATCACTTTGTCAATCGGCAAAAAAGTAATCATAGCAACAGACGCCTTTTTAAAATCATTCACTTTTTTAAACCACTCCTTCATCATAACCTGGCAATGATCACAATCTGGTGAGAAATAAATGATCATAATAGGTTTTCCCAGGGGCAAATTCGTGGCGTTAAATAATTTACCATTGGATTGTGTCATCTGGAAGGGCGGAACCTTATTCGATTGTGCCCAACTATCCAATGAAGAACAAAAGAAAAAACCAAACAGTAAAGCACCCAATAGGAAAGACCTGGCACCAACAGGGTTTCCTGAAATCAACGCAGGCTCCTGTTTGAACGCCTGCGTTAATTTAGTTACTTCAATATTAGTTATAGCCGGGATTTTGTTTGTATAAACCATTGGTAAATGTTATTTCAGATTGTGGAATTGGCAGGTATTCATCTCTTCCTGCTGTAAAAACAGCCGTTGCCAAAAACGGCCTTCTTACTTTTTCAACAGTTATATACTGATTTAAAGTCTGCGCAGCAATTCCCCATCTCACCAGGTCAAAAAAACGATGTCCCTCGGTAGCAAATTCTAAGCGTCTTTCCCACTGCAAAGCGGTACGGGCATAAGCCTGCGTCCAACCAGCAGCCGGATATGGTTGAGTTTTATATTTCGAAGCAAAACTGCCATCCAATTTCTTCAGCTTTCCTGTACTTGCAGCAGCCCTTGCCCTGATTTGATTAATAAGTGGTAACGCTTTATCCTGTTGTCCTAATTCTATATAGGCCTCCGCCTGCATCAATAAAATTTCATCGTACCTGATGATATCATAATTTTTTGCAACACCCATAAAAGGCCCGTTTTTGAAATAGGATGAGCTTGTTGCCAATTGCTGGTTACGCATAGTATGAAAATTACCATATACACCCGGGTCACGAACCCAACTGTTACTGAAAAGTTTTGTATTATCATATTTATAAACGTGTCCGTCAATACCTACTGTATGATCAAGACGAACATCAACCGTTGCTGTACCTAAATCCGCAATGCCGTTATTAAATGTAGTAAAGTTGGGTAAGCCATTTGCATCAGTAGTATATGCATTTACCAGGTTTTGACTTCCGGCATGAAAACCACAGCAACCATACTGGGGTGCCCCATGCGGATAATTCAAACCATCTTCGTAATTGAGCCTGCCGGAAGTTGTACCATCATTAATGGTAAACTGGATAGCAAAAATGGATTCAGGTCCGTTTTCGGTTTCAGGTAAAAAATTATCTGCAATATCGGCGCTTAAAGAATATTTACCGGATGAAATGACTGCCTGGGTTAGTGTAACAACTTCCTGCAATCTTGTTTGGTTAATGTTGGTGACCTTATGCGTGGCATCCTGTTCGTATGCCTGGAACAATCTCAGCTTTGCCAGATAGGCCTGGGCAATCAATTTATTAGCCCTTGCTTTTTCGGGCTGAGTATCCTGCAAATTATCAATGGCATATTGAAAATCGGCAGCTATTTTATTCCAGGATTCTTCGTTTGATAAATCGTTTGATACTTTCAGAATATCTTCCGCAGTAGCAGTTTCATCAAAGATGGGAATATTCTTGTACAGTAATTTCATGGTAAAATAGCTATGCGCCCTTAAAAATTTTAGCTCCGCTAACCTTGATTTTTTCTGGGGGAAATCTGTTTCTGAAAGTGCGTCAACAGCACGTAATGCTACATTAGCCCTGGAAATAGATTTAAATAAATTCTGCCAGGTTCGTGAAACAAATGCGCCCATTGTAGGTGTAACAAGGTTGTAATGTTCCAATGCATCAATTTCA
>JAKFEJ010000032.1:0-7644 GCA_036675745.1 Chitinophagaceae bacterium | reverse complement strand
TTCTTCAGGACTTGTACCCTGAACTTCTTCAAAGCGTGTTTTGAACGATATCGGTGTAGCTGATAAAACTCCGCTGTCGGCAGTGACTGTTCCTTTGCCTTCTTTTCCGGTTCCTTTCCAGTTTGCTGTTGCACTTCTTTTCATAATAATAGTTTTTAAAATTTATTGTGGTTGGTTTTCTTCTTCTAATTCTGCCAAACGGTTTTCAGGCTCATTGTATTCAATGATGAAATTATTCTTGCCCTCGCCGATGATGATCTTTAAAAATTTCCCCTGCACCAGTTCGAGGAGTGAAAGAAAAAGAAATATAGCATGAACCCTGTTTTCCGCTTTTTCAAATATTCTCTCAAATGCCAGTGTTTTTTCTTTTTGAGAAAGTGACAGCATATCCTGCCGGCTTGTTTCCATCGTGTACCGGTATTGTACTACGGTATGAACAGGCTTATTGATTCTGTCAGAATATTTCTGCATGGCTTTCTCAAACGCCTTCATCAGTTTGAACACAGTAATATTCTGAATCTCTGTACCTTCTCCCGCTTCCTCACCAAGAGTAGATAATTCTTTTTGAATATTTCCGCGTTTCACCATCAGCATACGCAAAGCTTCCATCTCCGCCATTTGTGCCGATGCTTCCTTAAATCTTTTGTACTCCAGTATTTTACTAACCAGTTCTTCGCGGGGATCAATTTCATTTCCTTGCGCATCCAGTTCTTTTCGTGGCAGCAACATTTTTGCTTTGATGCGCATCAATGTGGAAATAAACAAAATGAACTCACTGGAAAGTTCGATGTTCACGGCTTCCTGCTGATGAATAAAATCCAGAAAATCATTAGTGATTTTTGTAATTGGAATATTATAAATATCCAGTTCATCCCTTTCAATAAAGAACAAAAGCAGGTCAAACGGTCCTTCAAACTGCGCCAATTTGATCTGGTAGGAAGTATTATTCACAATCAACTACAATTATAGATAAAAAAGAGCCCTGCAATAAAGCAGGACTCCACAAAAATAAGGGAAATATACCTTTGCATCTGCCTTATGTGTGATGATTCCCGGCAATGCAGGTGTTTTGTTTTTTCCTTAAATTATTTTTTAAGTGCATCCCGTATTTCACGCAACAAGATAATATCTTCTGGAGTGGGAGCAGCCGCAGCTTCCTTTTTTTTCATTACAGAATTCATGCCTTTAAGCATCATAAACAAAACAAAAGCAATGACGATAAATTTAATGATGGCTGAAAGGAAATTGCCATATTTAACAGAACCCCAGGTCAACTGGCCAATATCCTTTGCTCCGACAGCTTCCAGGGCAGGTGTCAATAATAAGGGTGTAATAACATCATCAACCAGTGACGAAATAATGGCACCAAAAGCACCGCCGATAATTACTGCTACGGCCAGGTCAACGATATTGCCTTTCATGGCAAATTCTTTGAATTCTTTTAGCATTCCCATAATTTTTAATTTTAGGTGAGGTAATAAATGTTAAGTGAAGGTTCTGAGAATAAAGTAGATTACAAAAAAAACTTATTAAGATTCTTCATTATTTTTTTAAGCCCGGATATTGCATGTTCAAACCTTTCAGTAAATCACACAAAGCTTTTGCTATAACATATTCTTTATACCAGTTCTGATCGGCGGGCACAATTGTCCACGCAGGATTATTACAATTTTCAAAACATTCTTCATACATCTGCATATAAACATCCCAAAGTTTGGCTTCTTCAAAATCTTTCTCATTATACTTCCACATTTTGGCCGGATCCTTAAGCCTTTCACTTAATCTTTCATGTTGTTCTTCAGGTGATACATGCAAATAAAATTTCAGTATATGTGTTGAATTATGTTCCTGCAGCAATTCTTCAAAATCATTAATAGCCTTCATTCTTTTCTTTGCCAACTTATCATCACACCATTTATGTACTCTTGTCACTAAGATATCTTCGTAATGCGAACGGTTAAAAACCTGTATCATTCCTTTTTGTGGCGCATGCTGGTGTATTCTCCAAAGAAAATCATGAGCGGCTTCTTCGGGTGTCGGGGCTTTGAAAGATTTTACTGTAACACCCTGCGGATTCATATTACCGAGTACATTCCTGATGACACCGTCCTTACCGCTGCCATCAATACCCTGTATCACTACTAATATGGAATGTTTACTTTCAGCAAATAAAAGATTTTGCAATTGATCCAGTTCCTCCAGGATAGTCAATGTTTGCTCCTTGATCTCTTTTTTATCCAGTTCTTTGGGCGCCCTTGTATCTATCTGGTTTAGTTTGATCTTACTCATAGTGATGCTTATTAGTTTATTAGCACAAGATACTACTTCGTCCCATCGTTCGGGGCTACGAAGTATAGGATAAAAAAATTACTACGCTATCATCTCGTTTTAAGACCTTCGCTTTTCTTTTATGAGTAATAAATTTATCAGTTGGTCTATTTTCATTTTACTTTGTTTTATATGGGGCAGTTCTTTTATTTTGATGAAGGTAAGTAACGAGGGTCTTACAGCTTCACAAATAGCTTCTTTACGGATTTTTTCAGCCGGCCTTGTTTTTATTCCCTTTGCTTTTTTTCATATCGGCAAAGTCCCCCGCAAAAAGATAGGCCTTCTTATCATTACAGGTATTTTTGGTAATCTTTTACCGGCGTTTTGTTTTGCAATAGCCATTCTGAAAATCGACAGTTCTCTTGCTGGTATACTCAATTCCCTGACCCCAATTTGTGTAGTATTTATCAGTGTTTTACTGTTCAGGGATAAAATAAAAACTCAAAAGATCATAGGCGTTCTGATCGGCTTTGCAGGGCTATGCCTTCTTACGGCTACACAAAAAAATATCAGTATCAATAACCTGGGTTATGCTGCATTAGTTATTGTTGGCACTATTTCTTACGGTATTAATGTAAACATGGTCAGCCATTTTTTGAAAGAGATAAAGCCTATGCATATTGCAACCGTATCGCTTGCTTTTATGAGTATACCTGCGGGTTTAGTATTATGGCAGCAGGGGTTTTTCCAGCTTGATTTTGCGGATACTACTGTACAGTGGGCGGTTTTTAATTCTACGCTCTTAGGTTTAGTAGCAAGCGCATTTGCTACCGTTCTTTTTTATATTTTAGTGCAGAAAGCCAGTGGGTTATTTGCATCGCTTGTAACGTATGGAATTCCTTTTGTTGCACTATTCTGGGGTTTTATTGATGGAGAATCCATTACCATTTCAGGATTTGTTTGCCTTGCTATTATTCTGCTGGGCGTTTTCCTGGCTAATCGTCCCGAAAAAGAAGATAACGGAGTTGAAACCCCGCCATCCGAATCCGTTGTTGAAAAACTGATTTGATTAAACAGCCATGATCTCTTTTTCTTTTGACACCAGGTGTTTATCTATCAAAGAAATAAATTTATCAGTCACCTGTTGTATATCAGCTTCTGAGTCTTTAGCTGCATCTTCGCTCAAGCCGTTTTTTTGTAACTTTTTTATACTTTCTATTGCGTCGCGACGAATATTCCGGACAGCTATTTTTGAATGTTCTCCTTCCGCCTGGCATTTTTTCACCAATTCCTTTCTTCTTTCTTCAGTAAGAGGAGGCAGGAATAAGCGGATAATAACACCATCATTTTGTGGTGTAACTCCTATATTGCCATTAATGATAGCTCTTTCGATAGGCTGAAGCATATTTTTTTCCCAGGGTTGTATGGTCAGTGTCCGTGCATCCATAACACTTACGTTAGCAACCTGGTTGATAGGCATAGGCGAACCGTAATAATCTACTACAAGGTTATCAAGCATCTGGGGATTGGCTTTGCCAGCTCTTATTTTTATCAATTCAGCTTCCAGGTGACTGATAGCTTTTTTCATCAGATCTTCTGTTCCGGATATAATACTGGAAATGTCTTCTGTCATAAAAAAAATTGAAAAGCAAAGCTAATGAAATGAACCATAAAAATTATAAGACCGCTTTATACGAACCAACCTGGATAATTTTTTATCGTGAATTACATCTGGCTTAAAAACGACAAAAGACACATCAAGGGGATCATTTAAAAAAAATGCCTGAAAGAAATCAATTTTTTTTCAGGCATTTATATAATATTAATAAAAACTAATTATGATCTGCGGCGGCGCTTTCTTTGGTCAACGTAACAACTTTTGAAACAGTTTTCAATTCTGTTGTTCCATTCATCCTTTTAGCGACAGTTATTGTGGAGCGTCTTGGTCTTCTATAATATAGCAATCCAAAACCGGCAAAAGATAGCGTGAGCATGATAAGCAGTAATAAAGTTGGTCCGATTGACCTGAAGGTATAAGCAAATATTACAAAACCAATATTAATACCTACACAGAGCAATGTTATAGCAGCATGACCAAGACCCCAGCTCATCAGCAAATGATGAATATGATTACGATCCGGTGTAAAGGGTGAACAACCTTTAAAAATACGAACTGCAAAAACCCTGAGTGTATCCAGTAAAGGGACTATCAGAATGGAAAAACCAACAGCAGCAGTTGATTCAATAGGTAGAGCAATGGCCGGATCACTGGCAACATTAATAAATTTTATCACCAGTATTGAGTTTATCAATCCTATCATAAGAGATCCGGAATCTCCCATAAATATTTTAGCCGGATGATGATTAAAAATAAGAAATGCTATAAGGCTTCCTCCCAGAGAATAGGCCAGCAAAGCATAGGCCTGGAAACCAACCGTATAAAAATAAGTACCGAAAATCAGCATGGTCAGTACCCCTAAACTGGCAGCTAAGCCATCAATACCATCAATTAGATTATAAGAATTGATAATAACAATAATAGTAAGATATGTCAGGGCAAGTGCAAATGCTTCCGGCAATTCGTCAAAACCAAATAAACCATGCATACTATCCAACCTTATTCCACCCAGGTGAATAATAATAGAAGCGGCTACTACCTGTCCTATAAATTTTTTGCTGGCAGATAATACTACGAGATCATCTTTCAGGCCGAGGAAAAAAATAACAAGAGCCGCAGCAAAGAAATATTGAAATTCCGGGTTCAGGTATCCCTGTATGGATAATAATGCTGCTAATAAAAATCCTCCGAAGATACCCACACCTCCCAAAGAGGTAACCGCATGAGCATGAACTTTTCTTTCATCAGGGACATCGTATAATTTTTTCATTTCTGCAATTTGCAGAACAACGGGTATAGCCAGAAAGGATATTATAAAAGAAACTGAGGCTGTTAATAAGACATCTAGCATCAAGCAGGGATTTACGGTACAAAAAAATAGGCATCAACCTGTTAGATTATCATTGGAATTGAACATCTACCCATCAGTCTCAAGCCTTTAACCCGATCAGGATTATTTGATTTAAGGCAGATTAATAATCACTGGATGGATTTTATATACAAAAAAACCGCATTTTTGCAGCTCCTCTCAGATATTTGAGGCGGCAAGATACAAAAAGTTTAAAAAGTTCCAATTTTTATGTCTGAACTTAAAGCAATTGCATCCCAGATACGCAGGGATATAGTCAGAATGGTACATGGAAGCAGCAGCGGGCATCCGGGTGGTTCGCTGGGATGTACCGAGTTTTTTACAGCCCTTTATTTTAAAATAATGAAGCACGACCCTTCATTTAACATGGATGCTACCAATGAAGATGTGTTTTTTTTATCAAATGGCCATATTTCCCCTGTTTTCTATTCCACGCTGGCCCGGTCAGGCTATTTTGATGTAAAAGAACTGGCCACTTTTCGCAAAATAAACTCCCGTTTACAGGGCCATCCCGCTACCCATGAACATTTGCCGGGCATACGAATTGCCAGCGGTTCGCTGGGACAGGGTATGAGTGTAGCTATTGGTGCTGCACTAACCAAGAAATTGAATAAAGAAAATACGATCGTTTATTCATTGCATGGAGATGGCGAATTGGATGAAGGGCAGGTATGGGAAGCCATTATGTTCGCGGCTCACCATAAAGTGGATAACCTTATATCCACTGTTGACTGGAATGGCCAGCAAATTGATGGGCCTACAGATAAAGTGATGAGCCTTGGTAATATCCGTCAGAAATTTGATGCTTTTGGCTGGACTACCCTTGAAATGAATGGCAATGATATGGATGATACAGTTGCGACATTGGAAAAAGCCAAATCATTGGTTGGCCAGGGCAAGCCTATCGGCATTATGATGCATACCGAAATGGGAAAAGGGGTTGATTTTATGGAAGGCTCCCATGAATGGCATGGAATAGCTCCTAATGATGAGCAATTAGCTAAAGCATTAGCGCAATTGCCGGAAACATTGGGGGATTATTAGGAAATTTTGTTCTTCTCATAATCCTTTTCTTTTTGATAATATCCGAACATTTATTCCCAAAAATCTTATAGAAATCCAGAAAATCTTAGTTCTGTCATTCACTTCTCAACGAAAATTCCTGGGCCGCGGCTTTGCGTGATGGTAGCCATGAAGCGATGAGTGCTATTACGAAAACAGTGGCAGTTACCAATAAAAAATCTGCCGGCCTGAGCTTAACAGGAAAATAGTCGATCAGGAATGATCCACCCTGCAAGGGGATAAGATGAAAATTGATTTGTAACATGGCAATTATCAATGCAAGCAGCATACCTGCAACAGTACCGATAAGCGCCAATAATAAACCTTCACTCAAAAAGATCTTTTGAATAAATTTTTTATTCGCCCCCAGGGCATGCAACACACTGATATCTTTTTGTTTTTCCAGCACCAGCATAGTTAATGCGCCTATCATATTGAAAGCCGCTACTATCAATATAAGGCAAAGCACTCCATAAATAATCCATCGCTCCATATTCATTACAGCATAAAGGCTTTGGTTTTGCTGATATATAGTTTGCACAAGATAATTTTTACCAAAAATCCTTTCTACTTCAACTTTGATTTTATCTGCATCAGATGGGTCGTTTAAACTAATCTCGACACCGCTGTAATCATCCTTATCAATCTTCAACGCTTTTTTTGCAAAGGCAATATTGGTTATTCCATATTTATCATCAAAATCCTGTTGGATCCTGAAAGCTGAAGAAGTACGGATAGAATCATTGCTGATATCATTTAAAGGATCAATTTGCTCTGAATCACTTTTTCGCGGCAGGTAAATTTTGAGAACAAAAATGTTTTTGTCCGCTTGTATACCTAATGCTCCTTCTACACCGCCGCCTAAAATAAGCCTGGGTGCATCTTCTGTCCCAAGGTCATATTCGCCTTTTATAATGTGATGGGCCACTCCGGTAACATAACGGTAATTATCATCAACACCTTTCAGGTACATCATTGATTGGTAATCTCCATTTTGTACCAACGCTTTTTCCTCTACTACCAGTGAATAATTTTTTATCCCGTTTATTCCTTTCAATCGCTTCAATTGCTCAGCGGTAACCGTAATGCTTTTTCCTGATGCAGGGAAAATTTTCAGATCTGTATAAAAAGAAGAATACAAGGATTTAACCAGGCCTTCAAATCCATTAAACACACTTAATACCAGTATCAAAGCAGCTGTACCGATGACAATGGCTCCGACACTTGTCCACGCAATGATATTAATGGCATTGGTAGATTTTTTTGCTTTGAAATATCGCCAGGCAAAGAGAAAGTTCAAAAGTTCAAAAGTTTACAAGTTTACAAG
>JAKFEJ010000236.1:0-7646 GCA_036675745.1 Chitinophagaceae bacterium | reverse complement strand
TGTTATTTCCGTGATAAGTACAATACATCACATTTTAAAGAATGGAAAACAAACAGCACTTATAACAAGGAAGAAATCGATCAACTCTTTTTTTCCCGGTCTGCTGTTAAAAAGGAAATTAACTTTTATTGCTTTGTTCAATATCAATTACACCTGCAATTAAAAGATGCGGCCGACTATGCCCATAAAAAAGGGGTCGTATTAAAAGGTGATATTCCAATTGGGATATACCGCTATGGCTGCGATGCCTGGGTGGCGCCTGAACTATATAATATGGAAGCACAGGCAGGTGCGCCGCCTGATGATTTTACGCCTATTGGTCAGAACTGGGAATTTCCAACATATAACTGGAAGCAGATGCAGGAAGATGGCTTTGGATGGTGGAAGCAGCGGTTCGAACAGATGAGCAATTACTTTGATACATTTCGAATTGATCATATTCTCGGCTTCTTCCGTATCTGGAGTATTCCAACTAATGCTGTGCAAGGCATCATGGGACATTTTGTTCCCTGCATCCCCGTTCATTATGTTGAGTTTGGCGAAAATGGTATCTGGTTTGATGAACCCCGGTATTGTAAACCCTTTATTACGGACGATGTATTAAACGAAATATTCGGAGACCTGGCTGAAAAAGTAAAACAAAATTTTGTAGTGCCTAATGACAGGGGAGGTTACGATCTGAAGCTGGGGTTTGAGACACAGCGGGATACAGAGGCTGCATTTGAAAAACTGGAATGCAGCAATGAAAATACCCGTTTGAAGTTGGGGCTATATGATCTTATTTCCAATGTTATCTTTTTTAAACAGGAAGGATCGAGAGGGCAGGAGTATCATTTTCGTATTTCAATGGAGAAAACATTGTCATTTAAATATCTTATACCTCATGTTCAGGAAAAACTAAAAGCTCTTTATGTAAATTACTTCTATCGCCGCCAGGATGAATTCTGGAGAAAAGAAGCAATGCATAAACTGCCCCGGCTGAAAGAATCTACCAATATGCTTATCTGTGGCGAAGACCTGGGTATGGTTCCGGATTGTGTTCCCGATGTAATGAAACAACTGGGGATTCTTAGCCTGGAAATACAGCGGATGCCTAAAGACCCGAAAAAAGAATTCTTTTATCCTGGTGAAGCTCCTTACTTATCAGTGATCACCCCGTCTACGCATGATATGAGCACCATCAGAGGCTGGTGGGAAGAGAACCGTGAAAGGACGCAGCGTTTTTATAATTCCGTATTAGGACAATGGGGTGATGCCCCTTACTTCTGCGAAGCATGGGTAAACAGGGCCATTATTTTGCAACACCTTTATTCACCTGCCATGTGGAGTATTTTCATGATGCAGGATATATTGGGCATGAGTGATACCCTCCGCCGGGAAGATCCCCTGGAAGAACGGATCAACAACCCGGCAAATTCTAAACATTACTGGCAGTACCGGATGCATATTTCATTGGAAGACCTGATCAAAGAAAAAGAATTCAATGAAGAACTGAAAGGATATGTGGAACATAGCGGGAGATAAGCTGATTATGGCCAGGGAATTTGCCTGTATTTTTTTGCATTCAGATTAAATGCTTCCTCCAAAAAGATAAATTATAAACCTATAGCTTAATTGTGCTCCCCTTCACTAAGGCATGATTTTTACTGTAAAAAGGTATGCAACCGGGTGAGGAAATACGATATACAAAACGCAGCAGGGAAAAGCAATTGATCAAAACACATCATCTTTCTTCTTTCGGCATTTTAAACAGGAACGGTTTGGAAATAAATACTGGTAAGGATCTGCTGGCGGGTGAAGAAGAAAATGAAACAAAATCTTCAGAATTTTCGGACTGGTCAATGCCTGAACAACGTTCGGGTTATATCCAGGGGAAAAAACACGATTTCTTTTAAGAATAAGTTTGACCTGCTATACCAGGGATTCCATTAATACGGCAATTACAATATCTTATTTTAATCGCCGGTAAAGCCGTTATATCTCATCTATAAAACCATTTGCCATAACATTCTTTATTTTTTTGCTTTAATTATTTGCAGGTATTCAACAACTTTTAATTCCGTCCCTGCCTGGATATTTATCTCTTTTGAAAATAATTGTTGCCTGAGTACACGATACAAATGAATGCATGCTTCCAATGCTGCTATAATAGAAGCCCGGTTATACGTGGAGACCGTTAATTCTAATTTACTGAGATCATCAGCAGGCAGGTTCATTTCTACCTTGCGTATTCCCCGGGGCAGATCGCCATTCTTTACATGTAATAATGGGCCCAGCACTACCATCCGTATATAGCTGAGAAAATCCAGGGCCTCCATTAATTCGCCCCGGCCAATTTTTAATGTTGCGTAATGAACCCATATCCAAAACCTGTCTTCGGTCCACTGGTAATCCGGAAAAGGATATTTAGCCTCTGTCTTTGAAAGAACATCTTTCAGTTGCCCGTTCGTATCATGAAGGATCACGGGATTCTCTACACGGGAATAAAATTCAGGAAGTGTCAGAAACTTAATATCTACATGCAGCAATGGGTCATCATAGAGGCAAATTAAAAGCCTGGGTTCTCCAACATGTTCGCCGGTAAACCCTGATAACAATTTTCCGAAGGAAGCTGCGTACTTAAGCATTTTTGCAGGTTCATCCGATACTTTTTCTTTTGTAACAAGCATCAGGTCAAGATCTGAATACTCATCCAATTCATTTGTTAACCATGAACCGCCGACGGTCAGACCGATTATGCTATCATCTTTTTTAATAACATCTGATATTTTATTTACAAATTGTTCTTGTATCATACCATTATTTTCCTGTTTATGAGGTGTAAGGCATTTCTTTCGAATGTAGCGTGGCTGAATGCTTATTTATTCATCAGGTAGCTTGTCAGCTTTTTTACTTTACCATTTTCCATATGAAATACATCGCAGAATACAGCGTCTAACATTCCGCCATCTTTTTTCTTACTCTGTACAGCGCCTTCAGCTATCACTATATTATTTTCTTCCACCATCCTGCTAATGGTAATAGTAGGACTGCCTACAAAATTGTCGTTCTCGATTTCTTTGTCAAATGCTTCTTTACCGGTTAAATGAAAAAATCCGGGTATATCCCAAACGATATCATCAGTAAGATAGGATAAAATTTTTGCATGATCACTGGCTATAAAACCATCCATGTATTGCTGTACGGTTTTCTTGTTTTCTGTCATGATTTTTTTATTTTTTTATATTAATACTTCTTTTATCCTTTGCCTTTTATTCCAAAACCTATAGGACGCCTTTGTTAGGTGTCGTGTGGTGGCTTTTGTGACGGGCTATCACCAACAAAGCTAATGTAGGATATTCCGTTCAATAGTCTGGATCAGTTGGGCAAAGGTTTTGAGTTTCCTTATTTCGGTTGTTGGTGTTCTGATATCATACATGTCCATGCGCAACACACAACAACGGTCGCTTATTTTTTTTAGAAGACAAACGAAGGCACAGCAAGGCTTTGGTTTCGGGAAAACGAAAACGGGAATATTTATTTATCCATCTGGTAAGTTGTCAACTGTTTTATTTTCCTATTTTCCATACGGAAAAACATCACTGTTTTTATTTGGCAATATCTTGTAACGATTTATCAAGCCAGTTTTCATACCAAGTTAAAAAGTCTACCCTTCCATTATTTTCAGGATTTTTTTCTGGATAGATTCCGCCGTCGTTACATCTGTCATCAATCCAAATATTTCCATATTCGGCGCCATTTACAACTAAATTTATAGAAACACCACATCCAAAGTTTGATATTCTTAAAAGACCATTACTCCATTTCTTTTCAAAATATTCCTCATCCTTTTTGTTATAATATTCTTCGTCTTCCAAATTATCAAAATTGAGATTCCATTTTTCGGTTAAAGGAAACTCATTGGACGGGTCAATTAAATGATTATTGTCTTTGTAATCCAAATCTGAAAACAAGGTAGATTCTAAAGATTCCAATCCATAATATGGGCCAGCAATTCCATTTCCTATTGACTTTAAGAATTCTCTATAACCTTCAGGAATTTTAATTTTATGCTTATTCTCAAATTCTTGTAGTTGGTTTTCGCTTTTAATTGGAAATATTTTATACTGATGGTTTGATGACCCAAAAACGAGTAGTCGTCTACTATCATCTTTAAGTTTGAAAAGTTTTTGTCTTACCCGCTCAATTTGCATAGAGTGCTTTTTGAAAATTGCTACCACCGCTTAGATTGCCGCAAGTCATTCACCAAATCTAAATAACTTTCAATAGAAAATGGAACAGCCAATGATTAAATATCTGAAAGGAGAATTACAGTATTTCTTATTTCAATAACTTCGTCCTAATCATGAAGCTCGCTTATTATCCATTCAATTTAAAATTTCGTCATCCCTTTACTATTTCCAAAGGAACCAAAACTCACCAGCCTACATTGATCGTAGAACTGGAACATTTTGGTATCAAGGGATATGGCGAAGCACCGGCTATTACTTATTATAATATCAGCGTTGAGAAAATGATAGAGGACCTGGAAAGGAAAAAGGGCATGATCGAAAAGTTTGCATTCACCGAACCGGATCGCTACTGGCATTACCTGCATCATTTATTACCACAAAATCCTTTTTTGGTTTGTGCATTGGATATAGCAGCATGGGACCTGTTTGCCAAAATGCAAAACAAAAAACTGTATCAACTCTGGAAAGGGGATATTTCTAAAAATCCATTGACCGATTATACGATTGGTATCGACAGCATTGATAAAATGGTAAGCAAGCTGAAAGAAAAACCCTGGCCCATTTATAAAATAAAAGTGGGCACAGCCGATGATATAGGAATTGTAAAAGCTTTGCGGCAGAACACTAATGCAGCATTAAGAGTGGATGCTAATGCGGGATGGGATCTTGAAACAGCGCTAAAATTAATACCCCAATTGAAAGAACTGGGTGTTGAATATGTAGAACAGCCGCTGGCAAAAGATAATTGGGAAGGAATGAAAACATTGTATAAAGAGTCTTCGTTGCCCTTATTTGCCGATGAAGCCTGTGTTTTTGAACAGGATGTTGACAAATGCAAGGATCATTTTCATGGCATCAATATCAAACTTACCAAATGCAGCGGCATCACACCGGCTTTGCGGATGATAAAAAAAGCAAGAGAGCTTGATCTGAAAATAATGTTGGGCTGCATGAACGAATCTACGGTCGGCTCTGCAGCTATGGCCCATTTATTGCCGTTTATTGACTATGTAGATATGGATGGCCCTTTATTACTGGAAGAAGACGTAGCGACAGGTATAGAATATGACCAGGGAAAAATTATTTATTCCGATGATCCGGGCCTGGGAATAAATTATTGTGGCCTTTATAAAAAATAACATTTCCTTTTATCCACCCCTATACTGAATAACTCTTTTAGTTCGTTACCGCTTCAATGAGGCTTCCGGCCTTAAATTTGCTTTCTTGTCGTTCTTTAAAATGTTAGTTATGAAAAAAAGAGCCTGGGTATTGATTCTCTTTGTTTGTACTACAAATATTGTTTTTGCACAACGCTTTCATGTAGGCGTATTTGGCGGCGTTGCCGCTTATAATGGCGACCTTACTGATAAAATATTTCCGAAAAAAGTAACCAACGGCGCTATTGGTATTACCGCCAATTATGAACTGACGGATAATATTATGCTCCGCGGCGGCTACACTTATACTGTTGTTGGCGGTGCCGACAGGTTTAGCAAGGATTCCGGCCTGGTGGCTCGTAATCTTAGTTTTGAAACTTCTATTTCAGAGTTCAGTGTTGTTGGCGAATATTATCTTCTCAACTTATATGACAATCGTATTTCGCCATATATTTATGCCGGTCTTGCTGTTTATCATTTCAATCCTTATGCATTCAATGGTGGTACGGATAAAATACACCTTAAACCATTGAGCACAGAAGGGCAGGGGCTTCCGGGCTATAATGATCGTAAACCTTATAGTCTTACGCAGGCGGCTATTCCTTATGGCGCCGGTGTTAAATTCGCAGTTACCAGTAATCTTCATGTGGGTCTTGAAGTAGGCTTACGAAAATTATTCACCGATTACCTCGATGATGTAAGTACTACTTTCGCTGATCCCAATGATCTTCTTACCGCCAAAGGACAGCTAGCGGTTGATATGTCCTATCGCGGTGATGATGTGGGCAATCCTGCTTATCCTGCAAAAGGCGCCCAGCGTGGCAGTGCCAAACACAAAGACACTTATTATTTCACCGGGCTTCATCTTACTTATCGCCTCGGCGGCAGTAATGGAGGTAATGGCATATTTAGTGGTGGTCGTAAGGGGAATAAAAACGATACCGGCTGCCCGGTTAATGTTTATTAAAAAAATCTTCTTCGTTTATTATTTGAACATTCCCTCACAGGCTGTGTTGTACCTTTGCGTAATTCATTTTGAAACATGGCCTACAAAAATCAACAGCATTTTATTGACACATTAGAAAAAGCAGGGGAACTTGTCCGCATCAGCACGTATGTAAATCCAAAATTAGAAATGGCGGAGATCACTGACCGGATGAGCAAAGAGCCCGGTGGTGGAAAAGCAATACTATTTGAAAATACCGGTTATGATTTTCCCGTACTGATGAATGCATATGGCAGTGAAAAAAGAATGTGCATGGCATTGGGTGTTAGTCATCTTGATGATACGGCAAAGGAAATCGAAACTCTGTTTCGATTGTTGGCATCACCAAAAGAAAGCATTCTTGATAAATTAAAATTACTTCCCAAACTGGGCCAGTTTGCATCCTGGATGCCGAAAGTAAAAAGTGGGCGGGGAGAATGCCAGGAAGTGATCATGAAAGAACCGGATATTACAAAACTTCCGGTTATTACCTGCTGGCCAAAGGATGGCGGTCCCTTTGTTACCTTGCCTGTTATTCATACTAAAGATCCCAATACCAATTCACGGAATGTAGGTATGTATCGCATGCAGGTATATGGACCAGCACTTACTGGTATGCACTGGCATAAGCATAAAGTATCCGCCAAACATTTTAATGAATATAAAAAACTGAATAAGCGGATGCCCATTGCAGTTGCCCTTGGCGGTGATCCGGTATATGCTTATTCAGCTACTGCGCCGCTTCCGGAAAATGTAGATGAATACATGCTGGCCGGTTTTCTGAGAAAGAAAAAAGTAGAATTGGTAAAATGTATTTCTCAGCCGGGTGTAGAAGTGCCTGCTGATGCAGACTTCATCATTGAAGGCTATGTTGATCCTAATGATGAACTGATATGGGAAGGTCCTTTTGGTGATCATACCGGTTATTACTCATTGCCCGATTGGTATCCACGTTTTCATATCACAGCTATAACACATAAGAAAAATCCGGTTTACCCCGCAACAATCGTAGGCATTCCCCCGCAGGAGGATGCGTGGTTGGGAAAAGCAACGGAACGGATATTCCTGGCGCCGATCAAGATGACAATGGTTCCTGAAATAATAGATATGGAAATGCCGGTGGAAGGCGTGTTTCATAATCTTGTTATCACCAAGATCAATAAAGAATATGCAGGTCAGGGGCAAAAAGTGATGAATGCGATGTGGGGTGCAGGTCAAATGATGTTTAATAAAATATTAGTGATTGCAGACCAGTCAACTTCAATCACCAAT
>JAKFEJ010000668.1:0-7657 GCA_036675745.1 Chitinophagaceae bacterium | reverse complement strand
CATGAAGATGTGCTTTTTCAAACAAAAAATTGGGGGGTGAAAATCATTGAGTCTTTTAAAAATGATAATTCCTTAGGACTTATTGGGATTGCAGGAAGTAAGTATAAAAGTAAAACACCGTCGGGCTGGTATAGTGGTTTTCCTGAACTTGATTGTTGCAATATAACGCATTTAAATAACGATAATCAGAAGCAAAGCATATACTTCAATCCTTCTCCAGGATCGCAAACCCAACGGGTTATTGTATTGGATGGCGTTTTTTTATGTTGCCCCAGGGATGTTTGGGAAGTAACCAGGTTCGATGATATTTTGTTAAAGGATTTTCATTTATATGATTTGGATTTTTCTTTTCGGGTTGCTGAAAAATACAAAGTGATTGTTACGTTCGGGATTGACATAATTCATATTACCAAAGGGATGCATTATGGTAATAAATGGCTTGAGTCTACATTAGTCTGGCATAAGGAAATGAAAAAAAAATTACCTGTTTATATACCTGGGATTAATTTACGAACAAGGAAATTGGAAAAGAAAATTTTACAGACATGGCTCATCCGTTTAAAACATGAGAAAATTAATTTTCATAATAAGCTAAACTGGTTGTGTAATATAAAAATATGGGCTCATATAGCAGCATGGCCATTTGTATTTTTATTTTTAGTTAAAAATAATTTTAAAAAATAAGAAGGTAAACAATGGGTGAGCAATATTTTAGATTCAGAAAAAAGTAAAAGATCCGAAGGGAAAATACACATGAAGTATAGTTTTATAGTGCCAACATACAATAGCGAACGATGGATACAGCCATGTATCAATAGCATCCTGGCACAAACATTCAGTGAATTTGACCTGATTATTCTTGACAGCGGTAGTACAGATAGCACCATGGAATGGATCAGGTCGATAGAGGATAGCAGGATAAGGATATATACCACCAATGTGCGATTGGGCATTGTTGAAAACTGGAAGCGTATCACCACTATTCCCCGGAATGAGTTCATGACCATTATGGGTCATGACGATATTCTATATCCGCATTATTTAGCTACAGTAAATGAACTGATTGAACGCTTCCCGGATGCCGGCCTGTACCAAACCCACTTTAATTTTATAGAAGGAGAAGGGCGGCTAATCCGTATATGCAGACCCATGAAAATGCATATTACACCTGCGGCATTTCTGGAAGCAGTGCTGCAAAATACTATAGAAGTTACTGCCACCGGTTTTATGATGCGTTCAAAGATGTATGATGCAATAGGAGGGATTCCGGATTATCCCAACCTGTTGTATGCGGATATAGAATTATGGTTAAAACTGATCTTGCAAAATTACCTGGCTGTAGCATCCGAAACCGGGTTTGAATTTCGTTTTCATATTGACAATACCTCCAAATCATCAGGAGAAATCCGGCTCATTGCTTTTGACAGGATGGTTGATTTTTTAAATCAACTTAAAAATGAAAACGCAGAATATAAATTGATCATAGAAAGGAATGCAACTGCATTTTTTAAAAGCTATACCATTGGGGCCTGCCATAAACTGATCTATCTTCCCAGGGCCAACAGAAACAATGTAACGATGGACACCATAATTGCCGCAACAAAAAAAAGCATACAAAAACTTTTGCCTGGTGTAGATTTTATGCCAGAAAAATTTCCGGAAATATTGCTGGCGAAGTTGATTGACTCCAATATCGTTTCACGGAGTTTGTTCTTGTTTTATAAAAGCTTTCAAAAAAGAACTTTCTGATAGCGGATGGTCAGATCCTGGGAACACTCGGAAGTCGCAATGATGCCAGAATTGTATTAAGCGCCCTGCCTATTTTCCTGATGATCTTTTCAGATGGGGTGCGTTTCCATTCTGCAAAAGGTTCGCCTATCTGAACGCCGGAAGATAAAGAAACCGGCTCCTGTATAGTCCGCTTTTCTATAATGGTTATACTGTTATAATAGTGTAAGGAGTGTATCGTTTTTGTGTATTTATCAATTTTAAAAATGCTTTGACGGGAATGCCATGCGTGAATGGAATCAACCAGGTTTTTACTGAATTCATTAAAACTACCTATCCTTTTATATCCGCCCCCGTAATCAAGCCAGTAGGATGTATGAAGGTCTTCAATAGCGTATATACCATCTGCTTTTACATGATCAAAAAGCTCCAGGAAAGAAGTTTTTATCTGGTTCATAGTATGCCCGCCATCATCTATTAAAATATCGATCTCTGGTATTTTTCTTTTCACCTCTGCAAGAAAGTTTTTATCAGCTTGTGAGCCAATAAAAATTTCAATGTTATCTTCTTCGTATTGCTTACATTTCGGATCTATATCAATACCATAAATTTTTGCTTTAGGGCCAAAATAGTTTTTCCACATTTGTAAAGAACCACCCTGGAATACTCCTATTTCCAATATTACGATTTCTTTATTCCTGTAAGCGCTGAAATGACGGTCATATATTTCAAAGTAATGTTCCCATTTATGTATTACCCTGTTTGTATTATTGTCAAAATATTTCTTTAAATCATTCATGCTTTAGCGTATATTTTAATAGGTATGTTAGTATGAAAAATCGAATTTTTGCTATAGTTGTAGTGTAATTAATATAAGCATAATGATTATGAAAAATATATTTTTCAGAGTATGTCAAAACAAGACACTGGCAGGCGTAAAGCTACTTAAAATAATAAATCCGGAGTGAGGTTAATCCCTCATCATTGATAGTTTTCATTTCCTGGAAAATCATTTAAACAGCTTTCCCCACCATAATGCACCATACTGTTTTGTAAAATAAATTGCGGCAAAAATATACCATCGCCAGTCAGGATAAAACTTTTTCATAAACAGGGCATGATTTTTTATCCCTGTTTTGCGTATTTGAATCCATTTGTCTTTGCTCACACTGCCTTTGTGTACATGCATGACTTTGGCTCCGGGTAAAAAATGTATCTCATAACCAAGTTGTTTAAATTCCCAGCACCACAGCGTGT
This sequence comes from Chitinophagaceae bacterium, assembly GCA_036675745.1. Classification (GTDB taxonomy): domain Bacteria; phylum Bacteroidota; class Bacteroidia; order Chitinophagales; family Chitinophagaceae; genus Terrimonas_B. Next base: position 4,672 of record JAKFEJ010000668.1, on the reverse strand, counting down.
CTTCACAATACATGAAAAATTCTTCGGATAATTTTTTTTGCGGCAGTTGTTGCAGTATAGATCTTGGAAACAGCATAAAAGCTCCCCAAACCCAATCGCAATCGGCAAAAGACTGGTGATCAAAATAATGATGCAGCATGATTTGCCCTTGTTTGGCTTTTGGCAAAAGCCTGAAGAAAGGAAATACTTCGGCCAATTCCCAACCGATGGTTCTGAATTTTCTGCAATTATACTGAACGCTGCCATCGGGGTATAATAACTGGCAGGTTACCATGCCAACAGCAGGGTGCGTAGTAATGTAATCGTAACAAATTTTCGGCGCATTGTTGATCAGTTCAGTATCACTATTGAGAAGTAACAGGTAATCGCCGGTGGCATGTTCTATCCCCAGATTGTTACCTCCCGTAAAACCTGTATTGGTTTTACTCTTTATTAGTTTAATACCCGGGCATTCTTTCAGGAAATTAGCAGGGTCGCATTCGACGGAGGCATTATCAACCAGGATAATTTCATATGTTAAGCCGGTCAGTTTTTGAATAGAGTTTATACAGTTAACAGTTAACCGGAAAGTATTGTAATTAATTATGATAATGGATAGCTGCATGTGCAATTAAGGCAGTTTGTAAAAAAAAGGGTTATTGCTTATAATTTTTGGTGTATAGCTTACTAAATGAAAAATATTGATACAGTAATTCCTGAAAGAAATCCAGCTATATTTTGCCTTTGCCTGTTTTACAATTTTTTCGATCAAAAGTCCAATAAAAAAAACGGGAATTTCAAAAATAAAAAACAACAACATTACTAAAAACCAGCCAACGCCGTATTGCTTTCTTATTCGCAGCATCATTGAAATTAATATCTGTCTTCCCTTTCTGTTCCAGAGATTTTTACTGTTTTCATTTTCATCAGTATTATAATAACTGCTGCTGGTAGCGCCCCCCAGGTGAATGACTTTCGGCTTTTCATACAAAAACAGTTTCCCATGCTTTTTTAACCGGCTGCACCATTCTATTTCTTCAGCATACATAAAAAAATCTTCATCGAGCAGATCCTTCATGGCAATCGCTTTGGTAGTAAGAATGAATGCTCCCACGATCCAGTCCACTTTTGTTTTTTCCTGTACAATCGTAACACTGGGCACTTTTGATTTTAACCGGTAACCCCAGTAGCGGATAAATTTACCAAGGTAGGGGAGTGGTAATAAAAAATTTAATCCTCCCTTTATAAAATGAGCTCCCGATATCTGGTGGCTGCCATCCGGGTTTAATAATTGCACACCTGCTGCAGCAGCTCCTGTTTCATTTTTAAACAAGGCTATTGCTTTATCCAAAGCGCCGTCTAAAATAAGGGTATCAGTATTTAAAACCAGGATATAAGTTCCCCTGGCAGCTTTAATGCCAGCGTTGTTCGCCCTGGCAAAACCTGCATTATAAGACATCTGTATCCATATTACGGCAGGATATTCCTGCAGAATGAGTTCACGGCTGTTATCCTCAGAAAAATTATCTGTTATAATTATTTCAAAAGAATGCCTTGTTGTTTCCTGGTAAATGCTTTTAATGCAATTCAGTACCAACTGCGGCGATTTATAGTTAACCAGTATAATTGAAAGGTCCATGTAGTTCTTTGTTACCTGTTACCGGGCACCGGTAATAATTACGATCAGGCATTTTTTTTATTTTGTCTATACAGAAGCAGACCACAAACCAATAATATAAGCAGGGAGACTATGCCTGCCACTAAACTGATGTACATGCCTTTCTTATAAGAGGCGGGTTCAAATGCAAAACGTATGGTATGGTTGCCTGCAGGAATGTTCAGCCCCCTCAGCACATAATTGACTTTTACAATTGGCGTTTCTTTATCATCTACAAATGCTTTCCAGCCTTTGGGATAATAGATTTCACTAAAAACCGCAAACTGGTTACTGGCAGTTTTGCTTTGATAAATTATTTCATCATTTATGTTTTTTACCAGCGAAATAGTTGCCGTGCTGTCGTATTGCGGCGCCACAGTAATTTTTGATTGCTCCCTTTTATCTATTACTGCTGTATCTCTCAGGCTCAGGCTATCCAGTGCCAGTATTTCTTCATTGGCATTGTTTACATATTTAATCGCTTTTATAAACCACACCGGACCATATGCGGAAGGATTCAATTGCGCTACGGGTTTGTTGGTAGCAGGATCATTGCTGATAAAATACTTTGCATTCAGCATATTGTATACTTCTATATTCCCCTTGTTAAGCTGGTGCTCTATCAGGTCCTGGTAAAGTCCAAGTTTGGCTGGGCTATAGCCACCCAGTGAATTGTGAAAATACGATGCACGTGAATTGCCATCAAAAGGATTGCCATTTGTTTGGTCCACCACTCTAAAATAGCCGGTGTCTTTTTTTATTTGCAGGTCAGCGGCAGTGGGAATAAATCCCTGCAAATATTCATCTTCCGGAACATAATGTTCTTTATTCAGGTAGCGGCTATCAACCGTTATTAAATCAATGAATGAAACAGCGGCCAGAAGACTTATCGCAACAGCAGGTTTTAATTTCTTTTTGGCGCCTAACCAGATTAACAGGCCACCCAGCAACACGTACACGAACAGTCTTACCAGGTCGCTGCCATACATTCCCTGCCTGTCTTTTGCCAATGCATTGATGAGTGTGGTAGCTATTGACGAAGCCTGGCTGTTCATTTGAGCAGTAGGTGCCTGGCCCTGGCCCATCATCCGGGCCAATTGTTCAGTAATATTTTGTTTGTTTAATGTGTCTTTTTCGTTTTTAAAGGAAGAGCCTGCATACACTGCAACAAGAATAACCAGCAATGACACAACAGCAATAGCGGCAAATTTTAATTTTTTAGAAAGTAGCGCTTTATCCAGGTTGCCATAAAATATTTGCTGAACCGCCAGCGAAGCCACGATGGCAAAGGTTAATTGAGGAACGATCATAGCCATGGATGGGGCCCTGAATTTATTCATAAAGGGCACATGGTCAAATAAAAAATAATTGACGGCAGAAAAATTGCTTCCCCAGGCAAGAATGATTCCTATAATGGTGCTGGGTAAAAGCCAGCATAAATATTTCTTTGGCACAAAAAACAAACCAGCAATAAACAGCATACATATAATGGCGCCAAAATAAACAGGCCCGGATGTTCCCGGTTGGCTTCCCCAATAAGGCGACATACGGCTATAAAAATAATTCATAACTTCCTGTGGCAAATTCGATTCCTGCAATGCTTCAACTACATGACTGTTTTCACCAAATTCAACAGGGTTATTGCTGCTGCCAAAATAATTGGGTAAAATGAACGTAAGTGTTTCTTCCTTGCCATAGCTCCACCCGAATGCATAATCCTTATCCAAACCACCTTCTGATTTATTCTCTTTCTGCTGGTTTAATGTAAGCTCACTCCGCCCGCCTCTCATGGTTTCATCAGCGTATTCTTTGGTAGGCAATAATATAACGGCGAACGAGCAGGCACTTATGGCAAATGCAATGATGGCAAATGCAGCAGTTTTAAAAAAATGTTTATAATCTTTTGTTTGAATGGTTTTAATTAAAAATGTAATACCCAGGCAAAGTATGACCAGCATGAAATAAAAAACTACCTGAACATGGTTTTGATTAAAAAATAAAGTGCCGAAAAGTAAGGTAAGGGCAAACCCTGCTATATACCGCCGCTGTATTAATAAAATAATACCTGCCAGTACAGCAGGCGCATATCCCATCGCGGCGAATTTTGTAATATGTCCCACTGCCATCAGTATAGCGCTGTACGATGCAAACGCATATGCCAGCGAACCCAAAACACCTACCCATGGTTTTAAGCGCAACACCTGGGATAGTATGTAAAAGCAAATGCAGGATAAAAAAAACAATCCTGCCGGGTAAGGCAAAAAGCAGGTAAATAAATTATGAAACCATCCCAAACCGATATTGTATTTACTTCCAATCAGGATCTGGTAAGCAGGCATTCCGCTATACATCGAATTTGTCCATAAAGGCAGGTAACCGAATTTTTCGTTGAACTCAAGAGATTGCTGCGCCATACCCCGTGTGCCAAGCATATCATGCTGGCTTACTACCAGTCCCTGGAAAACAGGTAAGCAGTAAACAACAGCGACGATAAGAAAAATCAGGAATGCTACAAAATGCGGCAACGCCTTGCTGAACAGGTTCTTATTCATAGATCATCAAATATTAATCTGACAAAATAATGCTATTTTAGACGAAAATCGTTGATGCGCTGGTTATTATTTTTATCAAGATTGGCTTTTATATGCGGGATTTTTTTTCTGTTGTCGGTGTCGCTGCTGATAAGGGATTGGACAAAAGACGATGCTATTACTTCTACTATCATTATAATTGGTGAAGTCATGGGGTTAGTAATAGTCCCCATTGTAAACCTTTGTTACCTGGTGGTGCTTTTTGTGAAAAGAAGGATCAGTGTTTACGTTCCTTTATGGCTGGTAGTAGCCAACCTCCTTTTTCTATTTATTCTTATATTCTATATTTTTTATCTCAATGATCCATACTATCATCAACAATAAACCCACCCGCTTATTCCTTATACTGGCGGGTTTTTTTATTACCAATGCATTGATCGCCGAATTTATAGGCGTGAAAATATTTTCTTTGGAGGCCAGCTTTGGATGGAATCCTGCTGAGATC
>JAKFEJ010000265.1:0-7681 GCA_036675745.1 Chitinophagaceae bacterium | reverse complement strand
CCCTCCAGGGAGGGGATGAACCCTCTATATAAGATTTCTTCCATTTGCATATTTACACATTAGCCATTTGCTCATTTCCATATCTATGCATCATTCATAGCTCTTCAAAATTTCATCCAGCATTTCTACTGTCACATCCTGGTGCAAGTCTTCATCAATCATCAAGGCTGGGGCACGATCGCAACAACCAAGACAGCAGTTGGGCAGTAAAGTGAAGCCCCCATCCCCTAAAGGGGGGGTATTGGTTTCACCAAATTTTATCTTCAATTTTTGTTGTAATGCCTCGTAAATTTTTTGGTAGCCCATTACATAACACGAAATACTATCGCATAACAAAATCACATGGCGGCCCACCGGTTTACGAAAAATGAGATTATAAAATGTGGCGACGCTATCTACTTCTGCCGGGCTCATTTCCAGGTGACCGGCAATTGCTTCTACACTTTCATCACTGATCCAGCCGCGATGTTGCTGAACAATCTTCAATGCTTCAATGACGGCTGCTTTTTTATACGGCACCAGTTGTATCTCATGATTGATAGCTTTCAATTCTTGTTCTGAAAGCGTCACACTTGTTCCTTCGCCCTGGTAAGAGGTGAAGGCTGCTGAATTACTATGTTGCTTTTGGTCTGACATGTCAACTTTATTGTTCATTTATAACCCACCCCATTCGTCATCCTTTATTAGTAGTTTCCTTTTACCCCTCCTGGAAGGGGATGATTAGCTTGCTATGCGAAATTTGTTTGCCAAGTAGCATTCTGAACGTACAAGTGTGCGACGCAACAGAAGCTTCATAGTAGTACTGCAGTCGGGTAAAAAATACTTATCACTCAATTATTAATACCCACCCCGGTCGTTTAAATTTTATAGCTTCCTAAATTCGCCCCTCCGGGGAGGGGATGGTTCCTCAAATTCGCAAATTCCAAAATTTTCACATTTTCACATTCTCTACCTGTCAATATCCGCCAATACATAATCCACACTTCCCAATATCGCCAGCAGGTCAGCTACGGTATATCCTTTACTGATATACGGCACCATCTGCATATGTGGAAACGACGGAGCACGGATGCGGACCCGGTATGCTGCCGTATTTCCATCACTGACCAAATAATAACTGTTGGCTCCTTTGGTGGCTTCAATACAACTCATCGCTTCACCGGCAGGTATAACCGGCCCCCAACTCACATTCAGAAAATGGGTGATCAGTGTTTCAATATCCTGCATCGTATGTTTTTTAATAGGAGGTGTTGTAAGCGGATGATCGGCTTTATAATTTCCTTCCGGCATATTGTTGAGACATTGCTCTACAATTCGAAGGCTTTGCCACATTTCTTCTACCCGCACCAGGGAACGATCAAAACAATCGCCATTTTGTGCAATGGGAATATCGAAGTCAAACATTTCATAACCGGAATACGGCTGCTTTTTGCGAAAATCCCATTCAAAACCGCAGGCCCGCAAACCGGGACCAGTAACACCCCATTCAAATGCTTCTTCCAGGGTATAAATGCCAATACCTTTTGTACGGGCTTTGAACAGGCTGTTACGTATCACCATATTATTATACTCACGAAGCTGTTTGGGAAAATAATTTACAAAATCCCGAACCAACTGATCCCAGCCTTTTGGCAGATCCTGCGCTACACCACCAATGCGAAACCAATTGGGATGCATGCGTCCGCCACAGATTGCTTCAATGATATCGAAAATTTTTTCCCGGTCGGTAAACATGTAAAACACCGGGGACAACTGACCCAGATCCTGTGCAAATGTGCCAAACCAAACCAGGTGACTGTTGATGCGAAATAATTCACACAACATGACACGAATCACTTTCACTCTATCCGGAACTTCTATGCCAGCCAATTTTTCTACTGCCAATAAGTAAGCAAGATTGTTCATTACTCCACCTAAATAATCTACCCGATCGGTATAAGGAATATAAGTGTGCCAGCTTTGCCGTTCTCCCATCTTTTCTGCACCGCGGTGATGAAAACCGATCTCCGGTACTGCATCTACAATATCTTCACCATCCAGTTGAAGTATGATGCGAAGAACACCATGCGTGCCCGGATGCTGGGGACCGATATTCAGGAACATAAAATCAGCATCTTCACTCTCTTGTTTCATGCCCCATTCTTCGGGTTTAAACCGCAACGCCTCCTGTTCAATATCTTGTTTTTCATCCCACAATTGATAAGGCCCCATCTCTGTAGCCCTTGCAGGATGTTCTTTGCGAAGTGGATGGCCCTGCCAGGTGAGTGGCATCAGGATACGTTGCAGATGTGGATGACCGCTGAAGCGGATACCAAACATATCATATACTTCACGTTCGTACCAGTTGGCATTTATAAAAATAGAAGTAACAGACGGCAGGGATGGGTATTCACCGTGCAGCGCACATTTTAAGCGAATAAAATGATTGCGTGTAAAAGAAAACAGGTGATAGACTATTGTAAAATCCGAGGCAGGTGTTTCTTCTTTCTTCGCCCTGTCACGTTCATCGATGCCGCATAAATCATAGAGCATAACAAATGGCTCATCGATACCTGATTTGAGGTGTTGTATAATAGCCAGCAATTTTTCTTTGGGAAGCCACAAAGTGAGGATACCATCAACGGTGTGTTGTTGTAAAAATGTTTCAGCGCCGAAGCGTTGTTGCAAATGCTGTAACAATATGTTGGTAGCATCCTGCATATCCTGAATCATAATACCAAAGTCGTAATCGTGAGTGGTCAATAGCGAATAAGAAACTTCGGGTGCGGATTTATCAGCCATTGATCCGTTCAGTCATTAATCAAAGTCATTGAGTTTCTAAGCCATTTTCACAACTTGTCCCGCCAACGGCGTGGATTTGTTTTAGCCACATCAGCATACCAACACTTTATTCTATTGTAACAACATCACATTTTAAATTTCATCTATAGGCCTGAAATCCACCATACCCATTCTCTCCTCTCTTTTACGATCTTTCATTGATGTGAGTTGTGGTTTGATCACACCCTGCTCACCGATAACCCAGCTCAACGGACGTTTTTCTTTTCCTACTGCTTCGCCCAGCAATATCAGGCCCTGCATAAAAGCATCGGGTCGCGGCGGGCAACCAGGCACATACACATCAACCGGTAAAAATTTATCAACACCCTGTACTACGCTATAGATATCATACATACCTCCGCTATTGGCACAACTACCCATTGAAATTACCCAGCGTGGTTCCATCATCTGTTCATGCAGCCGTTTGATAATAGGAACCATTTTTATAAACACGGTTCCGGCAATCACCATTACATCTGCTTCACGTGGTGTACCGCGAATCACTTCTGCACCAAAGCGGGCTACATCATATTTGCTGGTAATACTGGTAGCCATTTCTACAAAACAACAGCTTAAACCAAAATGGAAAGGCCACATTGAATTTTTACGGCCCCAGGCCAACAGATCCTGCATCCGGGTAAGCATAATACTTTTGCTGACCGCATCTTCCATGCTGCCTGTGCCGTTTATTTTACCTGTAGCATCTCCGGGTTTATTGAGCCACCATTTCATAAACCATACCTCCGCCACTTGGCGGAGAGTTTTTTTTTAATTTATAATAGTCTAACATTTATTGCAAGACTGCAATCGTGAATACAAGCCGCGAACTTCAGGCGGCATGCATTTGCATATTTTCACATTTGTATATCTGCACATTATTTCTTTATTTTCTTTTTATATGCTTTCAATATTTTTTTTGCATTCGGTCCAACATCCAATGCTCCTATGCCCCACTCATAAATTAATACCACCACTAACTGTCCGATGAATATTGCTGCGCCGATATAACCGGGCCAGCCCAGTTCATAAAATCCCAATGCCCATAACATAATAAATACGGCTTCTACATCAAAAATCACGAATAGCATAGCTACCAGGTAAAATTGTGCGGAGAATCTCAACCGTGCAGAACCCGATTGTATTATGCCACCTTCATAAGGTTCACCGGTCGCACGGTCCTTATGGCGTTGGCCCAGCATATATGATAAGGAGAGAATAACAGTAAGCAATATCGCCACCAGTGCTGTGTATAACAACAAAGGCCATAAGGGAATACTAAGAATGTTGTTTCCCGGCATCATATTAACACTGTTTCATTATTGACTAATACAGATAAATCCTGTTTCTTTTCACAACAAATGAACTTTGTTATGAAACGTTCAATAACTACTAACTATAGCGAAGAGAACAAGCAGCCTGCTATAACCAGCGTTTAACTGGCGATGTAATGCTCCAGGTTTTCTATAATGAAATCCTTTTCAGTGATGATATATCTTACTACATCACCAATGGAGATGACACCAACCAGTTGATCATTATCGAGTACGGGTAAATGACGAATGAATTTGCTGCTCATTAATTGCATACACACTTCAATAGTAGAATCGGGAGTAACAAATATGGGACGTTCAGTCATTATATCCCTTACATGTGTCTCTTTGGAAGATCGCCCTTTGAGGATGACTTTGCGGGCATAATCCCGTTCGGTAAAAATGCCAATCAAATTTCCATTTTCCACTACAACCAGGGAGCCCAGGTTATTATCTTCAAGTTCTTCGAGAGCTTCGTACACAGAACTTTCAGGGCTTACAGTATATACTGCGTTACCCTTGGTTTGCAGAATATTTCTTACAGTGCCCATAACATATGGCTTTAGAGCACTATTAAGTTAAGTATTTTTTTATTAAATAAAAAAAGGAAAATATTTGCCCGTGTATAACCTTCTTTTTTTACTCCTGTTCAAACAGGAATTCCATTAGCTTTTGCTTCATTCCAGGAAATAAAATGTTATCAGTAAGCAATCGAAAGAAAGGCACTAATTACTCTTTTGATAAATTAGGCGGAAGTATTCCTCTTTTTTTAAAAGACCAGGCCATTCTTTTTGCGTTTGGTAGTAAGGGGATGAAATGTATTATGGAATTAGTGAATTTGTAATACAGAGTGAACAAACTATTCAAATTAAAATAAAAGAAACAACTACGGACGAGATCAGAAATATGTTACTTTCAAAAACAAATGGAAGGGATAGATATTGGGATATAAAAAAAAGGAAATGAAAGTGATCAGCCCTCCGTGTAATGAAGAGCTGATGCCTCTTGATTCGACTAAGTCAATAAAATAATTAATATAACATCCTCACCTTGATCGTCTCCTTCACTTCTTTTAATAAGCCCAGTGCCTGGGTAGATAATTTTTTATCTACATCCAGCACTACATAGCCTATCTCTTCATTGGTTTTTAAATATTGACCTACGATATTAATATTGTGCTTTGAAAGCTGTGTATTAATGGCTGACAATACACCGGGCACATTTCTATGTATATGCAAAATACGGTGCGATCCTTCCTGGGGTGGCAATGCCAGTGCAGGCACGGTATGTGAACCAAAAGTAATCCCCTTTTCTAAATAATTGAACAGCTTTATACTTACATCTTCGCCGATATTTTGTTGGGCCTCTTCCGTAGAGCCACCGATATGCGGTGTTAAGATCACATTAGGCAGGTCCTGCAAAGGCGTTTGAAAACGATCCCCGTTTTTCTCCGGTTCCCAGGGAAATACATCTATGGCGGCTCCGCTGAGATTACCCTCAATAAGGGCTTTGCGCAATGCATCCAGGTCTACCACCTCTCCCCTTGCATAGTTGATGAGTATGGAACCTTTCTTAAAATATTTAAGGTTCGATTTATTGATCAGATTTTTTGTCTGGCTGGTATCAGGTACATGCAATGTCACCACATCCGCTTTTCCCAATACATCTTTCAGTGTTTTTCCATCTGTTGCATTACCTAACGGTAGTTTGGTTTCCACATCATAGAAAATAACCTTCATGCCCAATGATTCCGCCAATACACTTGTCTGGCTGCCGATATTGCCATAACCGATAATACCTAATGTTTTCCCTCTTAATTCAAAACTGCCTTTGGAATCCTTCATCCAGATACCTTCATGGGCGGCTTTATTTTTATCAGGTATCCTGCGGATCAACATAATGGAGAGTCCTATGACCAGTTCGGCGACAGATCTTGTATTGGAATAAGGTGCATTGAAAACGACAACGCCATTTTTGGTAGCCTGTTTTAAATTAACCTGGTTTACACCAATACAAAAACAGCCAATTGCCTGTAATTTTTTTGCAGCATCCAGCACTTTGGGCGTTATCTGGGTTTTGGAACGGATCCCTAATATATGTACATCCTTGATCTCCTTGATCAACTCCTCTTCTGTAAGAGCCTTGGTTATCTTTTCTACTTGGGTATAACCCTGCTGTTGAAAGTTTTTTACCGCGAGGTCACTGATATTTTCCAGGAAGAGAATACGTATTTTTTCTTTGGGGTAGCTAGTTTTTTCTTTTACTGACATACTGCAAATATAACAATCACGTTATTAAGATAAATTAGCTTTTGTGGAAAAGATTGAATTTGGCTTTATTTCTGCATAAGTTAATTTTGTTTAAACTGATCTCTATTGAAAACCATCCTGTATATCATCAGCTTGCTGGCTATTAGCTATAGTTGTAACGAAGCATCATCAAACAGCCAGGTTAAAGAAGACTCCCTGCAATACTATCCCCCTACTCCTAAGGAATTGGATAAACAGGAATTTCGATATTACCATAAGGTTTTATCTTATTTTTTTGACTCTCTCCTTCTGAAACGCGGATTCAATGGCAGTATACTGGTAGCTAAAGACGGCGCCATTATTTATGAAAAATATGCCGGCTATGCTGACCTGCGAAAAAAAGATTCGCTGACCGATTCCACAGCCCTTCATATAGCATCTACCGGCAAAACTTTAACGGCGATGGCGGCCCTGCGGTTAGTACAGGAAAATAAATTGTCATTAGACGATTCACTTCAGCGGTTTTTCCCTTCGCTTCCTTACGAGGGCATCACGGTAAAAATGTTAATGAACCACAGGAGTGGCTTACCCAATTATATTTATTTCCTGGATGCGGATAAAACTTATAAAAATGAATACGTAACCAATACTGATGTATTGAATTACCTGGCTACCAAAAAACCAAACAGGAGTTTCAGACCCGATTCAAGGTTTAGTTATAGCAATACCAATTTTGTATTGCTGGCCCTGATCATAGAAAAAGTATCCGGCAAACCATTTGGCGACTTTATGAAGGAAAAAATATTTGATCCTTTGCAGATGAAAGACACCTATGTGTATTCATTGGCAGATACGGCAACCGCAGTACCTTCCTTTAACTACAATAATTCGCATTGGCAAAATGATAAAATGGAAGGAACTGTTGGTGATAAAAATATTTATTCAACACCAAAAGATCTGCTGAAATGGGATCAGGCTTTATATACAGAACAATTTCTGCGTAAATCTTTACTTGATTCGGCCTTTACTCCGTATAGCCTGGAAAGACCCTCTGTTCATAATTATGGGTTGGGCTGGAGAATGTTGCTGATCCCTAATGGTAAAAAAGTAATCTACCATTTCGGCCGCTGGCATGGATTCAATGCGGCTTTTGCAAGACTGATCGATGAAAAAGTTACGATCATCATTTTGGGTAATAAATTCAACAGGAATATTTATTCCACCGCCAGCAAGGCTTATGATATTTTTGGTGATTACGACCAAAGACGGATAGGTGGAGACGATGAGGAAGAAACCACCGGC
>JAKFEJ010000452.1:0-7796 GCA_036675745.1 Chitinophagaceae bacterium | reverse complement strand
GGCATTATTTTTTATGTCTGCAAGCAACAGCAGCTGCAATTACAAATTCCGTGACATTTCTATTCCTGATAGTATCAAAACCGTCAAGGTAAATTTCATAGAAAATAAAGCCCCTTATGTTAATCCGCAGTTAAGTCCACGCTTAACCGATAAACTGCGTCAAAAAATCGTTGGACAAACAAGACTGTCTCAAACCAATAACGATAATGCAGACTGGATAGTTGGCGGCCGGATCACCAATTATGCTTTTAGCACATCGGGCATCTCTCAACAACAGGTGGCTACCAATAGACTAACTGTTACGGTGCATATCACTCTCAATGATCAAAAAGCAAACAAGACCCAGGAGTATGATGTCAGCAGGAATTTTGAATACTCTGGTAATATGTCATTACAACAAGCAGAAGCAAGCCTGGCTGAAGATATAATCCGCGGTATGACTGATGATATTTTCAACCGTCTTTTTTCTAACTGGTAAAATAAGAAAGGAGCAAGGTACAAGAAACAAGGTACAAGGAGCAAGGAACAAGGGGTTCAAGCAGGCATATAATATTTACTATTGCCGATCCATCCCTCATCCTGTATTTTCTTAACTTGCGGCCATGAACTCTACTGTCAATGAAATAACCAAATCCATTACGGGAAAACATTCACTGAATGATTGTAGTGTGGAAGAACTGCAACAGTTGACAAGTCAATACCCCTTTTCCGCACCGGCGCAATTTCTTTTGGCCAGGAAATTAAAAGAAATCAGTTCGGACTCATTTACCAATCATATTCAAAAAGCTTCCCTTTACTTTCAAAACCCGCTGTGGTTTGATTTTTTACTGAATGATACAGGTGTCCGGGTCTTTGCTGAGCAAAAAAAAGAAGAAGTTTTTTCGGTGCATCCGGTTGAAATGGAAACCCCGGCAACTCATGAAGAAGTTGTTGTCCAAACGAACAGTGAACAAGCTGGTGATAGTGGAACTGATGAAGCTGATGATATGATATCAGAAGAGCAACAGGAAGAAAACCAGCCCGAATTATCAGTAGCTCTCCCAAAATTTCAATTCGAGCCCATTGATCCTTCAAAGGCACAACTCACATTTGAACCCTACCATACCATAGATTACTTTGCTTCGCAAGGCATACAGGCCAAAGAAGAAGAAAAACCTAAAGATCAGCTTAGCCGGCAATTAAAAAGTTTTACCGAGTGGCTAAAAGTCATGAAACGTCTACCGGTAACAGAAATAGCGGCGGCTGTTAGCGTAACAGACGAAAAAAATGTGGAAAAAATGGCAGAGACCTCTATCAACGACAGAGAAGTATTAACAGAAGCTATGGCCGAAGTATGGGAAAAACAGGGAAATAAAGCGAAAGCCACGGATATATACCGGAAATTAAGTTTGCTCAATCCCGCTAAAAGCTCTTATTTTGCAGCCAAAATTGAACAATTAAAGAATTTGTGATATGACTATTTTATTTGTGATCCTGATCGTTATTGCTTCTGTGGCGTTGAGTCTTATTGTATTAATTCAAAACCCAAAAGGTGGTGGGCTTTCCGGGAGTATTGCTGGTTTCAGCAACCAGTTTATGGGCGTTAAACAAACTACCGATGTATTGGAAAAAGGCACCTGGGTATTTGCAGGCGTAATTGGTTTGCTTTGCCTGTTTTCCGCTTTTTTCTTTACATCATCCGGTGGTCAGTCTACCAACTCTAAAGCCAGTGGCGCCCAGGTACCTGCAAGTTCTCAGCCTGCTACAGTGCCGTCCCAACAATTACCATCTAACACGGTACCGTTTGATTCTAATAAATAATTAAATCGTTACATTATTTGCAAACCCTGTCGCAAAGACAGGGTTTTTTATTTAATTTGTTTTTTATCCGCCTGCTAATATTGAAAAAGATCTGTATATCCCGGAAAAACTAAAATTCTGAAATGAAAAAGAAAATAGTATTCAGTGCACTTGCTGTCATCCTTTTAATTGCTGGCTTTACCGCCTGGAAATTTTTCGGGCCCACTGTTCATCCACCGGAAAAGAAGTTTTTTTACGTCCGTACCGGGGATACATATGAGGCTGTAAAAGAGAACCTGGATGAACAAAAAATAATTGCTGGTGAAACCTGGTTCAACTGGACTTCAAAAATGATCGGTTACAAAAACATTAAGCCCGGTCGGTACGAAATTAAAAAAGGGATGAGTCTTTTTGGCCTTGTAAGAATGCTCAGAAACGGGCAGCAATCACCGGTTAATTTCGTTATCACTAAAATAAGAACAAAGGAAACACTGGCTTCCAGGATCGGAAATGCGTTTGAATGCGATTCATTACAAATGATCAACTTTCTCAATAATCCCGACTCGTTAAAAGATTACGGTCTTGATTCCAATACAGTGTTGGCAGCAGCCATGCCTTTTACCTATACTATCAAATGGAATACAACTCCTGGTAAAATTTTTCAACAATTTCATATCGCTTATAAAACGTTCTGGACAGCCGAACGAAAACAAAAAGCAGATAGCTTAGGTATTACTCCTTTGCAGGTATCTACGGTTGCTTCTATCATAGACGAAGAAACAAATTCAAAAACGGATAAACCAAATGTTGCCAGTGTTTACCTCAATCGTATAAAAAAAGGAATGCCACTACAGGCTGATCCTACTTTAAAATTTGCATTGAAAAATTTTGGGTTGAAAAGAATTCTGAATGTGCATAAAGACGTTCAATCGCCTTACAATACATACATGAATAAAGGCCTTCCGCCGGGACCTATTTGTACGCCACAAATTGAAACAATTGATGCTGTCCTTGATTCACCAAAAACAGATTATATATATTTTGTAGCCAGCAGTGCTTTTGATGGAACGCATATTTTTACAACCAACTACGCTGATCATATCAAGTATGCACGGGTATACCAGCAAGAACTCAATAAACGAAATATTAAATAAGCTGCATGCACCTGCTGACACATTTAAAAAGAAGATTCCTGGTTTCTGCGCCGGTCAGTTTCCTGATCCGGAAAAGCAAAAAAATTCTTCTTCCCGGTTTCCAGGGCATTCCCCTTTTTGATGTGATCCGGTTTTTTTTCCTGCAGGCGCAAAAGACAGGGTTCACAGAAAGAGCATCGGCTATTGCTTTCAACTTTACGATGACAATTCCGCCGGCTGTGATTTTTTTATTTACACTCATTCCTTATTTACCCATTTCACAGGCATTCATCAATCAAATGTTTTCGTTGATCAAGGATGTGATGCCCGGCGAAAGAAATAATGGCAGCCTGATAAAATTCCTTTCCGACATTTTGAATAAACCAAGAACGGGATTATTGTCAACCGGTTTTTTACTGGCAATGTTTTTCTCCTCCAATGCCGTGATGGGTATTATGCGGTCTTTCGACAGGAACTATATCGGCTTCACCAAGCGTAAAGATTTTCATGAAAGATTGGTAGCTATACGACTAACATTTATCCTTTTCATACTTTTCTTTTTATCCATGCTTGCGCTTATCATGCAGGCATCAGTTTTACGATGGCTGGGTATAACGAATACAACGCTTATTTCAGTCATCCATAACCTGAGATGGGTTGTGACGGTATTGATGTTCTTTTTTGCTATCTCATTTATTTACCGCTATGCCCCTGCTATGCATAAACGATGGAGGCTTGTCAATCCCGGATCCATCCTTGCTACATTCCTGATGATCATTTTTACAGCAGCGTTTTCCTGGTGGGTAAGTAATTTCTCCAATTACAACGAGCTATATGGTTCTATCAGTACCGTTTTGATCCTGATGCTGCTTATTTATTTTAATTCATTGGTATTGTTGATTGGTTTTGAATTGAATGTGAGCATCAATTCACTGAAACATGAAGTGGATGAAAGGAATAAAAACCTTGCCGGCGGCATCCATTCCGCATAATTTTTGTTGAAATTTGTAGAGAACGGAACACGGATAAAAGTCAGTTCAAATCTTTATGATCCATGTTCTGATTTTTTACTTTTAAACAGTTTCTTAAATTAAGCATTATGAAAAAAATACTCTTTTCAGCTTTACCGGTAGCAGCTATTGCTTTTTTATCACTGCAAACTGTTAATGATCCTCTTCCCATTGGTTCATCTCTACCAAGCCCTGAAGCGAAAATGAAAGATATTTCCGGCAAAGAGGTTTCGTTTAAAGATGCCATGAAAAAAAATGGGTTGCTGGTGATGTTTAGTTGCAATACCTGTCCTGTGGTAGGTAAATACCAATCCCGTACATTGGAAACAGCAAAGTTTGCCGTTGATAATGGAGTGGGTGTGATTGTACTTAACTCCAACGAAGCCACCCGTGATGATGGGGAATCATTTGATGATATGAAGGAATATGGCAAAGACCAGGGATATCCATTCAGCTATGTACTTGATAAAAATTCGGCCATGGCGGATGCGTTTGGCGCTACCCGTACACCCGAAGTTTTCCTGTTCGATCAATCCGGGAAACTGGCTTATCATGGAGCAATAGATGATAACGCCAATAGCCCTGATGAAGTCACACGTAAGCATGCCAAAATTGCTATAGAAGAAATGATTGCGGGCAAGAACGTTTCTACTACAAAAACACGGTTTGTCGGTTGTGGCATTAAAAGACTATAATAGTGAGTGGTGAGTCGTGAATGGTGAATTTAGAGATACCACTCCATTGAAATCCGATAATTTACACTTGCTATAATATTCCAGCATTGAACCTGCACAAAAAAAAGTGCAGGTTTTTTATTCC
Source organism: Chitinophagaceae bacterium (assembly GCA_036675745.1). Lineage (GTDB taxonomy): Bacteria > Bacteroidota > Bacteroidia > Chitinophagales > Chitinophagaceae > Terrimonas_B. Next base: position 3,055 of record JAKFEJ010000452.1, on the reverse strand, counting down.
GTCATATGGAAATAAATATCCGGTGCATCACATTGCTACCAACACATCATTTCTATCACTTAAAACCACGCTTATGCTATCTCATCCTCTTCTTACACGGTGCATTATTCTTGGCTTTATGGTATTAGTAGGCTTTTCAATTGCAAAAAGCATCCAGGCCGGAAGTCCGCTGGGCCTGATCCTGTCATTGGTCAGTCTTTGTTCAGGTATCTATTTTATTTATTTACTAAAGCAAACAAGGGAACAGGAAGAATCTGTTTAGTTTATGGCCGTATCATTGTCATGATCTCCTTTTCAAGCTGCTCTTCGGAGAGTGGCTCTTCGGTGAATTTCCGGTAGCTGTTCCTGTTATTGATAAAAAGAGTAGCGGGGATAGCCCCGGACCATGATTTATCGATCCTGGGACAAAAATAATCAGCATTGGTCTCATCCAACCACGCAGTTGGGGTTGATACTTTTTTGTTTTTAATAAACGCTTTAACCTTACCAGGGTAATCATCCTTCATATCGAGGCTTACCAATAACAACTTCACTCCTTTATTCTCATATTTTTTCCCAAGCTTTTGAAAATGCGGTATTTCTTCCATACAGGGCTTGCAGAAAGTAGCCCAGAAATTAATGATCAATGGCGTTTTGCTTTCAGCAATTATCTTTTCAAGATCAGTGATCTTTATTCTCTTTACCCCTTGTCCTACCACTGGTAAAGTGAAAAAGGAGATCATTATTATAACTATGAATACTGCTCTTACCATTTTAAATTTAAACTTTGAGAGTTAACCTTCTTGTACCCTGTTCCCTGTACCTTGTTCCTTAATTTTATTCTTCCCTTTTAAAGCTCCACTCCTTCAACAATTCATTATACTTTGTTTCATCCATGCTTTTCCGGTCGTAGTGCCCTGCCAGTTTTTTTTGACGGTATGCTTCATATAGTGAAACTGCACAGGCCACGCTTATATTCAGTGACTGAATAATACCCACCTGCGGTATCACAAAGTTTCCATCAGCCAGTGCCCTGATCTCATCACTAACACCATTATGTTCATTCCCAAAAACCAAAGCAATACTTTTTGTAAAATCAACCTGGTATAAACTTACTGCATCATCACTTAAATGCGTCGTTAAAATGGATGAATATCTTTTTCTCAGGGATAAAAAACATTCACCCGCATTTTCATACTGATGAATGGTTAGCCATTTAGCCGCACTGGATGAACTTTTCGGTCCCCACTTTTTATGCCGGGGGATCTTTGTATTCAAAATATAAATTTCCTGTATCCCTACAGCGTCACAGGTTCTCATCACGGCAGAAATATTATGCGGGTCAAAAACATTTTCCAAAACAATAGTAATATCATCCTGCCTTTTATCGAGTACGGAAGTTAATTTTTCCAATCGTTGTGGTGTCATAGTTCAACGGGCTTTAAAATAAATTGTTACAGGTTACCGGTTTCCAGTTACCGGTAACTGGAAACCGGTAACAAGGGATAAATGACATAATACCGTTAACACAACACTATTACTCCTGTTTAAATTAAGTATATTTATAAAGACTGTAATTCTTTATATTACTGACAAAGAAAACCATTTTATGAAATACTCAGCCGTTCAAAATTACATTAACGGGAAGTTTACCGACTCATCTTCCCTGCGCTCCCTTGATATCGTTTCACCCATCGATGGCAACCTGCTTTCCAAAGTGCCGATGTCAACTGCAATGGACCTTGATGCCGCTGTAAAATCAGCCAAAATTGCTTTCCACGGCTGGAGCAAAACGCCTATCAAAGAAAGGGTTCAGGTTTTTTTCCGTTATAAATACTTACTGGAAAAACATTCAAGAGAATTAGCGGAACTGGTACAGGAAGAAAATGGTAAAACATACGGAGAAGCTCTTGCTGAAATAGAAAAAAGTATCGAACTGACAGAATTCGCCACTTCTTTGCCACAATTGATAACCGGTGAAGTACTGGAAGTAAGTAAAGGAGTTGAATGCAGAACAGAACATGTGCCATTGGGAGTAGTAGCATCTATTGTTCCGTTTAATTTTCCCAGCATGGTTCCCAACTGGACCATACCAAATGCAATAGCGCTGGGAAATTGTATGATTTTAAAACCATCTGAAAAAGTTCCGCTGAGCAGTGGAAGATTGGCTGAGCTTTTAAAAGAAGCTGGTTTGCCGGACGGAGTATTGAATATTGTACACGGTGATACAGAAATTGTTGAAGCAATCTGCGACCATCCGGGTATTGAAGCTGTTTCTTTTGTTGGGTCTACTAAAGTGGCGAAGCTCGTTTACCAGAGAGCAACATCCCATTATAAAAGATGTTTGGCATTAGGCGGTGCAAAAAACCATTTGATGGTATTACCGGATGCTATTCCGGGTATGACAGCCCAGAATGTAGCGGCAAGTATGAGTGGATGTGCGGGACAACGTTGTATGGCTGCATCAGCAATGGTAGGCGTAGGAAATATTGATCATATTATTGATAAGATCTGTGAAGAAGCTAAAAAAATTATTCCCGGAGAAAACCTGGGCGCCGTCATTAATAAAGCATCGCAGGAGCGGATAGAAAAATATATCACAGAAGCCGAACAACAGGGAGCAAAAATTTTAGTGGATGGAAGAAATACAACAGTAAAAGGAAAAGAGAAAGGCACCTATGTAGGTCCTACTGTTATTGATCATGTAAAACCGGGTATGCGTGTAGCCACCGAAGAAATTTTTGGACCGGTGATCTCCATCATGCGTACCAATACCGTTGACGAAGCGTTGGCAATCGAAAATGCAAGTCCCTATGGAAATGCTGCTTCTGTATTTACACAAAATGGCGGCATGGCCCGTTATATTATTGATAGGGCAAGTGCAGGGATGATTGGCGTAAATGTTGGTGTACCGGTTCCCCGGGAACCCTTCTCTTTTGGCGGATGGAATGAAAGCAAGTTTGGTGTGGGTGATATTACGGGAAAGAGTTCGATTGAATTTTGGACGAAATTGAAGAAGAGTACAACGAAGTGGAATCCGGAAGCTGGGGTGAATTGGATGTCTTAGCACACGGAT
>JAKFEJ010000003.1:0-7807 GCA_036675745.1 Chitinophagaceae bacterium | reverse complement strand
ATTGCCGCCTCTTTTATAATTGGTAAATTTATAAACCAGTGCCTGGTTCTTATTGTCTTTCAAACCTGCTGTAGCACGGATGATATTTTCTGTTTCCGGTTGTATTAATATAGGCAGGCCCCAATCTCTTGAAAATTCTACCGTTCTTAATCGCTCCAACGGCTTAAATTTACTTTGTACATATTCATAATCCAGTCCTGTGATCAATTGTAATTTATTTTTCTCCCTTAATTGCTTTGCATTATTCAATTGAAACTTTGCGGCAAAACCTTTATCGTCTCCATTGTGAATTTTAGAAAATGTATTGGCGTCATAATTGCTCATGGCCACTTCTGTTTTGAGCAATGTATTTTTATCAACCGCATAATCAAGGCCTAAATTAACAAGCTGTTGTTTTTTTGGGGTTACCAATACTATCACAGGTTCATAATTTCCCTGCCTTGCGGTACCCACAGGCGCAATGAATTTATAAACCTTTCCATTGGCGCCATTAAAGTCCGGAACATAATTACCATTACCCACTCCTACATCAATAAAAGAAAGGCTGTATTTAGCGGAATCGGGATTGGTGGAATATTGATAATAAAAATAGGAAGCGGAATCTATTCTTTGATATAAAATTTTTCCAGCAGCAAAAGTATCAATAGCAGCGGAAGGATAAAAAGCCCGGTGAATGCTGTCGCCAATATTAGCCAGGAATTGTTTTTGATCCGTATCCAGCACCTGGTTGATCTGCGAATTTTTTGCATCGCTGTTTGTAAAGGCCCCAATACGAAGTTTTAGTTTTTTATTAAACTCCAGTTCTTCCGACACGTAAAAATTAGCATTCAGAAAATTCCGGTCCGCATACTCAAATTCTATTTGTATCCGGCTATCTTTTGTGATCATCCTTTTGGGAGTGAATGTTACTTCCGCTGTATTGTAATTGATCACATAGTCCTGATCCTCTCCACGCTGTAGTAGTTGACCATCTAAAAAAACACGTTCTGTATTGGCCAGAACAATAAAGAAAAATTCATTGTTGGCGCCAGTAAGCCGGTAAGGTCCCTGGTTGCCTTCCAATGCCTGGATTATATTGCGGGTAAATTTTCCTTTGGCAATAGAGCCGCTTGCCAATGTCTTTGATTCGATCTTTTTTCCTAACTGATTGGTAGTTTGAAAAGAGATCCCCTGCAATCGTTTATAAAAATTGAGGAAATAACTTTGATTTTGTCTTATATCGATATCACCCAGGTTAAGTTGCCAGTTTTTCTTTTTAAACTGGAGAAACACCTGGTCAAATTCATTTAACTGTTGCGTGGTGCCATCCGGTTGTATGGGTATATTATTATCCGTAATGGCGGCTTGTATTTCTATACTATCGCCCAGCAGGCCACTTAACTGCAGGTTCAAGGTAGAATTTAGTACGGCATCCTGGCTGTTGCCAAACGAGATCTGGCGACCAAAACTTCCTTCCGCTTTAATAGTTCCAAAATTAAAAATGCCTTTTTGCGCTTCCGTCAATTCGTTATTGAATTCGTAAGGGGCAATAGCCATACTATTAATCACACTATCAGCCCGCATCCTTTGTGCAACAGGATTTAATTTGTAAAAGAATACCCGGTAGGTAACACTAATATTATCAACCGCAGGCTTTTTATTCCAGTATAAAATAGCATTGATAAAATCAAGCCGGTAATTGGATGAAGGAATCCCTTCAATTAAAAATGTTTGAGGGATAATGCTCGTGGTGTCAAGGATGATACTATCGGCTGAAACAGCAAAAGTTTTGTGACGAAGATTTGAACCGGCTGGAGCAGGAACTTGCGCTTTTCCCCAGAGTGTTATCAATAGAGGGATCAAAACCAGCGATATTCTTCGCAAACCATCCAACAGCAGTGAGTTTTAATATTCAAAATCGCAAAACTCGGTCTTTTTATTGCCCTAAAGCTATGAACCTCTGTTATTTCAGGAAAAAGAAGCAAATTTGAGCCTGACGCATGAAATAAGCCATAAAATTTTCGAGCTATTTTGCCAATCAGCGATGAAAATTTTATGGCGAATTCGATTTGGCTAAAAAAATAAAAAACAACAAATCAAAAATATTTCTTTTCTTTTTACTTTTTTCTTTTTGACAGGAACAGGATTGCTGGCGCAAAAAAATACCGATACTTTATCAGTCCGCTATGCTAAAGGCAAAAGCCAGGCAATAGCTTTTGGATTATATGCTCCACTGGGTATTTTTTCAAAGTCACATATTGCCGGTGCAGGTATTGATTATTCCTGGAGCCATCATAAGTTTGGTAGAAATGTGTCACCTGCTAAATCCATTGGATTTATAGTTAATGGCGGGGTCAATTACTATTATGGCAAAAAGATAACAACGGCAGGGTATGATTTTCGTTATGGAGGATATCTAAATCTTTATGCAATGCCGGGAATAATCTACAATCCATTGAAAAATGCGAATGTTGCTTTAACCGCCGGCCCTTCATTGAATATTTACAAAGGGAGCGCAAATGCAGGAATCGGCATTAATCTTTTTAGTAATTATTTTTTATCAGAAAAAATTGCTCTTGGTCCGGGGATCATTTATAAGAAGCATACAAATACAAATGCCCTGTGGGCGGCAGCCATCAGGGCATTATATATCTTTTAAATTTATTGTACTTCGTTTATTCAGCAGTTACTCCTGCTCTCATATACTCGGCATTCAAACGTGCAATATTAGTAATAGAAATTTCTTTGGGACAGACAGCCTCACATGCACCTGTATTGGTACAGGATCCAAAACCTTCTTTATCCATCTGCGCTACCATATTCAAAACCCGTTGTTTTCGTTCCGGTTCACCCTGGGGTAATAATGCCAGGTGACTTACTTTGGCAGAAACGAATAATAACGCTGAAGAATTTTTACAAGCCGCTACACAAGCGCCGCATCCTATACATGCTGCTGTAGCAAAAGCCTTATCCGCATCATCTTTATTAACTGGCAAAGCATTGGCATCTACCGCATTACCGGTGTTAACTGAAATATAACCTCCGGCTTGTATAATGCGGTCAAATGCATCCCTGTCTACCATCAGATCTTTTATAACTGGAAATGCGTTAGCCCTCCATGGCTCAACAGTTATGGTATCACCATCTTTATAAGCCCGCATGTGCAACTGGCAGGTAGTATTTGCATGCCAGGGGCCGTGCGGACGACCATTGATATACATTGAACAAGCTCCGCAAATACCTTCGCGGCAATCATGATCGAATGCAATAGGATCTTTTCCTTCGTGTACCAATTTTTCATTCAGCACATCAAACATCTCCAGGAAAGACATTTCGGAAGAAATTCCAGACACTTCAAATAATTCAAAACGACCGGGACTCTTTGCATTTTTTTGTCTCCAAACTTTCAACTTAAGATTCATTAAATAATGTTCCATATAACGAATGTGAAAATGTGATAAATGTGGAAATGTGAAAATAAAATCACACTACCGTAAATAATAATTTTATGTGATGAACAACAAAAGTTGAAATCGCTACAAATCCTGATAGTATTGATCCCCCAAACTTTCCTTTGCTTGATAAGATTATCCTGGATATGATCCGTATCAACTCTTCTGTTTTTAATTTTAAAGAACTATCAGTTGGATAAGACTCACTTCTTTCGCAAATCAACAACCAGTAAAGCGTTTCATTCGCTTCCTTTATAGCAATTTTCATTTTATGGATGAAATCTGCTTTGCTTTCAGCATGCTGAGCTTCAAAAACATTCGCTCCTATTGAAGTACCACTTCTTAGCAACTGCTTTGCTACAACATATTTCCTTTTAGACTCCAGCAATTCACAGAACTTCACAATTTCAACTGAAAAATTTAATGACTTTTCGACAATGATATTTTTCTGCTCCATAAGTAAGGGTTTGATGGTTAATTAATATATTAAATATAATTATCGCTCCATCATTCCACACCTTCATTTCCACATTTATCACATCTTCACATTTCCACATTACTTATAGCTTCTCTGCGTTGGTTTCGCCACTTCAAACTTTAATTCTTCTTTATTCAATTCCCACTGACTTTCCCCTTTGTATTCCCATGCTGATACATAAGTATAATTATCGTCGTCACGTTTAGCTTCACCTTCATCAGTTTGACTTTCTTCTCTAAAGTGACCACCGCAGCTTTCATTGCGATTCAATGCATCAATGCACATTAGCTCTCCCAGCTCAATAAAATCAGCAACACGATTGGCTTTATCCAATTCCGGGTTCATTTCTTTTATTTCACCGGGAATTCTTACATCAGTCCAGAATTCTTTTTTCAATTGCTGAATTTCAGTGATGGCTTCTTGTAATCCTTTTGCATTGCGGGCCATGCCACATTTTTCCCACATGATCTTTCCCAATCGTTTGTGCATGCTTTCCACTGATTGGGTTCCTTTAATATTCATCAGTGTGTTGATCCGGTCGCTAACATTTTTTTCGGCTTCCACAAAAGCAGGATGCGATGTTTCAATTGGCTTTACCGCAATTTCACCAGCCAGGTAGTTACCAATAGTATATGGAATAACAAAATAGCCATCGGCTAATCCCTGCATCAATGCAGATGCACCCAAACGGTTGGCGCCATGATCGCTGAAGTTCGCTTCACCTAATGAATATAATCCCGGAACAGTTGTCTGCAATTCATAATCTACCCACAAACCGCCCATGGTATAATGCACGGCGGGATAAATTCTCATAGGCACTTCATACGGATTTTCACCGGTGATCTTTTCATACATATCAAAAAGATTACCATACTCTTCTTTCACCACTTCTTTTCCCAGGCGGGTCAACGTTTCTATGTCGGGATTATCAATACCCAGTTTACTGGCTTCTACTTTTCCGTATTTATTGATCAGGTTGTATTTAAAGTCTAAGTAAACAGCCTGCTTCGTTGTACCAACACCATAACCCGCATCGCATCTTTCTTTAGCCGCTCTTGATGCTACATCACGGGGAACTAAATTTCCGAATGCAGGATATCTTCTTTCCAGATAATAATCTCTTTCTTCTTCAGGAATATCATTCGCTTTTCTTGGATCATCTTTTTTCTTTGGCACCCAGATACGTCCATCATTGCGTAATGACTCCGACATCAATGTCAGCTTGCTTTGATGATCGCCGGTAACCGGAATACAGGTTGGATGTATTTGTGTAAAGCAGGGATTACCGAAAAAAGCGCCACGTTTGTGTGCTTTCCATGCGGCTGTTACATTGCTTCCCATGGCATTAGTACTTAAATAAAATACATTACCATAACCGCCACTGCATAATAAAACAGCATGGCCAAAATGTCTTTCTAATTCTCCTGTTACGAGATTTCTTGCAATGATGCCTCTTGCTTTACCATCTATTTGTACAATATCAAGCATCTCGTGACGATTGTACATGTGTACATTTCCTAAAGTCACTTGCCTTTCCAATGCCTGGTAAGCTCCTATCAATAATTGCTGACCGGTTTGGCCGGCTGCATAAAATGTTCTTTTTACCTGCACGCCACCAAATGAACGGTTGCTCAATAAACCGCCATATTCTCTGGCAAATGGTACTCCCTGTGCTACACACTGATCAATAATATTCGCACTTATTTCCGCCAGGCGATGTACATTTCCTTCTCTTGAACGGTAATCACCGCCTTTGATCGTATCATAAAATAAACGGAAGGTAGAATCGCCATCATTCTGGTAGTTTTTGGCGGCATTGATACCGCCCTGCGCAGCGATACTATGTGCACGGCGTGGTGAATCCTGGAAACAAAACGCTTTTACCTGGTAACCAAGCTCACCTAAAGAAGCCGCAGCAGAAGCGCCTGCAAGACCAGTGCCGATGATAATAATTTCAAGCTTGCGCTTATTAGCCGGGTTTACCAATTTACAATGCCCTTTGTAATCTGTCCACTTCTGTTCTAATGGCCCGGAAGGAATTTTTGAATCGAGCATATCTTCTTTTTAAAAATTATTTTTGTTTCTACTCCGAAGCTTTAGCGAAGGAGCATGTAACCAGCATAAGTTCTTTGGTCATCGTTCCTTGCGACGCTCCGTTCATCGTTCTGTTTACTACTCATCAGGCCTCATCCTCTTATCCTTCTCCAAAAGAGAAAGACGGTACTACATTGCAAAGCCAAACTATATATCTACCACATCAACTTCGGTTCTCTACTCACCACTTTCGAAGATCTCTTTTTTATCGGTCCCTTCGAAAGGCGTGGGCTGTGTTTTGTTCCTCTCCTTTGGAGAGGTTAGGTGAGGCCCTATCACATCAACTGTATATCTCTATTCACCACTTTCGCAAAAAATATTTATTCTATGAACATCGTCGAAAAGCGTGGGCTGTGCAACAGCAAGCCCCCTTTAGGGGGTTTGGGGGTTTCACACCCACCCCAGATACATACTCACCGGCATCATCGCAAAAGCCAACGGAACAATTACAGAAAACCCAACACCCAATGCTTGTACAATAGCAATATGACGCTTGTTCGATAATCCAATTGTTCTGAAAGAACTTTGGAAGCCGTGCAATAAATGCCAGAATAAAGAAAAACAAGCGATCACATATATTACAACTACCCACAATTCAGAAAAAGTTACTTTCATCAGTGTGTACATATCATGCATTTCTTTATTTCCGATTGAAGTTTGTACAACACCTGTAAACCGTGAAGGAATCCAGAAATGCCACCAATGCAGAATGAAAAATAATAAAAGGATCGTACCTAACAGGCCCATACTGCGGCTATACCATTTGCTTCCTTTATTGCCCATCGGCACTTCATAACCTACTTTTCGTTTTGCCTGGTTATTGGCGGTAAGAACATATCCCTGTATGATATGAAGAAAGATACCAACGAAGAGGCCTACTTCCATAATGCGGATAACAACGGTAGCACCCATGAAATGAGCGGCTTTATTAAACATAACACCGCCATCATTGGCCCATATGCAGGCATTAACCCCAACATGTACTACGAGAAAAGAAATAAGAAATAAACCCGTCAAACCCATTACTAACTTCTTACCAACTGCCGACGTGAGGAATTGAGACCATTTCATGTATGTCGTATTATTTAGCGTTACTGCTACATGCTTGCCTTCTGCAACTCATAAGCATTAAAACGTGGTTGATCAATTTTTGCAAAAATAACATCCAATGACCAAAGAATGACAAAAAAAAATAAATAACAAAAAAAGATAAGATCGTATACAATTTTCTACTATTGCAATCTTCTGCTATTGCAATCTTGCAGACAGCTCTCCGTCTATTTTTTTGAATAAGTGATAAGGTTTGTAGGTACGCCAGTTATCGATCTCCATTAGTTCTATATAACGGTTCAAATGTGCTTTTTTGAAATCGTACTGGGTTTGTGATGGCATATTCAGGCAAACGATCCAACCGTTCTCTTCCATTAACTCTTCAAATAATTCTTCATAATACTCACTGCCGTCACTATGAAAATTCAAAACATTCTCAGCAATCAATATGAATTTCACGATGCCTTCATACATGAATTTTTCCAGTACTTCCCGTTTCAGTTCCATGATATCGTTTTCAATAGCATCATTCCATTCGCCGATCAGTTCAATGATTGCATATTTTTCATCCTGGTCAGCCATCAATACTTTCAGGTATAACGTACGACTGCCAAAATCATCCCATTGCGGGTGTATAAAATAATTGTAAACGGTTTGGGTAAATTCAAATTCAGAATACTCCCGGCCATAGAAAGGCGATAGCTTATCTTCTTCGCTTACATAAATATGCCGCCAGTTATAAAAAGGTTCTATG
>JAKFEJ010000634.1:0-7893 GCA_036675745.1 Chitinophagaceae bacterium | reverse complement strand
TATAACCTATTACAACAACGATAGAATAAAGCTCAATCTAAATGGAATGAGCCCGATACAATATCGAGCTCATCATTATCGAAATTAATCTTTTAATTTGTCTAAACTTTTGGGTTCAGTCTACAATAAGGCGGCTTCTTTTTTTATCAGCACTACAAATCGTAAAACGGTTCAAAAACAATTTATCAGGGCTCACTGTTTTTGAAACAATATCCATTTGTCGTTCGCTTTTATCCACCAGGCTCCTTTTGACAGTTTTTGTATGTTTGTTTTATACATGTCTGCTCCCACCCTTTGTACCGGTAATATATAATTCAATCCAGCAGAGTTAATGCATGTTATAAAATTATTGACTAATGCACCCTTAATGTAAAAATGGTCCGATGCAGGATTGGGGTACAGTTGTAAAGAGTGAGTTTCCCATCTTACCATTACGATCTTTGAGTATTCGATTTTCCCGGAATTTTCCATAATCTTAATACGATAAGTTGCTTCCTGTTCAGGGCAATCTTTATCTGTAAAACTGTATTTTGCTTCATTAAAGGAATTATCGTTTACGGTTTGGGAATGGATCGTGGTCCAGTCGCTGCCGGCGATTTTTCTTTGTATGGAAAACTCTTTCATTGCATTTGGATCGCCAAAGGACCATTGTAAAACCGCTGAGTGATCGTGAAGTGGTTTTGCTGTAAAGCTTAAAATTTCTACGGGCAATACAAGATTATAGTAAACAGTGATCATGACATGATCTACCCTTGCTGAAGGAAGCAAGGTGATCAAGCCGGTGATGTGTGCAGAAAAAGCTATTCCGAAACCGGGGTCATTGATCTCAGTCGGTGTCCAGGTGCTACCCCAATTATCTGTTATGCCACCATAACTTGAATAATTATTTTCTGTTGATGACCAGTTAGCGCCAGAAGCTTTATTGTCCCCTGTTATACTCCCTGCTTTCATCAGTCGGACTGAATAATCCTCTACCCATGCTAAAATTCCAATCCCGGTAGCTGATTTTTCAATTTCCATTTTAATGCCGCAAATAACGGCACCAGCAGGAATAGTAAACCCAAAGCCCGAAGCTTTAAGATAATTAGTATGGCCGCTCAGCACGGTGAGAATGGCTGATGCGGAAGCCAGGTTATCGTCATTTGAAAGTACATTACCTGGAAAACTAAAAGCAAAGCCTCCAATTGAATTATCACTACTAAAAACGCTACCGCTACGTGTACCCATCTCGCTGCACTGGCTGTTAGAAAAAAAGGGGGAAAGAAAAAAGAAGAGGGAAAAAATCCAATTGCGGGTGGCAAAATTCATGGGATATTTTTTTGGTTTACATAAAGATATAATCCATCTACTTACTTGTCAATAAGTGAATACCCGTAGGTTACCAGAAGGGGAACCGGGGCGAAGTTGTTTCTGATTTTACCGATTTAGTCTTACATTTGCCGCCCCGTTGTTCGGGACGTAGCGCAGCCCGGTAGCGCACTTGCATGGGGTGCAAGGGGTCGCTAGTTCGAATCTAGTCGTCCCGACATTTTAAAAGACTCTTGATTTTTTCAAGAGTCTTTTTTTATTTTTGTCAAGTATAAATTTCGGGATGTAGCGCAGCCCGGTAGCGCACTTCGTTCGGGACGAAGGGGTCGCTGGTTCGAATCCAGTCATCCCGACTAAAATAAGGCTCTATAAATGCAGATTTTTTTTATATGCCTCATTATGTTTACATATTACAAAGTCTAAAATATCCTAATCGGCAAGAAGCCTTAAAAAGAGAAAAACAAATAAAATCATGGAAAGGTGGTCAGGCATTTCAAAAATTACTAAGAGGGCTGTAGCCCCGCCGATGACGGGGCACTTCGTTCGGGACGAAGGGTCGCCCCGATTTGTATCGGGGTCATCCCGACAAAAACCTGTTTTCAGCAGGTTTTTTACCATTTTTCCGAACCAAAAACAACCTTTATCTTCGCCGCTTAATGAAACTACTCATTAAGAAAGCCAGGATCGTTGATCCAAACTCTCCTTTCAACGGGCAAATCATTGATATTTTTATTGACAATGGAATAATCAGCCAGTTGGGTAATGATTTAACAACGCAGGCCGATAAGGAAATAAATATTGATGGCCTTCATGTTTCCCCCGGTTGGATGGATGTATTCGCCAATTTTGGGGACCCGGGTTATGAATTCAAGGAAACGCTGGAAACAGGAACTGCGGCTGCGGCTGCGGGTGGATACACCGATGTAATGGTTATTCCGAATACCAATCCTTGTATTCACAACAAATCGAATATCGAATACATTGTTCAAAAAAGTAAATCATTATCTGTAACGGTCCATCCCATCGGGGCCATCACAAAGAATACCGAAGGAAAAGAACTGGCGGAAATGTATGATATGCGGGCCAGCGGTGCTATCGCCTTCAGTGATGGTGTCAATAGTGTACAGTCTTCGGGTTTGCTGCTGAAAGCTTTACAATATGTCAAAACTTTTAATGGCACTTTGATACAGATCCCTGATGATAAAAGCATCAATGCACATGGATTGATGAATGAAGGGATCATATCAACACAATTGGGCTTACCGGGTAAACCGGCTATGGCCGAAGAACTGATCGTAGCAAGAGATATAAAACTGGTACGCTATGCCGAATCTAAATTGCATTTCACAGGGATAAGTTCAAAAAAATCGCTTAACTATATCAAAAGAGGAAAAGAGGGTGGCATAGCTGTCAGTTGTTCCGTTACTCCTTATCATCTTTTTTTCTGTGATGAAGACCTCGCAGATTATGACACTAATTTAAAAGTGAATCCCCCGCTTCGTACCAAAGATGACAGGGCTGCTCTACAAAAGTCAATCGCAGATGGCACGATTGATTGCATTGCCTCTCATCATCTGCCACATGAGTATGACAGCAAGATAGTGGAGTTTGAATATGCAAAAAATGGAATGATCGGTTTAGAAACAGCTTATGCCGTTTTGAATACTGCTGTCACCGGAACATCACCCGAAAGATGGGTTGAATTATTATCCATTAATCCACGTAAACTATTCGGGTTAGAAGTGGCTACAATCAAAGAAGGAAATAAAGCATCATTGACTTTATTTGATCCCGCAAAAAAATGGATCGTTGAAGAAAAACATATTTTTTCCAAATCAAAGAACTCCCCTTTTACCGGCAAAGAACTAACCGGGAAAGTGATTGGGATCATTAATAAAACCCAGGCAGTTATCAATTAATATTTCATTTTCATTCATGAAGAAAATCACTCCGCTTATTAAAGGCATTATCACAGGTGTAGTAATGGTAATTGTATCGCTTGCATTGTACTATTCTAAAATTCCCGTTGAGTCAAACCTTCATTACACTATCTACATACTTTATGCCGCAGGTATAGCATGGGCATTGATCGACTATTCCCGCTCTGCATCCTATACAGGTAAGTTTGCCGATATTTTTGGACAAGGATTCAGGTGTTTTATTGTAGTTGCTTTGATGATGGTTGCCTTTACTGCAATATTCAGTATGCAGCATCCCGAATTCGCGGAAGAAGCTGCTAATTATTATAAGGAAGATCTTATAAAGGGAAAAAACAAAACACCTGAAGAAATAGAGAAATTGGTAGCGGCTGCTAAGAAACAATATACCACCGGTCTCGTTTCCCTTACAATTTTCGGATATTTGATCACCGGTGCCGTTATTACAGCCGCCGGATCAGCAGTATTACTAATGAGAAGAAATAAGCCATAAAAAAATATTCATTACCGTTCTTTATAAAAATGAATATTTTTTTATGGCGAATTCCATTTGACAAAAAAACAATAACAAACAAACAAATGAAAATAAAAGCATGGATATTTCCCTTGTCATACCGTTGTTGAATGAAGAAGAATCTTTGCCGGAACTGTCTGCATGGATAGAAAAAGTGATGATCGAGAATAATTATTCGTATGAGATCATTTTTGTGGATGATGGCAGTACGGATAATTCATGGGAGGTTATTGAACAATTACGATTGAAGAACCCAAATATCAAAGGCATAAAATTTCAACGCAATTATGGTAAGTCGGCCGGCTTGAATGAAGGATTTCGTGCCGCACAAGGCGATGTGATCATTACCATGGATGCCGACCTGCAGGACAGCCCGGATGAAATACCGGAACTGAGAAGAATGATACTGGAAGACGGTTATGACCTGGTAAGCGGATGGAAAAAGAAACGCTATGATAATAAACTGACCAAAAATCTGCCCAGCAAATTATTCAATGCAGCAGCCAGGCAGATGAGCAAAATAAAATTGCATGATTTTAATTGTGGTTTGAAATCGTACAGCAAGAGAGTAGTGAAAAGTGTTGAGGTCTATGGCGAAATGCACCGCTATGTGCCGGTACTTGCCAAATGGTCAGGGTTTAGAAAGATCGGGGAGAAAGTAGTAGAGCACCGGGCAAGAAAATACGGCGTCAGCAAATTTGGCTGGACACGTTTCATCAACGGGTTTCTTGACCTGATGACCATTTTCTTTATGGGAAAATTTGGTAAACGGCCCATGCATTTTTTTGGATTATGGGGATCTGTTTTTTTCATAGCAGGGGTAAGCATTTCTCTATACCTGGTTATTTCAAAAATAATTGACCCCGTCAATTTTGCTCTGACAAACCGGCCCGGATTTTATATGGCCTTAACTTCTCTTGTTATAGGTATGCAATTATTTCTTGCTGGTTTTATCGGCGAATTGGTTTCAAGAAACGCAGCGGGAAGAAATTCCTATCTTATAGAAAAGAAATCCGGTTTATAATGGCTAAAGTTGTGATCATTGGGCCCGCTCATCCTTTACGTGGCGGATTAGCTACGTTCAACCAGCGATTGGCAAAAGAATTTATAACTGAAGGTCATGATTGCTCCATTTATTCTTTTTCACTTCAATACCCCTCCTTCTTATTTCCGGGAAAAACACAATATTCGGATGAACAGGCACCTGAAGGGATTACGATCCATTCCATCATTAATTCTATCAATCCATTTAACTGGATAAAGGTTGGCAACCGGCTAAAGAAAGAAAGACCTGATATTATAGTTGTCCGTTACTGGCTTCCTTTCATGGGACCTGCATTAGGAACTATTTTAAGACGAGTAAGAAAAAATAAACATACCAGGATCGTCTGTATCGCTGATAATGTAATACCACATGAAAAACGACCCGGCGACAAAGCCTTCACAAAATATTTTTTGAAAAGTTCTGACGCATTCATCACGATGAGTGAAAAAGTGATGAGTGATCTGCGTTTGTTTGAAAAAGATAAGCCTGCACAATTAGTTCAGCATCCTTTGTATGATAATTTCGGCCCGATCATTCCCAAATCAGAAGCAAGAAAAAAATCAGGAGTCGGTAGTCATGAGCCGATAGTCCTGTTCTTCGGTTTTATCCGGAAGTATAAAGGACTTGATCTACTGTTGGAAGCAATGGCTGATGAAAGAATAAAAAAATCGGGAATAAAACTTCTCATAGCCGGTGAGTTTTATGAAGACGAAAAACAATATCATGACCTGATTGAAAAGCTGGGAATAAAAGATCAATTAATTCTGAAAACTGATTTC
This sequence comes from Chitinophagaceae bacterium, assembly GCA_036675745.1. Classification (GTDB taxonomy): domain Bacteria; phylum Bacteroidota; class Bacteroidia; order Chitinophagales; family Chitinophagaceae; genus Terrimonas_B. The sequence continues at coordinate 2,310 of JAKFEJ010000634.1, read as the reverse complement.
ATCCCCGACAGCGAAGTGCAATATTATTTATGCGCAGCCGATGCAGTAATACAACCTTACCGCAATGCCACGCAAAGCGGAGTTACTCCCCTCGCCTATCATTTTGAAAAGCCCATGGTTGTTACCAATGTTGGCGGATTGCCTTCATTAGTTCCGGATGAAAAAGCGGGCCTGGTGGTGGAGCCAAATCCCGCTGCAATAGCTGATGGCATACTTAAGTTTTATCAATTAGGAGAGAATTATTTTATTCCGCATCTTCGCAGCGAAAAACAAAAATATTCATGGCATAACATGAGTAATTCTATCCTGGAATTAGCCAGGAGTTTATAGCTAATTTTTAAAAAATGAGTGTTGAGGAAATCATCAATGAATTTGATAAACTGCCCGTAGAGGAAAAGGTATTACTTATTGAGCTATCGACTAAAAAACTTCGGAACCAGGCAATTTACAGTTTATTAGCTTCAGCGGCAGAAGAATTATCGGATGAATACCGCATCAATAAAGAACTAACCGTTTTCACACAATCATATTTTGAAAATTCTTCTGATATAAACTAAAACCAATATTAGTCTTTTACTGAAACTGCAAAACAAGCATTATCAATTGAAATATGATCTATAGAAGCAAAGCTCCTTTAAGAATCGGCCTGGCCGGTGGTGGTACTGATGTTAGTCCTTATAGCGACCAGTATGGCGGCGCTATCCTCAATGCCACTGTTTCCTTAGCTGCACATGCAAGCATAGAACCGTTGGATACAAAGGAGATCCTCATTGACTCGCTTGATCAAAAAAAGTCGCAACGTTTTGACTGGACCAGTGAACTTCCTATCGACGGCAGCCTTGACCTTTTAAAAGGCGTATATAACCGTATCCAGAAAGATTATGGCATGCCGCCAACAGGTTTTAAATTATCAACTTTTGTGGATGCGCCTGCCGGTTCCGGATTAGGTACTTCTTCTACTTTGGTGGTGGCAATCATTGGCGCCTTTACCGAAATGCTGAAACTACCTCTGGGCGATTATGATATTGCTCACTACGCATACGAAATAGAAAGAGCTGATCTGAAACTGGCTGGTGGCAAACAGGATCAGTACGCTGCTACTTTCGGTGGTGTGAATTTCATGGAATTTTATGAAGATGATAAAGTAATCGTAAACCCGTTACGCATTCGTCCTGAATATTTGCATGAGTTGCAAAACAATATCGTTCTTTATTTCACTTCTACCAGCCGCGAATCCGCTACTATCATTAAAGAGCAGCAGAAAAATGTAAATGAGAAAAACGAAAAGTCTATTGAAGCCATGCACCAACTGAAAGAACAGGCGAAAAGAATGAAGGAAGCATTGCTCAGAGGAAAATTGCATGAGATCGGGGAAATTCTCGATTTTGGTTTTCAGCAAAAAAGATTAATGGCACATAATATCTCTAACAATAGTATTGAAGATATTTACAACGGAGCTAAAAAAGCCGGTGCAACCGGTGGAAAAATATCCGGTGCAGGCGGCGGTGGTTTTATGATTTTCTATTGCCCGGCCAATACCCGTTATAAAGTAATTGAAACATTGGAATCTTTCGGCGGCTATTGCAACAATTATCAATTTACCAAACACGGTTTAACTACCTGGACAGTTTAAATATCTATGCAAACATTTTTCTTTTTAGAAAGAAATCTAATACGATAGCTATCGTATCCATGTGGCCAAAAAAACAATAATAATTAACACATGAAAGAAAAAATAACCGGCATCATCAAAGCATCGATTGATACAAAACAACAGGTTTTAGAAAACGAACTTTTACTGCAAACTATTAACAGTTGTATTCATAAGATCGTTTTAGCTTTTAAAAATGGTAATAAGGTTTTGTTCTGTGGCAATGGAGGCAGCGCCGCTGATGCACAACACCTGGCAGCCGAATTCTCCGGTCGTTTTTATACGGACAGGAAGGCATTACCGGCAGAAGCTTTGCATTGCAATACTTCTTATCTTACGGCAGTAGGCAATGATTATAGTTTTGATGTTATCTATTCCCGGCTAATAGATGGCATAGGGCAACATGGCGATGTATTGATCGGTCTTTCTACTTCCGGCAATTCAAAAAACATTATCAAAGCCTTTGAAACAGCTAAAGAAAAAGGAATGGTTACCATTGGTTTTACAGGTATGACAGGCGGACAATTAAAACCTGTAAGCGATTATCTTATCAATGTCCCTTCTACGGATACTCCACGGATACAGGAAAGCCATATTTTAATTGGTCATATTATTTGTCAACTGGTGGAAGAGAAAATATTTGTCTGAACCAGGATTTA
>JAKFEJ010000082.1:0-7907 GCA_036675745.1 Chitinophagaceae bacterium | reverse complement strand
AAAGGGGAGTTTCTTGGCGTTTATTAGTTCAGTTTTTTATACAGGCCGTACAATAAACAAATCCACCTGTTGAGCGGCAAAGCTACTACATCTTGCTTTAATAAAAAAGTATTCGCCAATCAGCGGTTGGCAACATAATTTTCGACCGGGAGCCGGTTTTGAAGGCTGCGGGCCAGGGTCATTTCATCGGCATACTCCAACTCACCGCCAAAGGCGATACCACGGGCAATAGTAGTGATGCGGATATTAAACGGTTGCCCACCGGGTCCTGCGGATAATTTTTTCTGTATATAATATATGGTTGTATCGCCCTGTATATTGGGATTGAGAGCAAAGATCAACTCTTCGGTTTGCTCTTTTTGTATACGATGGACAAGTGTTTCAATATTTAATTGATCAGGGCCAACCCCATCTAAAGGCGAAATAACACCACCCAATACATGGTAAGTGCCATTGAATTGTTGTGTGCTTTCGATAGCAATAACATCCCGGATAGATTCTACGACGCAGATGGTTTCCTGCTTGCGCATGGAGTTGGCGCAAATGGAACAAATGTCAGCATCTGCTACATTGAAACACCGATTACAGAATTTTATTTCGCTACGCATTTTAGCAATGATCTCCCCAAAATGCTGTACATCATTTACATTTTGTTTGAGTAAGTGCAGCACTAAACGCAAAGCTGTCTTCTTTCCAATACCGGGAAGTTTGGAAAATTCATTGACAGCGTTTTCAAGAAGCGAAGATGAAAATTGCATAGAACAAAGGTAAAGAATCAGGGAACAAGGGACAAGGTGCGAAATGGTTGCCGGTTGTCTGTTACAGGTTACCTGTAGGTTCCCGAAACTTGAAGGCGCTGACTGGTAACTGGTAACAATTTTGGGCTTAGTCATTTATTTTCAAAACCGGTTACCGGGCCTGTTATTATTTGTTCTTCCGGGAAGATTTGGATTCTGCGATTGTTGCGAACGGGGTTCTGCCGGCGGAGCCGTGACGTCTATATCAAAGGCATTGTCCAGGTTGGCTTTTACATTGATCGTCCGTTGAATGGGTTTGACCAGTTCCGGTTGTTTTCGTTTACCAAAAAATTCACCGGCATCCCATACACCATTTTTATTTTCATCATTCAAAATACGAAGATTGTATTCACCGGGAGGAAACAAAGTTTGTGAAAAGCTGGTTGTTGTAAGCGGAACAGATTTTTTTATTTCATTGTTCTGAACAAAAAGTAGAACAGGATTTTTAGACAGATCAAGATTGCGGAAGCGAAGAGTCAGTTTTCCATAATCTTTTGCTTCTTTTGTTTTAAAACTGACGGTGTCGGCTTTTAATAACTGTTGTCCCAGTGTATCGGTCGCAAAATCTTTTTCAAGTAGTATATGGTGCATCACATTTTCCTGCCATGCATAGTTTAGTTTCACGGTTTTCATGATGCTGTCTTTTTCCCAACTGTAACCGGTAACAGGAGTATAACTGGTGTCCTTTGTAAAATGAACCTTTGTTGAATCGAAATTTTTTAGCGGCGTTTCGAACGTAAACATAAACTTGTCTAATAAATCCTGCTCATTGCCGCTGAGATTGGTAGTAAACTTTAGCCTTTTATCAGATGCCCGGCTACCCCGGCCTGTAGACGCTGCAGGTGTTTTATTGTTTTCCTCAGGGTCTTTGCTGGCATAAGCATACAAGGTTAATGGTTTTGTACCGGGCGCTACTATAGCCGCTGAATCCGAAAAAGCAAATAGCTGCGTTTTATCCATATACCGGTAACTACGGCCTTCGTCTTTTAATGCATATACATAAAATGTATCGGGAGGAAGATTGATAAAATGAAAATATCCCCGGCCATCTGTTTTGGCAATATACCTTGGCTTTTCATTTACAACCGCCGAGTCTAAATTGGTTTTGTGCAGCATTACCGTCAGTGTAGTATCAATATCGCCTGTTTCCGCCAATACTACATTACCCCGGAACTCAAGAGAATCAAAATACGTACCGGTGGAAAAGGTGTAAGTGAAGTTTTTCATAACATTCGCTTCATTTACATCTTTAATGGTATTGCCAAAATTGAGTGAATACGTGGTATTAGGCTCCAATGTATCCCGCAATTTAATAGTTACCGTATTCAGCTTGCGGGTAATGGTAGGCAGGTTAGCCGGCACAGGAGATATGATCATTTCCTGCTGTGCATTATCTGCATCTACATATTCATCAAAGGAAAGTGTTATGGTTTTATCAGTAAAATTAAGAGAAGAATCCAGCGGATCGGCCCTGCGTAAAACAGGTGGCAACGTGTCTTTCGGACCTCCTTCGGGAGGAATGATAGTGGCGCAACCGGGCAGAACTACGATTTGCTGGATTAAAAAAAGGATTATGAGGAGTAATAGAATTAGTCTTTTCATTTCGAGAATGGCCGAACCAAAATTTTTGCAAACATAATAAAGATAAAACCACGGTTTGCCGGATTAAAAAGGATTGTGAAGATTTTAAAGAACAGCGATCAGGAGTGTAAAAAAGAATGTGAAAGTTCTTGCCGGAAGAAAATTTCCCATTAACCTTATAAAATCTCATTAATCGTAGTTCTCTTCTTCTTCAATCTCATGCAGGGCGATGGCCAGGTTATTAGTTTTTACAAACTCGCACCAGTGGCAATCTTCTTTGCCACAACCGGTATAAAAATCCCGTTCCTGAATTTTATTCCAGGTAGTTGCTATCTGTTCTGTAACGGTAGTGATATCTGCAGGAGTGATAACAACTTTCTCTTTCCGGTAATTTTTCTTTTTGTCAGGCTCTATAAAGTCAAACTCTGTACTGATCACTTTCCAGTCTTTCGCCGTATAGTTGTCAACAAGGATCTTGTAAAAAACAGCCTGCCGCCAGTAATCGCCGCCATTGGGTTCCTTCTCGTTCGGCCCTTTTAATTTAGGAATCGCTTTTTCGGGATCGCCGGTTTTATAATCTACAACAATCACCTGTTTGCCATCAAATTCCAGCTTATCCAGTTTCCCTTTCAGCGGTACATCCTTCACTACCACATTCCTGATATTGCGTTCTATAGCAACTATCTTATTAAAGTCGCTGATGTATTTATCGTAATAATTACTCAAAACTCCATGGCCGTATTCCAACCTTCTTTCAAATTGTTCTTTGGTAAAACTTTCGCGGTGGCGATGCATATACCACTCAAAATCCGCGATAAACTCTTTTTTTAACGGGAATTGTTCTTTGCCGCCATCCTGCATTTTGCGAAACAATTGTTCCAACGCATAGTGAACGGATGACCCAAACTCTGTCGCTTCATTTTTTGGAGAAGGAATGCGAACAAGATTTTTAAAATAAAATTCCAGCGGACATTTTAAATAGTTGTTCAGCGCTGTTACGTTCATGGAAAATTTTTCCAGCAGCCGGCCAATAAACTCTTCCTCCATTTTTTCAATTTCCGGCGCGGCAATTATGAACTGCAGGGAAGAAAATGTAAGTATATCTTCCGCATTAACTATTCCTGTTTCTGTTTTCAGTTCCGGATGCAGGTCCTGTATTTCAGCAATGAACATGGAGGGTTCCAGTTCTTTGCCATCATTTTTGTACTTACTAAAAGAAATAAAAAGATGTTGTTCTGCTCTTGTAAGCGCTACATAAAATAAGCGGCGTAATTCTTCTTCGTCGGCCCCAACCCGGCCTCCCCCGGTGGGGGAGGAGAAAATGGTATCAGGTAAACTATAGCCACCGCCGGGCTTACGTTTCTTTTCCCAGGAAGAAGCATTGCATCCTGCAAAGAATACGTATTCAAATTCTAGCCCTTTCGATCCGTGAGCCGTTAACAGGTTGATGCCTTTGTCGCTGCCGCTCACCTGGACAAGAGGAAGCGGAATTTCTTCTTTTTCCATCAGGTCGATAATGTTTACCAGGTCCTGCAACCTCATTAATGGCTGGCGATGCGTTTCGTCTTTTATAAAATCGAACAAGCCGGTAAGCACCTGCATTAACCATAACTTATCATTGCTTTGCATGATATAGCTTAGCACACCGGCCTCGCGGATGATGTTTTCAAAAAGAACCTGTAAAGTAACATTTGGAACATCCTTAATTAATTGTTCAATGGTAGCGCTGGCCTTTTTCAATCCTTCGTTAAATGGAATACTGAAAAGGTCTTTTGCGGGGGCATTCGCTTTTTCAATCAATAGCTGGCGGATAGAAGTTTTATTTTCTCCAAACTTTCTGTCGGCTGTTTCAATACTTAATTTGGCTATTTCAATTGCCGGAATGTTAAACCAATCAAAGTGCAGTATCTCGAAAAGCATTTCATCACCGCCATAAGGTGTATCGTGTTCCGCTGCGAGGTATCGTAACACCAGGATGATCTTTTGTGCCAACGGGATCTCCAGGATATTTTGTTTTCGTTTGCTGTACACCGGTATATGCAGCAGCTTGCAATATTTTGTCAGTTCTTCACCATATTTGTTTTCTTTATAAATGACCCCGATCCTTCCCGGTGAAATGCCCTTGTGTAGTAGTTCCTGCAATTGCAAAGTAATAGCGATCATTTCCTGCTGCTGGTTCTCATATTCTGTGATAGTGGGATGATTCAGTATCCCGATAACTATCGGGAGGTTGAACCGTGGATTGGAGGAAAGTAATTCTTTGCTAAGACCAGGGATTTGTTTTACCAGTCTTTCTTCATTGCGATTGATCAATGTTTTGGAAACGTCCAGTATCGGTTGGGTAGAACGATAATTGTTTGTAAGAACAACGGTCAGCAAAAACTCCTTGTAGTTATCGGCAAAAGATAACATATTCTCCACGTTGGCTCCCTGGAAACGATAGATGCTTTGATCATCATCACCCACTACAAATACATTCGGTCTATCCCAATAGTTGATCAGCAATTCTATAATACGGTTTTGGGTACCGCTGGTATCCTGGTATTCATCTACCAATATGTATTGATATTTTTCCTGGTAATTGGCAAGCAGGTTTTTATTTTCTTCAAAAGCTTTGATCACCCAGTTGATCATATCATCAAAATCATAGCGGTTTCGTTTACGCATTAATTGCTGAAAGCCATCAAACTCATTGACCGCTGCCCGCAGTTTTTCCATTTTTTCTTTCTGCTCTTCTATTTTGTCTTTTTTCAGATCACCCGGCAGAAAACCTTTGTATTTTCTTTTATAAATAAATTCATCGCGGTTGGCAAGATCAGCTATGTATTCATCAATTTTCCGGTTAATAAAAGCCGGTGACCATCCTTCTTTTTTCATTGTACTGAAAAGTGATTGCAGGTTATTGATCTCAAAATATACATCGCCACGGTAGCGTTTGAGTGGATTGTCTTTTGGAAAGGAATCGATCAGTTGTTTAAAAAGTTCAATTTTTTCCAGGTCGGAAATAGGGTCCAACGCCGTTTTTTCAAACAAAGAAAGATTTTCCTGGATCACATCATTACAAAAAGCATGAAACGTATAGATATTTACTTTATAAGCATCAGGTCCGATAAATTGTAATAATCTTTTGCGCATGGCAACTACACCTGCATCTGTATAAGTAAGGCAAAGGATATTTTCGGGTAAGGCATCTGTGTCTAATAATATTTTACCAATCCGGCTGGCCAGTATCTGCGTTTTGCCGGTGCCGGGGCCTGCTATTACCATGACAGGACCATCGATGGTATCAACGGCGAGGCGTTGTTGCTCATTTAGCTTAATATATTCTTCGGAGAATTTTTTTTCTAACCTTTCTTTGATAAATGACATAATGAGTTGAAATGTTTTTTATTGCAAAGAATCTTTATTTTAGCTTTTTCAGTTGTGTGTTTTGTAATAAAGATTTCATTTGTGTAATGGCCACTTTATTTAATTGTATCAGCCTGGTGCTTTGCGGCAATTGTTGTTGTATGAAAACAGCATTCAGACTTTCAAGATTGCTAAGCACCACTAATTGTTCAAGCGTAGCATAATCTCTGATGTTACCTTTTTTGCCTGGATTTTGCTGCCGCCATTCCAATGCTGTTTGGCCAAACAGCGCCACATTTAATACATCCGCTTCTGTGGCATAAATCAGGCTGCTTTGCTTTTGACTTACTTCCGCAGGTACTAAATTTTCTTTAATGGCATCTGTATGTATGCGGTAATTTATTTTGGCAAGTGTTCGTTGCAGGTTCCATTCCAAATGCTGACGGCTGGTTTCTTCTTCTTTCAGCCGTTGAAATTCTTTAATCAAATACAGTTTGAATTCGGCGCTCAGCCAGGAGCCAAATTCAAAAGCAATGTCTTTGTGGGCAAAAGTACCCCCGCCGTATCGCCCGGCCTTTGAAATGATACCTATAGCTTTTGTGGCTTCTGTCCATTTTTTGGGTGACAGACTAAAGCGATTTAAACCTGCTTCACTTTTAAACCTCTCGAATTCGAGAGGTTTAAAAGTGGGATTATAGATGAGTTCCCAAATACCCAGGAACTCAATGGTATTACGGTTGCGCAGCCAATTGTAGATAATAGTTTCATCTCCAAAACTTTTGACTATATCCGTTAAAGAAATATAATCGGATTCATGTGCCTTGATGATGGTTATTGCCGTTCCCTTTACGATGATGGTTGTATTTTTTGTTTTTGCCATAACGCTGCTATATGTTAAAGATACTTATTCAAATTTCGGTTGCAGAATTTTAGGGGCCTGTGACCGAATACTTTTACTATTGCAGCAAATTCCTGGTGGAAGGAGTTGAATTTTCAATCAGCATTGTTTCGTAGTGCAGGAACGATGATTTTTGAGGAGTAAAATAATGCGCAATGCGTAGATTGCCAGTAACTTTTTTTTGACCCCGTGTTTGCCCGGTTCAATAAAAAATGGTGATAAACATTTTGCTTATCACCTTTTCATTTTGCTCAATTATTTATCTATTTGATCTTAGCTCTTTTATTCAGTTCCGCTCGTGGCATTACCATCATCCTTCCCATGGGTTTAGCATCTCTATATGTGATCACTTTCATGGTAACAGCATCTTTTGGTACTTCAACCGGAGCCGTGTACTTAGGATAAAACTGGTCAGGAAATGAATTGTCAAAACTGTAATGAATATCCAAACCCTCTATTTCAGTTTCCATTTTTACGATTACCCTTGTTGAATCCTTTTTACTTATTTGAAAGATCGGATCATACATGCTCGGTGCATATTTCATCTGCGCCATATCAAATCGGTCAAAATGTTTTTCCACCCTCGGAACAAAATCATTCCAGTTCCTTTTTTCTTTTGGCGACCACAATGCTTCCGCTATGGCAAAACTCCTGGGCCAGGTCATGTATTGCGCATGCCGCATATTATACACCTGCTCCGTCCATAAGTTAGCCTGTCCGCCTTTTATCAATGATGGATTTACACCTTCAGGAACCGGCTCAAACTGGTAAGCCTTTTTCAAACGCAGCGTAGCATAAACCGGGGGCTCTATTACCTTATCGCCCTGCATATAATCAATATATACAAAATCAGTAGGTGTCATCACTACTTCATGCCCCATTTTTGCAGCTTCAATGCCACCCTTCATTCCCCGCCAGCTCATAACAGCAGCGCCGGGAGCTAATCCACCCTGTAATATTTCATCCCAGCCAATCATTTTCTTTCCTTTTGATGCGATGATCTTTCCCATCCTCTTTACAAAATAGCTTTGCACTTCATCCTGGTTTTTTAAATTTTCTTTTTTCATCAATGCTTTGATAGCAGCGCTTTTTTCCCAAAAATTTCTCGCTGTTTCATCACCGCCCATGTGTATGTATTGAAAAGGAAACAACTGCGCCACTTCTGTAAAAACTTTGTCCATGAACTCATATACTTTTTCATTGGCCGGGCAAAGCGTGTTGTCAACAAGTGCAATGGGCGGATGACCATGCGACCAATCCATAAAAGGTTCGCCTGAATTTAC